>JAYRMP010000037.1:0-29204 GCA_041912655.1 Novosphingobium sp. | reverse complement strand
GGTCGCCAGCGCCGACCCCAGCGCGAGGTTGAGGCTGGTCTGGAGGTGATTGCGCCGCACCGCGCGCCACGCGGCCAGCCCCTCGGGCAGCAGGACCAGCGCGGCGATGACCACGCCGACCACCGCGCGCGGGGCCTGCGCGGCGACCACCGCCTCGGTGATCAGCGGCGACAGGCCCTTGGCCAGCAGCACCACGGCGATCAGCGCAACCACCAGCAGGCCGAAGCTGGCTAGCGCCGAGGTGCGGGTCAGTTCCGGCATGGCCGGGTCCACGTCGTGCTCATCATCGACGATGCCGTGGAGGAAGTAGTCGCGGTGGCGGACGGTCTGAGCGACGACGAAAGTCGCGTAGATGATCAGCGAAACCACGGCGACGAACACCAGCTGCCCGGCGGTGTAGAACGGACCCGGCGTGCTGGTTGTGTAGTTCGGCAGCACCAGGGTCAGGACGGCCAGCGTCGCCAGCATCCCCAGCGTCGCGCTGACGCCGTAGCGGGTGAACTGCTGCTCGTGGTGGCGGGTGCCGCCCGCCAGCAGGCAGGCCCCGATGATCCCGTTCATCACGATCATCAGCGCGGCGAACACGGTATCGCGCGCCAGCGCGGCTTCGCCGGGGCCGTCTGCCAGCATCAGAGAGACGATCAGCGCCGTCTCGATCACCGTTACCGCGACGGCCAGCAGCAGCGTGCCATAGGGCTCGCCAAGGTAGTGGGCGATGGTTTCGGCATGATGGACAGCCGCCAGTACCGCGCCGATCAGC
This sequence comes from Novosphingobium sp., assembly GCA_041912655.1. Lineage (GTDB taxonomy): Bacteria > Pseudomonadota > Alphaproteobacteria > Sphingomonadales > Sphingomonadaceae > Novosphingobium. The sequence continues at coordinate 28,444 of JAYRMP010000037.1, read as the reverse complement.
ACCAGCGCCACCAGCGCGGCGATCCAGAACGAGGAGGACGCCTCCGCGAGCAATGCCAGCATGCTCAGCACCGGCGCGGCGATGGTCCAGCGGGGGATGTTCAGCATGGCAGGGCTTGGCGTCGGGGTCGCGATGGTTCGGGCTCCGGCTTCGGGGACTGTCTGCTTCGGGAACGGACCGGCGCTCGCCAACCCTCTGGCCAATATAGGCCAGAGGGCGGAAATTGCGACCCCTTTGCAAGGGAAAGCTAGCTGTCCTTGCCCTCGTAAGCCTCGACGATCCGCCCGACGATCGGGTGGCGGACCACGTCGGCGCTGGTGAAGCGGGTTACAGCAATGCCATCGATCCCTTCCAGCCGCTCGACAGCATCTTTCAGGCCGCTCATCTGGTCGCCGCCCGGAATGTCGACCTGCCGCGGGTCGCCGCATATCACCATGCGGCTGTTCTGGCCGAAGCGGGTGAGGAACATCTTCATCTGAGCGGGCGTGGTGTTCTGCGCTTCGTCCAGGATGACGAATGCATCGGCCAGCGTCCGGCCGCGCATGAAGGCGATCGGCGCGATCTCGATCTCGCCGCTGGCGATGCGCCGCTCGACCTGTTCGGGCGGCATGCAATCGTAGAGCGCGTCGTAGAGCGGGCGCAGGTAGGGATCGACCTTTTCCTTCATGTCGCCCGGCAGGAAGCCCAGTCGCTCGCCCGCTTCCACTGCGGGACGGGAGAGGATCAGGCGCTGGACGCTGCCGGTGATCAGCTGCGAAACCGCCTGCGCCACCGCGACATAGGTCTTGCCGGTGCCCGCCGGACCCAGCGCGAAGATGATGTCCTTGGCTGCCAGCGCGCGCATGTATTCGATCTGGGTGGCGCTGCGCGGGACGATGGTCTTCTTGCGGGTGCGGATCATCACGCTGGGCGCGTCAGGCGCACCAGTGACGATCCCTTCCAGCGTCGGTTCGGCGGACATGGTAATCAGCGCCTCGATCGCGCCGGCATCCAGTTCCTGGCCCTTGAGCAGTCGCTGGTGAAGCCCCTTAAGCACTTCACGGGCGCGGGCGACCGCGTCTTCCGGGCCTTCGATCTGTACCCGGTTGCCGCGCGCGGAGATATAGACGCCCAGTCGGTTCTCGATCTGCACCAGGTTGGCATCGAATTGCCCGAACAATGCGCCAAGGATGGTTGCTTCCTCGAACTCGATCTCGGCGCGGGCGCGGCGGGACTGTTCGGGGCGGAGCGGGGCCGCTTCGTGGGGCCGGGCGGGTTTGCGGGCCATAGGTGCCGGAGGCGCGTTCCTTTCAGCGGGCCGGGCGTGGCCCTGATTCGGAAGATAAGGCGCCAATGCCGCTGCGCAAGCGCAGCCCCCGTGCAGGACCGGGGATTATTTCGCCGCTGCGACGAGTTGCCCGGCAAGCGAGTTCGGCCCGGCCTCGACCAGTTCCACTTCGACCAGATCGCCGATCGCCGCATCGCCGGTGAAGTGGACCGATTGCAGCCAGGGCGACTTGCCGAGCCACTGACCCTCGTACTTGCCCTTGCGTTCGACCAGCACGGTGCAGCGCTTGCCCACCGAGGCGAGGTTGAAGGCCAGCTGTGAGGCGTTGAGTGCCGCCTGAAGGCGCTGGAGCCGCTCGTCCATCACTTCCACCGGAACCTGTCCGTCCATCGTCGCGGCGGGAGTGCCGGGGCGGGCGGAATACTTGAAGCTGAAGCACTGGGCATAGCCCACCGCCTCGACCAGCTTCAGCGTATCTTCGAACTCTGCGTCGGTTTCGCCGGGGAAGCCGACGATGAAATCGCCAGACAGCGCGATGTCGGGCCGTGCGGCGCGGACCTTGTCGAGCACGGCAAGATAGCTGGCGGCCGTGTGGCTGCGGTTCATTGCTTTCAGCACCCGGTCGTTCCCCGCCTGGACCGGCAGGTGCAGGAACGGCATCAGCTGCGGCACGTCGCGGTGGGCCTCGATCAGGCCCTCGGTCATGTCGTTGGGGTGGCTGGTGGTGTAGCGAATGCGCGCGAGGCCGGGGACCAGCGCCAGCCGCTCGATCAGTCGCTCCAGCCCGCGCCCGTCGGCATCGCGCCAGGCGTTGACGTTCTGGCCCAGCAGCGTGATCTCGCGCGCACCGGCTTCGACCAGCTTCTCCGCTTCACCGATCAGATCATTGAAATAGCGCGATGTTTCCGCACCGCGGGTATAGGGTACCACGCAATAGGTGCAGAACTTGTCGCAGCCTTCCTGAACGGTCAGGAAAGCGCTGGGGCCAACTTTGCGGCGCGCGGGCAGGGCGTCGAACTTGGTCTCGGCCGGCATGTCGGTATCGACTGCGCGGCGCCCTTCGACTGCCTCGGCGATCATCGCCGGCAGGCGGTGATAGGCCTGCGGGCCGACCACCATCGACACGGCGGGCGCACGGGCCATGATCTCCTCGCCCTCGGCCTGAGCGACGCAGCCGGCGACGGCGATCAGCGGCGAGGTACCGTCCTCGCGGCGCAGACGACCGATGTCGGAATAGACCTTTTCCGCCGCCTTCTCGCGGATGTGGCAGGTATTGAGCACTACCAGGTCCGCTTCCTCGCCCTCTGGCGCGGGGCTGATGCCTTGCTGGCCGAGCAATTCGGCCATGCGTTCGCCGTCATAGACGTTCATCTGGCAGCCGAAGCTCTTGACCCGGTAGGTCCTGGGGGGCGGGGTGGGGCGCATGGATTTTCTCTCGTCATCCCAAGCCTGACCCGGGATCGCTGGAGGGCCCGCTCTAGGTTGCCAGCGGTCCCGGATCAAGTCCGGGACGACAGCCGCTCCAGCATGGCCGCGCGCGCGGCGGCGGCGATGGTCTTGCGGCTGGCCACCTGATCCCCGCTCAGCACCGGCAGGAAATGCAGGTCGAGCCGCACCGGACGCCGCCGGGCCAGGATCCGCAGAAAGTTGTCGAGCCCATGTTCTTCGCCCACCCAGGCGATGTCCGCGGCCTCTGGCCCATAGTCCAGCAGCACCGGCTGCACCGCGATGCCTTCAGGCAGGGGTTCGAGGGCGGAGAGCAGCGAGGACTTGAACGGGAGCAGGCCCGTGCCATCGCTGGTGGTGCCTTCGGGGAAGATCGCCAGCGCGCCGGTATCGCGGATCGCCTCGCGCACCTGGGCGACCTGCCGGGCGACGCTGGCGCGGTCATGCCGGGCGACGAACACCGTGTCGTTCAGCTTGCACAGCCATTTCAGCAGCGGCATCGAGGCGAGTCCATCGTGCCCGACGAAGGCCGTGCCGGTCGCCCCGGCCATCGCGGGAATATCGATCCAGCTGACATGGTTCGCGAGCAGGAAGGCGCCGCGGTGGACCTTGTGGCCGTGCTGGCGCACCCGCACGCCCCCCAGCCAGGCGACTGCGCCGAGGAAAAAGCGCGGCACCGGCTTGTGCCGGGTGAACAGCGTTGAAAGATAGTGCAGCGGCAGGCAGGCCAGCAGCAGCAGCGCCATGGCCAAGATCCGCAGCGATACCCGCACCCAGCCGAGCGGCGAGATCGGGCGCGGCCGTGTCAGCGCAAGCGCCACCGCGCTGCTCCGTCAGCCCTCGCGCCCAAGGCGGACGCCGAACAGTTCCATGCGGTGGTCGACCAGCCGGTAGCCCAGCTTTTCGGCAATCCGGCGCTGCAGCGCCTCCAGCTCGGGATCTACGAATTCCATCACCTTGCCGGTTTCGACGTCGATCAGGTGATCGTGGTGCGCCTCGGGCGCGGCTTCATAGCGGGCGCGGCCATCGCCGAAATCGTGGCGGTCGAGGATGCCGGCTTCCTCGAACAGGCGGACCGTGCGGTAGACCGTGGCGATCGAAATCTTGGGATCGATCGCGGCGGCGCGTTCGTGCAGGCTTTCGACGTCGGGATGGTCGCGGCTTTCCGACAATACCCGCGCAATCACGCGGCGCTGGTCGGTGATCCGCAGCCCCCGCTCGGCGCAGAGGGCTTCAAGGTCGATGGGTTGCTGCACGGTGACTCCGGAAGATCGAAAAGCAAGGCCTTCCCCGATCATAGTCGGGCGGGCGAATTCTTCAATGAGTCATGGTTTGGCGCGGAGAGGCCCCGAGGGATCTCTCCGCGAAAACTGCAAGCCTGGAAAATCAGGCTTTCTTACGCCCGCCGCGCTTGGCGCCAGGCTTGCGCCCAAGGCCGATCTTCTTGGCGAGATCGCGGCGGGTCTCGGCGTAGTTCGGGGCGACCAGCGGATAGTCGGCGGCAAGATTCCAGCGCGCCCGATAGTCCTCGGGGGTCATGTCGTGATGCGTCATCAAGTGACGCTTGAGCATCTTGAGTTCCATTCCGCAGTCAAGGCAAGTGATCTTGTCCGGCTTGACCGAAGAACGCACCGAAACGGCAGGCTTGAGCGGAGCGGCTTCCGGTTCCGGAGCGGCCTGGCCCAGGCCGGCGAGTGCGCCATAGACCTTGGTGATCAGGGCGGGAACGTCGTCAACCGCGACGCTGTTGTTGCTGACGTGAGCTGCGACGATATCCGAAGTCAGCGTGATAAGCGTTTCCGTCATGTCGGACTGAATGTTGTCCATGACTATACCTTTCCGAATTTGCGACCGGTGCGGGTTTGTTTGTTATTGCCACAGCCATTATTGGCAGACGGCCGTTCAATAGGCGCGATTCCAAACCTTGGCAAGCATCGGGCCGGAACCTGTCAAAATCTCGCCGAAGGACTTGTTCCGAGTATTTTAGAGAACAGTATTCCCCCGGGAATTTCAGTGGTCCAATGCAAAGGTCAGGGCATCGAGTCGCGTGCCGTCGGGCGTGCGGTAATAGTCCGGTCGTTCGCCGATCTGCTCGAACCCGAAGCTGCGATAAAGGGACTCCGCCGGGTTGCCGCGCCGCATTTCCAGCAGCAGGCGCTGCGCTCCGCGCGCCCGGGCTTCCGCCGCGAAGCGGGCCAGCAGAGCGCCGCCGATACCCTTGCCCCGGTGAGCCGGATCGACTGCGATCAGCAGCAGTTCAGCCTCTTCGTAGCCGTGTCGGGAAAGGTAGAAGCCGGCCGCCGGTTCCCCCGGTTCGGGCTCGGCGCCGTGTGCACCGGCCAGGCCATAGGTGCAATTGCCCATCAGCAGCGCATCCTCGACCTGCCGCCGGTTCCACGCCTCGCCAAAGGCGGGATCGAACCCGGCCTGCATCACCGCCATCAGCCGGTCGAGATCGTCGCCATGTTCGGTCATGTGTCGGGCAGCCGCGCATCGGGGGCGCGGCCATAAATCAGGTGAACGTCGTGGAGCAGCGCGGCCTCGTCCAGCAGCAAGACCTCGCGGGCGTCGGGCAGCAGGGGCAGCGCATCGCCCGAACCGCGCGCCGCGACCAGCGCCTCAGCCTGGCTTCCGGCTACCAGCGCGCCCGGCGCGGTCTGTGCGGCGGTGGCGGGGGCAAGCGAGGCGGGGAGGGCGAGCGGTGTGCCATCGGCCGCGAAGTCCTGCACGAACCATTCCCCGTGCCCGCCGCTCATCGCCACGGTTACCGCCTGCGCTCCGCGCTGCGCGCGCGCCATCGCGGCCACCAGAGCGAGACTGGGATAGCCGACCAGTTCTGCCCGCCACGCCAGCGCCAGTGCCCGCGCCGCAGCGAGACCGACGCGCAAGCCGGTGAAGCTGCCGGGGCCCAGCGCCACCGCGATCCGCGCCGCACGGCCCTTGTCAGGCAGCGCGGCGATCATCGGCACCAGCGCCTCGGCATGGCCGCGCATCAGCACGCGGTGCTCGCCCGCGACCAGGACGCCGGAATCGAACAGCGCGACCGAGCAGGCCTCGGTCGCGCAGTCGATGGCCAGCAGAGTCATGAGGGCAGGCTCATGCGGGCCGGATCAGACGATGCGGTTGAACTTGTCGAACTCCGGACGCGGGCTGCGCTCGAAGATGGTCGCGGGATCGCCGTAGCCGAGCGTGGACAGCATCACCGACTTGAAGGCAGGCGTGTCGGCGAGGAACGCCGCATCGACCGCATCATTGGCAAAGCCGGTCATCGGCCCGGTATCCAGCCCCAGCGCGCGCGCCGCGACGATGAAATAGGCCGCCTGCAGCGTGGTGTTGAGGAACGCCGACCGCTCGCGCAGCGCGTCGTTGCCGACGAACCAGGCGCGGGCATCGGTGTGCGGGAACAGCCAGGGCAGGTTTTCGTGGAATTCGGTGTCCATCGCCACGATCACGGTGACCGGAGCGGAGAGGATCTTGGCGCCGTTTGCGGGCATGGTGCAGGCGGCCAGCTTTTCCTTGGATTCTTGGCTGGTGCACCACACGAGCCGCGCCGGCAGCTGGTTGGCCGAGGTCGGCCCCATTTTCATCAGGTCCCAGATCTGGTGCAGCTGCTCGGTGCTGACCGGCTTGTCGAGATAGCCGTTATAGGTGCGCGCGGTGCGGAAAATCTGGTCGAGTGCCTGATCGGCAAGCGGCTGCGTCATGTCGGAAATACCCCCCGGAAAGAAAAAAGCTGCCGCGCTGTCAGGCGGCGCGGACTTCGGTGACTTCGGGAACGTAGTGCTTGAGCAGCGTCTCGATCCCGTTCTTGAGCGTCGCGGTGGAAGAAGGGCAGCCCGAGCAGGCGCCCTGCATCGCCAGGTAGACCACGCCTTCGCGGAAGCCGCGATAGGTGATGTCGCCGCCATCGTTGGCGACGGCCGGGCGCACCCGCGTCTCGATCAGTTCCTTGATCTGCGAGATCACGTCGGCATCGGCCGGATCGTCGCCTTCCACCGTGTCATCGGCTTCGGCCGGGACCACGATGCCGCTCGCGTCAGGCGTGTTGAACAACGGCGCGCCGGTGACGAAATGGTCGAGCAGCACGGCCACCACCTGCGGCTTGAGGCTGCCCCAGTCGCTGCCGTGCCCGGCAGTAACGGCGATGAAATCGCGCCCGAACAGCACGCCGGTGACATCGCCCAGATCGAACAGGGCCGAGGCGAGGGGGGAGGCGCCGGCCTCGTCCTCGCTGGTGAATTCGCGGGTGCCGCTGGCCATTACCTGTTCGCCCGGAAGGAACTTCAGGGTGCGCGGGTTGGGCGTGGTTTCGGTTTCGATGAACATGATCGTCCATGTAGGCGGCTCGCCCCAAGGGTCAAGGCCGCGCGGCACGGCCAGAGGGGCAATCCGCCGCATTCTTCGGCCAAGCTATTCACTGGCCCTTCACACTTGGCCCGCCTATATCCCGGTCATGCCTTCGCTTTCCCGGCCCGTCCGCCGCTTCGCCTGCCTGATCCCCGCCGTGCTGCTGATGCTGCCGCTGCCGCTTCAGGCGCAGGCTCCGCAGGCGGCTGCGGCCAGCACCGCAGCGGCGCAGGCGGATGTGCCCTGGCTCTACCGGGGCAGCGACGTTCCGGTGGACCGCGAATGGACCTTCGGCGAACTGCCCAACGGTTTGCGCTATGCCGTGCGCAAGAATGGCGTGCCGCCGGGACAGGTCTCGATCCGCATCCGGGTCGATGCCGGTTCGCTTTACGAGACGGACAGCGAACGCGGCTTTGCCCACCTGCTCGAACACCTGGTGTTCCGTCAGTCCAAGTACCTCGGCGATGGCGAGGCGATCCCGCGCTTCCAGCGGCTGGGCGCGACCTTTGGCAGCGATACCAATGCCGAAACCTCACCGGTCAGCACCACCTACAAGCTCGACCTGCCGGACGTGACGCCGGACAAGCTCGACGAGACCTTCCGCCTGCTGTCGGGCATGATGATCGCGCCGACGCTGAGCGAGGCCAACGTGCGCAACGACGTGCCGATCGTGCTGGCCGAAAAGCGCGAGCGCGGCGGCGCGGCCGAGCGCGTGTCGGATGCAATGCAGCAGACCCTGTTTGCTGGGCAGAAGCTGGCAGTGCGGCAGGTGATCGGAACGGTCGAGACGCTGGAAGCCGCGAACCAGACCAGCGTCCGCGCCTTTCACGCGCGCTGGTATCGCCCGGAAAACGTCACCGTGGTGGCAGTTGGCGATGCCGATCCGGCCACGCTGGCCGCGCTGACGAAGAAGTACTTCGGCGACTGGAAGGTGGAGGGAAAACCGGCGCCCGCACCCAGCTTTGGCGATCCGTTGCCTCCCAAGGTCAAGGGCAAGCCGCAGGACAATCCGGTCGGCGAAACCCGCGTGCTGGTGGAGCCCGATCTCGCCCGCGCGGTTACCTATGGCGTGATGCGCCCGTGGCGCCCGGTGAAGGACACCATCGCCTATAACCAGGGCAACATGATCGACGCGCTGGGGCAGATGATCATCAACCGCCGGCTGGAAGCGCGCGCCCGCGCGGGCGGCAGCTTCCTTGCCGCGCAGGTCAGCCAGGAAAAGCACAACCGCTCGGTCGACGCGACCTTCGTCTCCATTGCGCCGCTGGGCGAGGACTGGAAGGCGGCGGTCAGGGACGTGCGCGCGGTGATCGCCGACGCCATGGCGAGCCCGCCGACCCAGGAAGAGATCGACCGCGAAGTTTCGGAAATGAACGTCGCCTACGAAAGCTCGGTCGAGCAGCGTCGCCTGCTGCCGGGATCGAAGCTGGCCGACGATGTGGTGACCGCGCTGGACATCCGCGAAGCGATTGCCTCGCCCGAAACGGTCAAGGACATCTTCGAACGCTCGCGGCCGCTGTTCACGCCTCAAGCGGTGCTGGAGCACACCCGGCGGCTGTTCGCCGGCAGCGTCACCCGCGCGGTCTATGTCACGCCCAAGGCGGGCGAGGCCGATGCAAACGCGCTGCGCGTGGCACTCGCCGCCCCGGTGCAGGCCGATGGCAAGTCGCGGCTCGATGCCAAGCCGATTGCCTTTGCCGACCTGCCGCCGCTGGGTGAGCCGGGCAAGGTCGCCGGGGTGGTATCCACCGGGTTGGGCGAGATCGAGCAGATCGAGTTCGAGAACGGCATCCGCGCGCTGATCTGGCCGGTGCGGGACGAGCCGGGCCGTGCGGCGGTGCGGGTGCGTTTCGGCGCCGGTTACCGCGCCTTCGGGCCCGGCGATGCAGCCTATGTCACGCTGGGCGAGCTGGCGCTGGTCCCCTCGGGCCAGGGCAAGCTTGGACAGGAAGAGCTCGACCGCATCTCGACCGGCCGCAAGATGGGCTACACCTTCGAGATCGACGATTCCGCGTTCTCGTTCTCCGCCGAAACGCGGCCCGCCGATGTCGCCGACCAGCTGTACCTGTTCGCCGACAAGCTGGTGAACCCGCGCTGGGACGTGCCGCCGCTGGTGCGCAGCAAGGCGGCGGCGAAGCTCAACTACGAATCCTACGCCAGCTCGCCGCAGGGCGTGCTGGAGCGCGACCTGCAGTTCCTCCAATACGGCGGCGACGGGCGGTTCCGCACGCCCACGCCGGCAGAGATCGACGCCGCCACGCCGCAGGGCTTCCGCGAAGTCTGGGCGCCGATTCTGGAAACCGGGCCGGTCGAGGTTCAGGTCTACGGCGACATCGACCGCGCCGCGACGATCGAGGCGCTTCGCAAGACCTTTGGCGCGCTGCCCCGCCGCGCCCCGCTGCCCGACACCACTGGCCCCGCGCACTTCGGCGAGCCGAAGACCGGAGGCGAGCCGACCGTGCTGACCCACCGGGGCGACCAGAACCAGGCCGCCGCGCTGATTGCCTGGCCGACCGGCGGCGGGATGGCCGGCATCCGCGAATCCCGCCAGCTGGAGATCCTGACCCAGCTGTTCCAGAACCGCCTGCTCGACAAGTTCCGCGAGAAGCTGGGGGAAAGCTATTCGCCGCAGGTCTACAATTCTTGGCCGCTCGACATGGAAAGCGGCGGGCAGATGCTGGCTCTCGCCCAGATCCAGCCGCGCGCGGTGCCGATGTTCTTTGCCACGGCGGACGAGATCGCTGCCGACCTGATCGCCAAGCCGCCGACCGCCGACGAGCTTGACCGCGTGACCGAGCCGCTCAAGCAGAAGCTCAACCGCGCCTCCACCAGCAGCGCCTATTTCATGTCGATGCTGGAAGGGGCGAGCCAGGACCCGCGGAAGTACGCCTCGATCCGCAATCTCCTGCCGGATTATACCCAGACCACCCCGGCGGAAATGCAGGCGCTGGCCAAGCGTTACCTGACGCGCGGCAAGAGCTGGCGGCTGGCGGTGATCCCCGAGGGCACGACGCTGGCGACCACCATTACGCCTGCTCCGGCGCGCGGGGCTGCGCAATAAGCTTGCGCTAGTTTCGCCTCCGGCTTTGCGGGTTTTGCATTTGCGCGCCTGCGCCGCTATGGGGCGCGCTTCGCATCAGGAGCATTCGAGACGTGGCAAGCATGTGGACCCCCGATAGCTGGCAGGCCAAGGAAGCACGGCACCTGCCGTCCTATCCCGACGCCGAGGCGCTGGACAAGGTAACCGGCACGCTTTCCAGCTTTCCCCCGCTGGTCTTCGCGGGCGAGGCGCGCGCGCTGAAGGCGGACCTTGCCGAAGTGGCTGCGGGCAAGGGCTTCCTGCTCCAGGGCGGCGATTGCGCCGAGAGCTTTGCCGAGTTTCACCCCAACAACATCCGCGACACCTTCCGCGTGCTGCTGCAGATGGCCGTGGTGCTGACCTTTGCCAGCAAGCAGCCGGTGGTGAAGGTCGGCCGCATGGCCGGCCAGTTCGCCAAGCCGCGCTCTTCGCCGGTCGAGGTGCAGGACGGGGTCGAACTGCCGAGCTACCTTGGCGACAACATCAACGGGATCGAGTTCACCGCGGAATCGCGCATTCCCGATCCGCAGCGCCTGCTCCAGGCCTATTCGCAATCGGCGGCAACGCTCAACCTGCTGCGCGCCTTCTCGACCGGCGGCTATGCCAACCTGCGCCAGGTTCACCAGTGGACGCTGGACTTCATGGGCCGCAGCCCCTGGGCCGAGCGGTTCGCCGAAGTGTCGAACCGCATCGGCGAGGCGCTGGACTTCATGCAGGCCTGCGGGATCGATCCGCAAACCGTTCCGCAGCTGCAGGGCACCAGCTTCTACACCAGCCACGAAGCGTTGCACCTCGCCTACGAACAGGCGATGACCCGCCGCGATTCGCTGACCGGCGACTGGTACGATACCTCCGCCCACATGCTGTGGATCGGCGACCGCACCCGCTTCGAAGGCTCGGCCCATGTCGAGTTCCTGCGCGGGGTCGGCAATCCGCTGGGCATGAAGTGCGGCCCGAGCATGAGCCCGGACGAACTGCTGCGCCAGCTCGACCTGCTCAACCCGGGGCGCGAAGCGGGCCGGATCACCCTGATCAGCCGCTTCGGCGATGAAAAGGTCGAAGCTGGCCTTGCCCCGCTGGTCCGCGCGGTGAAGCGGGAAGGCCATCCGGTGGTCTGGTCGTGCGATCCGATGCACGGCAACGTCATCAAGGCAGAAAGCGGCTTCAAGACACGCCCGTTCGACCGCATCCTCAAGGAAGTGCGCGGCTTCTTCGCGGTTCACCGCGCCGAGGGTACCCATGCCGGCGGCATCCACATCGAGATGACCGGGCAGGACGTGACCGAATGCGTCGGCGGCGCCATCGCCATTTCCGACGAGCGGCTGGCCGATCGCTACCACACCCACTGCGACCCGCGCCTTAACGCGGCGCAGTCGATCGAACTGGCTTTCCTGCTGGCCGACATGCTCAACCAGGAAGCGGTCGAACGCGCCCAGCGGGCGGCGTGATTGGTCTGACATCTCGCTCGTCATTGCGAGGGGCGCAGCCCCGCGGCAATCCAGAGGCGGTTTGCGCCGCGCTTGATTGCTTCGCTTCGCTCGCAATGACGAAGGGATTGCCGGCGTGATCGCGCGCGAACTGCTGGGCACGGCACAGGTGCCGGGGGGCGAGGAGCTTAAGCTCTTCGCCCATGGCCGCGATTTCATGATCGTGCTGGGCCATAACGAGCTGATGTCCACCCGGATGCGCGGCTCGGAAGAGGCGTTGGCGACCATGACGCTCGACCGGCTGGGCAGCGGCGCGAAGGACGCGCGGCTGCTGATCGGCGGCTACGGCATGGGCTTTACCCTGCGCGCCGCGCTGGCTCGGCTCGGGCCGCGCGGCCATGTGACGGTGGCCGAACTGGTGCCGGAAATCATCGCGTGGGCCAAGGGGCCGATGGCCGAGGTCGCCGCCGGTTGCCTCGACGATTCGCGTGTCACGCTGCGGATGGACGATGTCGCCGATGCCATGCTCCTCGCGCCCGAGCCCTATGACGCGATCCTGCTTGACGTCGACAATGGCCCGGACGGCCTCGTCCGCCCCGAAAACAGCCGGATCTACTCGCGCGCGGGCCTGCGTGCGGTGGTCCGCGCGCTGCGCCCGGGCGGCATCCTTGCCGTCTGGTCCGCCGCGCCCGACCGCGCTTTTACCCGCCGCCTGGAGAACGAAGGCTTCGAGGTGGAAGAGGTCAAGGTTCGCGCCCGGATCGATGCCAACGGCAAGGGCAAGGGGCCGCGCCACACCATCTGGTTTGCGCGGGTCAGCTGACGGAGGTGGGCCGGGTTACTTGACCCAGTCCAGCCCGATTTCCTCGTAGATTTCCTTGTCGTCCTCCCACCGCTCGTCGACCTTGACGTGCAGGAAGAGGTGGACCTTCACGCCGAGCAGTTCAGACAGCTCCTTGCGCGCAGCCTCGCCAATGGATTTCAGTTTCGATCCGCCCTTGCCCAGCACGATGCCCTTCTGGCTGTCGCGGGCAATGACGATCTGCTGGTGGATTTCCAGCGAGCCGTCCTTGCGGGTGGTGTAGCTTTCGGGGCGGACGATGCTGTCATAGGGCAGCTCGTCGTGGAGCTGGCGGTAGATCTGCTCGCGGGTAATCTCGGCGGCGAGCAGGCGCTCGCTGGCGTCGGAAACCTGATCCTCCGGGTAATGCCACGGGCCTTCGGGCATCAATTCGGCCAGCCGCGCCTTGAGTTCGGGGACGCCGTCGCCGGTGAGGGCGGAGATGAAGAACACCTCGTCGAACTGGCCTTCGCCGGCCAGTTCCTGCGCGGCGATCAGCAGGGGCTCTTTCGGTGTTTCATCGACCTTGTTGAGAACCAGGATCTTGCGCTCGGGCCGCCCGGCCAGCGTTTCGAGGATCGGGGTGAGGTAGTCCTTCTTCTTCTTGCGGCCATCGACCACCAGCAGGATCGCGTCGGCCTCTACCGCGCCTTCCCAGGCAGCATTGACCATCGCGCGGTCCAGCCGACGCTGGGGTGCGAACAGGCCGGGCGTGTCGGCGAGGATGATCTGCGCCTCCCCTTCCAGCGCGATCCCCATCAGCCGCGCTCGGGTGGTCTGCGCCTTGGCGGAAACGATCGCGACCTTCTGCCCGACCAGCGCGTTGACCAGAGTCGACTTGCCCGCGTTGGGCGCGCCGATCACGGCAACCAGACCGCAGTGCTGTGTCATCCGAACCTCTTCATGAATTCCTCGGCGGCGAGCGTCTCCGCCTCGCGCAGGCTGGAGCCGGTGGCCTCGGCCTCGCCCACGCCCTTGATGCTGACCGCAACCTGAAAGCGCGCGGCGTGGTCCGGGCCGGAGCGCTCAACCAGCCGATATTCGGGCATCTTGCGGCGGTTGCCAGCGGCCCATTCCTGCAGCGCCGACTTGGGGTGCTTGGCCTGCCCGGTCTTGCCGCTGATCACGTCCTGCCACAGGCGGCGGACCATGTCGCGCGTCGCCTCGAACCCCAGGGTGACGAAGCTCGCACCGATCAGCGCCTCCATCACGTCGCCCAGGATGTTGTCGCTGTCCTGCCCGCCATCGTCGCGGGCCTGTTTGCCCAGGCGAATGTGTTCGCCAAGGCCGATGCGCCGCGCGACCGCCGCGCAGGTGCTGCCGCTGACCAGCGCGTTGAGCCGCTGGCTGAGGCGACCTTCATTGCCCTGTTCCAGCTTGTAGAGCCATTCGCCGATGACCATGCCCAGCACCCGGTCGCCCAGGAATTCCAGCCGCTGGTAATCGCGCGGTGCGCCGGTGCTGCCGTGGGTCAGCGCCTCGAGCCACAGCGCCTCGTCGACCGGCGGCCTCCCCGCCAGCGCGGTAAGGAAGTCATGGGTGGCGGATCCGAGCATTGCGGCCTCAGAAGGTGCCGCCGATGCGGCTCCAGCGGGCGGCGGTGAACCAGGTCCACGGCTTGAGCCAGGCCGCACCGCCATCGGTGGACCACATCATCACCGTCGCGCGGCCAACCAGGTTGTCCATCGGGACCATGCCGATCCCGCGCCCGGGTTCGGCGGGGAAGCGGCTGTCTTCCGAATTGTCGCGGTTGTCGCCCATCAGGAACAGCTGGCCTTCGGGAACCATCGCCGGCTCGGTGTTGTCCTGCGGACGCGGGCCGAGGTCGAGCACTTCGTAGCTCCTGCCGCCCGGCAGCGTTTCCCTGTAGCGCGGATAGCGGCAGACGTCGGTCCCGTCGGACAGCTTGGCGGCGAAGGCGCTGGAATAGCAGCGGGTGTTGTCCGAAACCGGCACTTCGAAATCGGCGATCCGCACCTTGGGCACGGCCTGTCCGTTAAGGTGCAGCACGCCGTTTATCATCTGCACGGTGTCGCCGGGCAGCCCGATCACCCGCTTGATGTAATCGACATCGCCCAGCGGCGGAGCGCGGAAGATTACCACGTCGCCGCGCTCGGGCGTGCTCGCCAGGATGCGCTCGCTGGGCAGCAGCGGCAGGCTGAACGGCAGCGAGCGATAGGAGAAGCCATAGGACCACTTCGCGGCGATCAGGTGATCCCCAACCAGCAGCCGCGGCAGCATGGATTCGCTGGGAATGCTGAACGGCGCGAAGATGAAGCTGCGCAGCACGGCGACGAAGATCACCAGCTTGAGCAGGAAAGCGATGAAGCTTTCTTCCTTCTTGGCGGGCTTCGCGGCGTTTTGCGCGGGGTTCGGCACTGCGGTGGCCTCGATATCGCTCATCCTGGTTCCTTGTTGGGCGGGGAGGGGTTAGTCAAGGGGCAAGGTGTATTATGGTTATGCTACAGTGGCGTAGCAAGAGCCGCCGGTCGAACCGCCTCTACGCTTGGCCGATAGCGCCGGGCAGGGCATAGGCTGCCTTCTGATCATGGAGCGAGTGACGATGAACGAAGCGGCGGCAACGGCCTGGAACACCCTGAAGGCATTGCCGCGCGTGCGGCTGGAACGGCTGTTCGACGATCCTGGCCGGCTGGGTCTGCTTTCCACGCGGCTTGATCTGCCGGGCGGCGGCATCCGCTTTGATTGGTCCAAGACCCACCTCAATGCGGCGCACCTCGACGCTTTCGAGCAGCTGGCCGGGGCTGTCGATTTCGCCGGTCGCCGCGAAGCCCTGTTCATGGGCGAGGCGGTGAACGTCACCGAAGGCCGCGCCGCCGAACATTCCGCCCAGCGCGGGGTGGGCCGGGAAACCAGCACCGAGGAAGCCTTTGCGCTGCACCTGCGGATGAAAAGCCTGGTCGAGGCGATCCACCAGGGCGCGCTGGGCGAGGTCAGGCACCTGATCCACGTCGGCATCGGCGGCTCGGCGCTTGGTCCGGCGTTGGCGGTGGATGCGCTGGCCCGCGACGGGGCGATGGTGGATGTCCACGTCGTCTCCAACATCGATGGCTGCGCGCTGGAAGCGGCCTTTGCGCGGTGCGATCCGGCGACGACGCTGATCGCGGTCGCTTCGAAGACCTTCACCACCACCGAAACGATGACCAACGCCGCCTCGGCGCTGGCCTGGCTGGGCGAAGGCGGGGTCAGCGATCCCTATGGCCGGGTGATCGCGCTGACCGCCCATCCGGACAAGGCGGTCGAATGGGGCGTGGACGAAACCCGCGTCCTGCCGTTTCCCGAAACGGTCGGCGGACGGTATTCGCTGTGGTCCTCGATCGGTTTCCCGGTCGCGCTGGCGCTTGGCTGGGCCGAATTTGCCCAACTTCTGTCAGGCGCGGCGGCGATGGACGAGCATTTCCTCAGCGCCGATGGCGCGGCCAACCTGCCGCTGCGCGCGGCCTTTGCCGACCAGCTCTATGCCCGCCTGCGCGGCTGCCAGAGCCGGGCGGTGTTTGCCTATGATGAGCGGCTGCGGCTGTTCCCGTCCTATCTCCAGCAGCTGGAGATGGAATCGAACGGCAAGTCGGTGAAGCTGGACGGTTCGCCGGTGGACGGGCCGACCGCGCCGGTGACCTGGGGCGGGGTCGGCACCGATGCGCAGCACGCGGTGTTCCAGCTGCTCCACCAGGGCACCGGGGCGATCCCGGTGGACTTCATCGCCGCGATCGCGCCGGGCGATGACCTGTCGCCCGATCATCACCGCAACCTCCTCGCCAACTGCTTCGCGCAAGGGGCGGCGCTGATGGCGGGCAAGCAGGCGAAGGATGCGGCGCGCAGCTACCCGGGCGACCGGCCCTCGGCGACGATCCTGCTCGACGAACTCAACGCCGCCAGCCTTGGTGCGCTGATCGCGTTCCACGAGCATCGCACTTTCGCCAATGCCGTGCTGATGGAGATCAACCCCTTCGACCAGTTCGGGGTGGAACTGGGCAAGGACATAGCTCGCTCGATGCTGAGCGGGGGCGGGCGGTTCGACGCCAGCACCCAGGCGCTGCTGGCCGAAGCGGGGATTGGTTAGGACGCGGCAACCTGCGCGGCAGTCACACTCTGCCCCGCACTTTGTCATTGCGAGCGTAGCGAAGCAATCCAGGGCGGCGTAAACCGCTACTGGATTGCTTCGCTACGCTCGCAATGACGAAGGAACAGGGGTGATAAGGGCCTGCACGCACCAATCACCAATCACTCTGACCGGCAAAACCGTTTGGCAATTGCCCGCCCGCGCGGCCATACCGCCGGGCGACAGGAGCATTTCATGGCAGATCTTGACTACGACCTCTTCGTGATCGGCGCCGGATCGGGCGGGGTGCGCGCCAGCCGGATCGCGGCGTCGCATGGCGCGCGGGTGGCGGTGGCTGAGGAATTCCGCATTGGCGGCACCTGCGTGATCCGCGGCTGCGTGCCCAAGAAGATGCTGGTCTATGCATCGCACTTCGCTCACGAGTTGCATGACGCCGCGCAGTACGGCTGGACGCTCGGCGAAACCTCGTTCGACTGGGCAAAGCTGCGCGATTTCGTGGCCAGCGACGTCGACCGGCTGGAGCGCGCCTACACCTCCACGCTCGACAGCAACAAGGTGGAGCATTTCCACGAGCGTGCCGTGGTGGCGGGGCCGAACACCGTGCGCCTCGCTTCGGGGCGCGAGATCAGCGCGAAATACATCCTGATCGCGGTCGGCGCCTGGCCGGTGATGCCCGACATCGAGGGCGCGGAGCATTGCATCTCCTCCAACGAGGTGTTCCATCTGCCAGAACTGCCGAAACGGGTGGTGATCCAGGGCGCGGGCTATATCGCGCTGGAATTCGCCGGGATATTCAACGCGCTGGGCAGTCAGGTGACGGTGGTCAACCGCTCGGACAGGATCCTGCGCGGCTATGACGAGGGCATCACCGACCGCTTGCTGCCGATCATGCAGGCGCGCGGCATCGAATTCGGCTTCAACCGCCCCCTGCGCAAGGTGGAAAAGCAGGTCGACGGCTCGCTGCTGGT
Source organism: Novosphingobium sp. (assembly GCA_041912655.1). GTDB lineage: Bacteria > Pseudomonadota > Alphaproteobacteria > Sphingomonadales > Sphingomonadaceae > Novosphingobium. The sequence goes on along the minus strand of JAYRMP010000037.1, from coordinate 10,991 downwards.
CCACGCCGGGGAAGGGGAACCGATCCCTGCCGACGTCGTGCTGGTCGCCACCGGTCGCCGCCCCAAGACCGACGGGATGGGGCTGGACAGTGCCGGAATCACGCTGGGCGCCAACGGCGAAATCCCGGTCGACGATTTCAGCAAGACCGCCTGCGAGAGCATCTACGCGGTGGGCGACGTGACTGACCGCGTCCAGCTGACCCCGGTCGCGATCCGCGAGGGCCATGCCTTCGCCGACACCGTGTTCGGCGGCAAGCCGCGCTCGACCGCCTATGACGCGATCCCCAGCGCTGTGTTCTCGCAGCCGCCGCTTGCCGCCGTCGGCCTGACCGAAGCCCAGGCACGCGCGGCGGGGCACGAGGTGAAGGTGTTCACCTCAGACTTCCGCCCGATGAAGAACATGTTCTCCGCCACGATGGAGCGCGGTTTCTACAAGCTGGTGGTCGATACCGCGACCGACCGGGTGCTGGGCGTTCACATGATCGGGCCGGACGCGCCGGAAATCCTTCAGTCGGCGGCGATCGCGGTGAAGGCCGGGCTGACCAAGGCGGACTTCGACGCCACGGTCGCGCTGCACCCCTCGATGGCCGAGGAACTGGTGCTGATGCGCTGAGGTCATCCCGGCGCAGCCCCGGGACGACCCTTCGTGCTGCGTTGCTATCTGCAACCGTTCGGCTAGTCTCCCGTCAAACAACAGGGAGAAGGCCATGCGCCTGCAAGGCAAGACCGCGCTGGTCACCGGCGGGACCGACGGGATCGGCGCGCAGCTGATCCGCCAGCTGAGGGACAAGGGCGTCACCGTCATCACCTCCGGCCGCGATCCGGCTCGGGTCGAGGCGACGCGCGCGGCGGGGTTCGAGGTGATCCAGGCCGACCTTTCGACCCCGGCGGGCGTCATCGCTCTGATCGAGGCGGTGAAGGGCCGCGCGATCGACATTCTGGTCAACAATGCCGGCAGCGGCGCGGACCACGATTTCCGCGAAGGGCCGCCCGATCTGGCGGCGGCTGATGCCTGTATCTTCCTCAATCTCAACGCGCCGATCCACCTGATCGCGGGCCTGATGCCGATGCTGCGATCCCGGCCGGAGGCGATGATCGTCAATGTAACCTCGGGCCTCGCCATTGCGCCGCGCGCAGGCGGCCCGGTCTACTGCGCGACCAAGGCGGCACTGCGCAGCTACAGTCAGGCGCTGCGGGTGCAGCTGAAGGACACCGCGATCCACGTGCTCGAAGCGCTGCCGCCAGTGGTCGAAACCAAGATGACTGCGGGGCGCGGCAGCCGGAAGATGCCCGCCGCCGAATGCGCCCGCCAGTTCGTGGCGGCGATGGAGGCAGACGCTGACGAGGCCAATGTCGGCATGGTCAAGCTGCTCCAGGTGGTCCACTCGGTCTCGCCCGCGCTGGCGCGGCGGATCATGATCCGGTTCTAGGCAGGGGGTAAGGCATGGCAGGCACGGTTCTGGTCACCGGGGGCAGCGGCTACATCGCCGGGGAGACGATCCGTCAGCTGCTGGCGCGCGGCTGGACGGTCCACGCAACGGTCCGCAGCCTGTCGCGCGAGGCTGAGCTGCGCGGCGTGCTGGGCGGCACGGCGGAAACGCTCAAGTTCTTCGCCGCCGACCTCACCAGCGATGCGGGCTGGGCCGAGGCGATGGCCGGGTGCAGCCACGTCTGCCACATGGCCTCACCCTTTCCCGCCGACGTGCCGAAGGACGAGAACGAACTGATCGTCCCCGCGCGCGAAGGGGCGCTGCGGGCGCTGCGCTTTGCGAAAGCGGCGGGGGTGACGCGCTTCGTCCTGACCTCTTCGGCTGCGGCGATTGCCTATGGCCACCCCATCGGCAAGACCCAGTACGACGAAAGCGACTGGACCAATATCGATGCCCCGGGCGTGCAGCCCTACATCAAGTCCAAGACCATCGCCGAACGCGCGGCGCGCGATTGGGTGGCGGCGGAAGGTGGCGACCTGAAGTTCTGCTCGATCAACCCGGTCGCCGTATTGGGGCCGGTGGCGGGCAACGACTTCGCCGCCTCGGTCGAGACCTTCGAGCAATTGCTGAGCGGCAAGGTTCCGGCCTGCCCGGACGTCGGCTTCTGCGTGGTCGACACGCGCGATGTGGCCGCGCTCCACGTGCTGGCGCTGGAGGCCCCAGCGGACAAGGTGCGCGGCGAGCGCTTCATAGCCAGTTCCGGGCCGTTCTTCCGGATTATCGAGGTCGCGCGGGTGCTGCGTGAACGGCTGGGCGACAAGGCGCGCAAGGTCCCGACCCGGGTGATGCCCAACTGGCTGGTGCGGGTGATGGCGCTGTTCATGCCCGCGCTGCGCCAGCTGCTGGGCGAGCTGGGGCGCACCCGGCAGGTCAGCTCTGCCCATGCGCAAGCGGTGCTGGGCTGGCAGCCGCGCCCGCCCGAAGATTCCATCGTCGAATGCGCCGAAAGCCTGATTGCGCGCGGGATCGTGAAGGTCTGACGCCAAGCCTCCGCTCCACCATCATCGTCATTGCGAGCGGCGCAGCCGCGCGGCAATCCAGTGGCGGATTAGGCCGCTCCTGGATTGCTTCGGCCTGCGGCCTCGCAATGACGAGGCGTTGGGCGGCGGGATCTAACCCACCCGGTACGGCACCACCCCACGCCGGTCGGGATCGACGGTGATCGCCCTGTCGCTGGGCGGGAAGGCGCGCTGGTCGCAGTCGGCGCGGGGGCAGATGCGGCAGGAGATGCCGATCGGCGTCGCGGCGCGCGGGCTGGCGAGGTCCAGCCCGTCGGCATAGACGAATTCGCTGGCATGCTCCGCCTCGCAGCCCAGCGCGACGGCATAGCGGCGGGGCAGGCGGTCATAGCGGCCCGAGGGCTTGACCAACCCCTTGGCCATCGAGACATAGCGCACCCCGTCCGGCGTCTCGGCCAGCTGGACCAGGATGCGGTCGGGGATCGCCACCGCCTCGTGCACGATCCACAGCGGGCAGGCCCCGCCGAAGCGGGCGAATTGCAGCCGGGTGGCGGAATGGCGCTTGGTGATGTTGCCCGCCATGTCGACCCGGCAGAAGTAGAACGGCACTCCCTTGGCGTCTTCGCGTTGCAGGGTGGAGAGGCGGTGGCAGGCCTGTTCGAAGCTGGTGCCGAAGGTCTGCGCCAGCCGGTCGATGTCGTGCCGCACGGCCCGCGCTTCGGCCCGAAAACGCGCATAGGGCATCAGCAGCGCGCCTGCGGCATAGTTGCACAGCCCCACGAACAGCAGCTGGCGCGAGGCTGCGCTACGCAGCGCGGCGCTTTCCACCACGGCGGAAATCTCGTCCTTCAGCGCCAAAGCGGCAAGCTGGTGGGCGAGCTGGAAGCGGCGGCTTTCGACCGGCTGGCTGGGATCGATGGTCAGGTGGCCCATCTCGGCGTCAAACGAGCGCAATCCCGCTTGTCCGGAGTAGATCAGCGAAACAGACAGGGCATCGCGCAGGTAGCCCTCGATCGCCCCGGTTTCCGGCGACAAACCGCCCAGCCGCGCGGCCAGCGCTTCCGCCGCGCGGTCGAGGCTGTCGACGTAGTTATTGGCGAAGTGGAACCAGTCGCGCACTTCCTCCCACGGCAGGCGGGCGGCGCTGGTGCCGTCGCTGGCCAGCGCCTCGTCGACCATTTCCAGCCGTTGCCCGGTGCGGCGATAGGCTTCGTGAAGCGCGATGAAGCGTTCGGCCAGCACCGGCTGCTGCTCGGCAAAGCGGGCCAGCTGCGCCGGATCGAGCGGTTCGCCGAACAGCGGATCGGCGTTGGCATCGCGCAGCGCGGCCAGCCGGCTGGCGGCATCGTCCGCCGCGACCTCGCGCCAGTCGAGCGGAAAGGCGCGGCTGAGCCGCTCGACCAACGCCGGAGTGAGGGGGCGGTCGTCGTTCTCCAACTGCGAGAGATAGGAGGTGCTGATCGCCAGCGATGCGGCCAGTTCCGACTGCTTGAGCCGGCGGTCGGTGCGGATCGCGCGCAGCCGCGCCCCGGCAAAGATGCGGCGTGTGGACATGGCCTTGTTCTACTTTGCAAAGTACCACTTCGCAACTTCGCAAGTTCACATTGGACTTTGCCGCCGCGCGCGCGCAGGGGGAAGGCTTGGAACAGTCCGGGACGGGGAATTCAATGTCCGCAAATATCGCCGAAATGGAACGTCGCCGCGCTGCCGCACGGCTGGGGGGCGGCCAGAAGCGCATCGACGCACAGCACGCCAAGGGCAAGCTCACCGCGCGCGAACGCCTTGAAATCCTGCTCGATGCCGGCAGCTTCGAAGAAATCGACATGTATGTCGAACACAACTGCGTCGATTTCGGCATGCCCGACCAGGTCATCCCGGGCGATGGCGTGGTGACCGGCAGCGGCACGATCAACGGCCGCCTGGTCTATGTCTTCGCACAGGACTTCACCGTGTTCGGCGGCGCCGTGTCGGAACGCCACGCGATGAAGATCTGCAAGGTGATGGACATCGCCATGAAGGTCGGCGCGCCGGTGATCGGCCTCAACGATTCGGGCGGCGCGCGCATCCAGGAAGGCGTTGCCTCGCTGGGCGGCTATGCCGAGATCTTCCAGCGCAACGTGCTCGCCTCGGGCGTGGTGCCGCAGCTGTCGCTGATCATGGGGCCGTGCGCGGGCGGCGCGGTCTATTCCCCGGCAATGACCGACTTCATCTTCATGGTGAAGGATAGCTCCTACATGTTCGTTACCGGCCCGGACGTGGTCAAGACCGTGACGAACGAGATCGTGACGCAGGAGGAACTGGGCGGCGCGGTGACCCACACCACCAAGACCTCGGTCGCCGACCTCGCGCTCGAAAACGATATCGAGGCGCTGCTGACTGCGCGCGATTTCTTCGACTTCCTCCCCCTCAACAACCGCGAGGAAGTGCCCGAACGTCCGACCAACGATCCGTGGGACCGGCTGGAAGACAGCCTCGACACGGTGATCCCGGCCAATGCCAACCAGCCCTATGACATGCACGAAGTGGTGCGCAAGGTGCTGGACGAAGGCGATTTCTTCGAAGTGCAGCCCGGCCACGCTGCCAACATCATCTGCGGCTTCGGGCGGATCGAGGGCAAGACCGTGGGCGTCGTCGCCAACCAGCCGATGGTGCTGGCCGGCGTGCTCGACATCAACTCGTCGAAGAAGGCCGCGCGCTTCGTGCGGTTCTGCGATGCCTTCAACATCCCGATCCTGACCTTCGTCGACGTTCCGGGCTTCCTCCCCGGCACTGCGCAGGAACACAACGGCATCATCAAGCACGGCGCCAAGCTGCTGTTCGCCTATGCCGAGGCGACCGTGCCGAAGATCACCGTGATCACCCGCAAGGCCTATGGCGGCGCCTATGACGTGATGGCATCCAAGCACCTGCGCGGCGATCTCAACTATGCCTGGCCTACGGCAGAAATCGCGGTGATGGGCGCGAAGGGCGCGGTGGAGATCATCTTCCGCTCCGACATCGGCGACCCGGCCAAGATCGCCGAGCGCACCAAGGAATACGAGGACCGCTTCGCCAACCCGTTCGTCGCGGCAAGCAAGGGCTTCATCGACGAGGTGATCCACCCGCACTCCACCCGCCGCCGTATCGCGCTGGGCCTCAGGAAGCTGCGCAACAAGGCGCTCGAGAACCCCTGGAAGAAGCACGACAACATTCCGCTGTAAGGACCAGATCCATGAAACTCGGCCGCCTGAACCACATTGGCATCGCCACCCCGTCCATCGCCGATTCCATCGTGTTCTACCGCGACGTGATGGGCGCGACGAAGATCCATGAGCCGTTCGACCTGGAATCGCAGGGCGTGAAGGTTTGCTTCGTCGACACTCCCGGCGCGGATGGGGCGCTGAACGGCACCCAGATCGAGCTGATCGAGCCGCTGCCCGGCAACACCAGCATCAAGGGCTTCCTCGAGAAGAACCCGCAGGGCGGCCAGCACCACATGTGCTACGAAGTGCCGGACATTCACGTCGCCAAGGCCGAGTTCGAGGCGATGGGCAAGCGCGTTCTGGGCGAGCCTCGGATCGGCGCCCACGGGACGCTGATCTTCTTCGTCCATCCCAAGGATATGGGCGGCATTCTTACCGAAATCATGGAAACACCGAAGGGGGATCACTGATCCACCGTCTGTAACACACCCCGTCATGCTGAACTTGTTTCAGCATCCATCGTGCCCTGAAGCACTGTTGGAGCGGGACTGCGAATTGGACCCTGAAACGAGTTCAGGGTGACGATGAAAGAGAGGAAGGCCGGAGTGTCCTACGAAACCATCACCGTCGACGTCAGCGACAAGATCGCCACCATCACGCTCAACCGTCCGGAACGGATGAACGCGTGCAGCCTGGATATGGCAGGCGAGATCAACGACGCGCTGTCGGCTGACCTTGGCGATGCCCGCTGCCTGGTCATCACCGGCGCCGGGCGCGGGTTCTGCTCGGGCGCCGACCTTCAGGCGCGCGGCAAGACTTCGATCTCGGGCGGCGAGGGCAGCTATGTCGCGCTGACCCGCCACTACAACCCGCTGATGATCAACCTCGCGCGGCTCAACATGCCGGTCATCACCGCCGTCAACGGCGCGGCGGCGGGCGTGGGCTGCTCGATCGGGCTGTGCGGCGACTTCGTGATCGCCGGCAAGAGCGGCTACTTCCTCCAGGCCTTCGTCAACATCGGGCTGGTCCCCGATGGCGGCGCCAGCTGGATGCTGCCGCGCCTGATCGGCAAGGCCCGCGCCACCGAGATGATGATGCTGGGCGAAAAGATCAGCGCGGAAAAGGCGCTGGAATGGGGCATGATCTACAAGGTGGTCGAGGACGTCGATCTTCAGGCCGAGGCCCGCGCGCTCGCCACCCGGCTCGCCAATGGCCCGACCATTTCCTACGCCACGATGCGCAAGAACATCCTGGTGGCGATGGAGAACAGCTACGCCGAGCAGCTGCTCGCCGAAGCAGAGGGTCAGCGGATCGCCGGCAGCAGCGAGGACGCAGCTGAAGGCGGCCTTGCCTTCCTCGAAAAGCGCAAGCCCAACTTCCAGGGCAAGTAAGGACTCCAAGGGTACCGACATGGCAAAGATCGAAGACTGGCAGGCCGCAGCGGGACGCGAGGTCAAGGGCAGGGACCTGACCTGGCATACGCCCGAGGGGATCGACGTGAAGCCGCTCTACACGGCGGACGACGTCACGGCCGACCCCGGCCTGCCGGGCTTCGCGCCGTTCACCCGCGGGGTGCGCGCCAGCATGTACGCGGGCCGTCCCTGGACGATCCGCCAGTACGCGGGATTCTCCACCGCCGAGGAATCGAACGCCTTCTACCGCCGCAACCTTGCGGCCGGGCAGAAGGGCCTGTCGGTGGCCTTCGATCTTGCCACCCACCGTGGTTATGACAGCGATCACCCGCGCGTGGTGGGCGATGTCGGTAAGGCGGGCGTCGCGATCGATTCGGTCGAGGACATGAAGATTCTGTTCGACGGCATCCCGCTTGGGGAAATGTCCGTCTCCATGACCATGAACGGCGCGGTGATTCCGATCCTCGCGTTCTTCATCGTCGCGGGCGAGGAACAGGGCGTTCCCACCGAACAGCTCGACGGGACCATCCAGAACGACATCCTCAAGGAGTTCATGGTCCGCAATACCTATATCTATCCGCCCGAACCCAGCATGCGGATCATTTCGGACATCTTCGCATATACCAGTGCCAAGATGCCGAAATTCAACAGCATTTCGATCTCCGGCTACCACATGCAGGAAGCCGGCGCGACGCAGGTGCAGGAGCTGGCCTTCACCATCGCCGACGGCATGGAATACGTGAAGTACGGCGTCGCCAGCGGGCTTGATATCGACAAGTTCGCCGGGCGCCTGTCGTTCTTCTTCGCCATCGGCATGAACTTCTTCATGGAAGTCGCCAAGCTGCGCGCCGCGCGCGTGCTGTGGCACCGGGTGATGACGAAACTGGGCGCGCAGGACGAACGCTCGAAGATGCTGCGCACCCACTGCCAGACCTCCGGCGTCAGCTTGCAGGAGCAGGACCCCTACAACAACGTCATCCGCACCACGATCGAGGCGATGGCGGCGATGTTGGGCGGCACCCAGTCACTCCACACCAATGCGCTGGACGAGGCGATCGCCCTGCCGACCGATTTCTCCGCTCGCATCGCCCGCAACACCCAGATCGTGATCCAGGAAGAAACGGGCATGACCAAGGTGGTCGATCCGCTGGGCGGGTCGTACTACATCGAGGCGCTGACCCAGGAACTGGTCGACAAGGCCTGGGAAATAATCGAGCGGGTCGAGGCCGAGGGCGGCATGGCCAAGGCGGTTGCCGCCGGCTGGCCCAAGGCGATGATCGAGGAAGCCGCCGCGGCCCGTCAGGCCCGCGTCGACAAGGGCGAGGACGTCATCGTTGGCGTCAACAAGTATCGCCTCGCTTCGGAAGACCAGCTCGAAACGCTGGAGGTGGACAACCACGCGGTGCGCGAGGCGCAGATCGCGCGGATCAAGCGCGTACGCGAAACCCGCGACGAAAGCGCCTGCCAGTCCGCGCTCAAGGAACTGACCCACGCCGCGAAGACCGGCGGGAACCTCCTCGAACACGCCGTGCGCGCCGCCCGCGCCCGCGCCACGCTGGGCGAGATTTCCGACGCGATGGAAGCCGTGTTCGGCCGCTTCGGCACCGTGCCGACCCCGGTCAAGGGCGTCTACGGTTCGGCCTATGCTGAGGACAAGCGCTACCAGCAGGTGCTCGATGGCGTCGCCGCCGTCACCACGCGCCTTGGCCGCAAGCCCCGCATGCTTGTCGCCAAGATGGGTCAGGACGGTCATGACCGCGGCGCCAACGTGATCGCCTCGGCGTTCAGCGACATGGGCTTCGACGTGACCAGCGGCCCGCTGTTCCAGACGCCCGAGGAAGCCTGCGCGCTGGCGCTGGAGAGCCAGGTTGACGCCGTCGGCGCATCCTCGCTTGCTGCCGGCCACAAGACGCTGATCCCCGAGCTCATCGGCCACCTCAAGGCTGCCGGGCGCGCCGACATCAAGGTCGTCGCGGGCGGGGTGATCCCGCCGCAGGACTATGACTTCCTGCGCGAAGCCGGGGTCCAGGGGATCTATGGTCCGGGTTCCAATGTGGTCGAATGCGCGGCGGACATGCTGCGCCTGCTCGGCCACAACATGCCGCCGCTCGACGCCTGAGGAGGGACAGATGACCCAGAAGCTTGAAACGCTGACCATCCATGCCGGGTGCGAGCCCGATCCGACCACCAATGCGCGGATCACCCCGATCTACCAGACCTCGAGCTATGTCTTCGACAGCGCCGAACATGCGGCGAACCTGTTCGCGCTCAAGGAATTCGGGAACATCTACACCCGGATCATGAACCCCACCAACGCCGCGCTCGAAGGCAAGATCGCGGCGCTGGAAGGCGGGGTCGGCGCGCTGGGCGTGGCATCGGGCCATGCCGCGCAGATGCTGGTGTTCCATACCCTGATGGAGCCGGGCTGCGAGATCGTTGCGGCGAAGAAGCTCTACGGCGGCTCGCTCAACCAGCTGGCCCACGCCTTTGCCAAGTTCGGCTGGAATACGGTGTTCGTCGATGCCGACGATCCGGCCAAAGTTGCCGCCGCGATCAATGACAAGACCCGCGCGGTGTTCATCGAAAGCCTCGCCAACCCGGGCGGGGTGGTGCAGGACATCGCCGCGATTGCCGAGGTTGCGCACGCAGCCGGCGTGCCGCTGGTGGTCGACAACACCATGGCGACCCCGCTGCTGTGCCGCCCGATCGAGCACGGCGCGGACATCGTCGTCCATTCGGCGACCAAGTTCCTCAACGGTCACGGCAATTCGGTCGGCGGGCTGATCGTCGATTCCGGCAAGTTCGACTGGGTGAAGAGCGGCAAGTATCCCTCGCTGACCCAGCCCAACCCGTCGTACCACGGTGCGGTGCTGAGCGATGCGGTGGGGCCGATGGCCTTCATCATCGCCTGCCGCGTGCTCGGCCTGCGCGATCTTGGCCCGGCGTTGGCGCCGATGAACGCCTTCCTGACGCTGACCGGCATGGAAACGCTGGCCCTGCGGATGGAACGCCACTGCGCCAACGCGCTGCACCTCGCCCAGTGGCTGCAGAACCATCCCAAGGTGGCCTGGGTGCGCTATGCCGCGCTGCCGGAAGACCCGTATCACCAGCTGGCCCAGCGCTATCTTGGCGGCAAGGGCGGGGCGGTGTTCACCTTTGGCGTCAAGGGCGGTTACGAGGCCGGGGTCAAGCTCGTCTCCTCGGTCAAGCTGCTCAGCCACCTCGCCAATATCGGCGACACCCGCAGCCTGATCATCCACCCGGCCAGCACCACCCACAGCCAGCTGGGAGAGGAGGAACTGATCTCCGCGGGGGCCGGACCTGACGTGGTCCGCCTGTCGGTTGGCATCGAGCATATCGACGATATCGTCGCCGACCTCGCTCAGGCGCTCGAACAGATTTAAGCGATTGGAATAGTACGCAATGTTCAAGAAGATCCTCATCGCCAACCGCGGCGAAATCGCTTGCCGGGTGATCAAGACCGCCCGCCGCATGGGCATCCAGACCGTCGCGGTCTATTCGGACGCCGATGCGCGCGCGCCGTTCGTGCAGATGGCTGACGAGGCCGTGCACATCGGCCCGTCGCCCGCCGCGCAAAGCTACCTGATCGCGGACAAGATCATCGCCGCCTGCAAGCAGACCGGCGCCGAAGCGGTCCATCCGGGCTATGGCTTCCTGTCCGAGCGGACTTCGTTCGCCGAGGCGCTGGCTGCCGAAGGTATCGAATTCATCGGCCCCCCGGTGAACGCCATCGCCGCGATGGGTGACAAGATCGAGTCCAAGAAGCTGGCCAAGGAAGCGGGCGTCAACGTCGTCCCCGGCTTCGTCGGCGAGATCGAGGACACCGAGCACGCGGTGCGCATCTCGAACGAGATCGGCTATCCGGTGATGATGAAGGCCTCGGCCGGCGGCGGCGGCAAGGGCATGCGCCTTGCCTACAACGAGAAG
>JAYRMP010000036.1:0-29275 GCA_041912655.1 Novosphingobium sp. | reverse complement strand
AATGAAACCGCCTCCGGAAAACCCGGGACGCTTCAGGGCAGATGCTTTGCGTGATCAGGTTGAGCAAGAAGCCCTAGACCGTTCTGGTTGATGGCACCTCAAAGTGCTGGGGTGTGGCGACTAGCCACACCCTTCGTCTCTCACAACGCACTAGATATCCGAGACTGTAAATCAGACCCAACCCGGCGGAAACCGAGTAACCGTGCCGCCGTTCTCACAAGATCTGCATCATCCCCGCCTGCATTATCATCTCGAGCCAGCCGAAGAGCTTCTTTGATCTCCAGCATCGAAATGTTGGTAGCCTTCAAAGTGGCTCCTTCTTCGCTAGAGCGATCCCTGACGGGCGGGTGCTCAGACTGCTCCTGTGTAAACCAAAAGTCCCCATCCCGCAGCAGTCCTGTGTCATTGGACTAGCCCCAGCCGGGGATGGTTACGCCCCCACACCTAAAGGCCGGGAATTATGCCCTCCGCAAATTCCGCCGGGAGCTGCCGGTGCAGTTGGCATGCCGCCTTCACAACCTCTGTTAGATTGGCAGTTTCACGCGCGCCGAATGCCAGCGTCACCATGCGGGCATAGAAGTCCATGAACGGCGTTTGCGCCTTGATCCGGGCATCGGTTGGAAAGTTGTTTGCAGATACGGGCTGGCCGAATGCGGCTTCATAGATCGGGGCCAGGTATTGCCCGCGCTGCACTCTGAGCCGCTTTTCCTCCGATTGCCGCCACGGCCCTCGCTGGCTTTCGGTTGCCTTCGCCGCTTCCCGCATGAAGCTGGCCAGCCAATCCAGTTCCGCAACGGCAGCCTTGAAACGGCGATAATCGGACGGCTCGCCCACAACCATGCCGTCGCCAATATCGGTCCCGCCTTCGCCGTCCCAATGGTGCCAAGCGTGATCCCATAGGCGGGAATCCGCAGCATGATCGCACTGGAAAAGCTCCAGCCACGTTGCCCCGGCTAACGTTGCCAGCCGCTCCAGTTCGCCACGAATATCGGCGTTAGATGTCCGTTCCGGGCCATCGCTAACATTCGGCATTGAAATGGCGAGCGAGCGCCGCACGGCCATCGCCAGCCAGTCCACATCTCTGCCCGCCGAAAGCGGAAGGGCGAACCCCGCCAAGGCGCTGCCAACGGCTTCCGGCGTGACTGCCGGTAGCATGTGATCCCTGCCAATGAACGCGGCAAATTCGGCATCATCGGCAAAGCTCATTCCTGCCCTCCTAGGCTTTCCAGATAGGCGTCAACCTCAGCCTGCCTTGCCGCTGGCAGCCGGTCATACTGAACCTTGAATTGCTGAGCCCAAGCCAGCCGCTCGAAAGCCTCCCGCTGCCATCCGGCAATGACAAGGGCATCCGCACGGCTGGCACACCAGTGACGGCGTTCCTCATGGCCTATGCGCCGCGCAACGGCATACCAGCGGGTGCGGTGGCGCACCTTGACGAAATGCCGCTCGCTTTCGACCGTGACAATCCAGCGGTCCTTGAGCGCAAAGGGCAGAACTGCCGCGCTTTCGTCGCTCATGCCGCTGCCCCCCGAATTGGCGAAACCTTGGCACCAGCCGCGCCGCCGCTGGCGCAATAGGTTGCCCAATCGGCCATGAGCCGCCGACGCTTGTCGAATAGATCGCCGCGCCGGTAAGCCGCTTCGGACTTGTTGCCGATCACATGGGCCAGCGCCATTTCGCAAACCTCATGGGCATAGCCGGTGCATTCGGCTGCCCAATCGCGGAAGCCAGAGCGGAAGCCATGAACGGTGCAATCCAGCTTCATGCGGCGAAGCAGCATCGACATTGCCATAGTGGACAGCTTGCCGCCCTTGTCGGCTGGAAACAGGCTGGCTTTGCCTAGCGGCTTCACGGCCTCCAGAATCTCGACGGCGCGCGGCGACAGGGGAACGCGATGTTCCTTGCCCGCCTTCATGCGCGTGGCTGGCACGGTCCAGATTGCCTTGTCCAAATCGACTTCGGTCCAAGTTGCCCCAAGCACTTCGCTGGTGCGCGTGGCAGTGAGGATGACAAACTCCAGCGCTAGAGCCGCCATTGCCTCCCGCTCGCGCAGCTTCGCCATGAACGCCGGGATTGCCTCATACGGCATCGCTTTGTGGTGGCCGCGCGTGAGCCGGGAACGGGGTGGCAAGATTTGCGCGATATGGCCGCGCCAGCGAGCCGGATTTTCGCCCTCTCTGTATCCGCGCGCCTTGGCGGCATCGAGCACGGTTTCAATCCGCCCCCGGATGCGGCTGGCAGTTTCGGGCTTGTCCTGCCAGATCGGCTCAAGGATTTTCAGCACATGAGCCGTGCCAATTTCGGCAACCGGCAATTCGCCCATGACGGGATAGACGTAGCTGGCCAGCGTGTTGCGCCATTGCTGCCGGTGCTTGTCATTGCGCCAGCTTGCCTCATTCGCGCCGATGTAAGCCTCTGCCACGGCCTTGAACGTGATTCCGGCTATCGCAGCCGCCTGAGCCGCCGCAAGCGCCTCTGTGGCCTCCCGCTGGCGTTCCTCCAGAGGATCAATCCCGGCTTTCACCTTGAGCCGCAGGGCATCGCGCGCCGTGCGGGCATCGGCAAGGGAAATGCCGCCTTGTCCAGCCGCGCCCAAGCCAATGTCGCGCGACTTGCCCTTGAGCATGAAGCGATAGACCCATGACCGCGCGCCGGTTTCCTTCACCAGCAAGTGCAGCCCGCCCCCGTCCGCATGGCGTCCCGGTTTCGCGTTCTTGACCGCCAAAGGCGTTAGGGCGTTGCTGAGCTTGCGCGGCATGGCTTGCGTCTCCGTTCCCAAATCCGTTCCCCGATAATACGCCGGTTTTATGGGAACGCAACCGGATAGAACGGGACGGGAACAGAGTTAGATAGCAGCTAATATCGCTTATTTTCCAAGCCTATTTTAATGCTGGCGGATGCATCGGGACGCTAGTTCGGGGGACTCCGTCTCCGCCATCATCAGGTCCTGATTTGACGACGGTCCGCCCAGTGGACCGCGTGCGACGGCTGGTTCAGCCGATCGCGCGGTCCGCTTCCTTCCAGTAGCGCAGGCGGACTTCGCGGCGCAGGACCTTGCCTACGGGGGACAGCGGGAGGGCGGGGACGAATTCGACCGATTTGGGGGCCTTGTAGCTGCCCAGCCGTGCCTTGACGTGCTCGATCAGGTCCTGCGGCGCGGCCTGTGCCCCTTCGCGCAGGACGACCTCGGCATGGACTGCTTCGCCCCATTCGGGATGCGGGCGGCCGACCACGGCGCTCATCAGGACGGCGGGATGTTCGGCGAGCGCGGCTTCGACCTCGACCGCATAGACGTTGAAGCCGCCGCTGATGATCATGTCCTTCAGGCGGTCGACGATGTGGAGATAGCCCTCCGCGTCGAGGAAGCCGAGATCGCCGGAATGCCAGCAATCCTGCGCGAACTCGGCGGCGGATTGTTCGGGATTGCCGTAATAGCCCTGAACGATGGCGCGGCAGCGGATGCGGATTTCGCCGATCTCGCCTGCGGGCATCTCGTTCCCCTCGGCATCGGCGATGAACACCTCGACCCCCGGGGTGATCCGCCCGGTCGAGCCGAGGCGGGCAATCGCGGCTGCGCTGTCGGTCCGGTGATCCGCCTTGCCGAGCAGGCTGACGATCATCCCGGCTTCGGTCGCAGCATAGGACTGGACGAAGATCGGCCCGAAGCAGTCGAGCAGGTCCTTCAGCTTGGCCGGGCTCATCGGCGCCGCGCCGTAGATCAGGGTGCGCAGCGAGGCGAGATCGCGCGGCGCCGCATTCTGCATTTCGAGCAGGCGGTAGAGCGCGGTAGGCACGAGGAACGAATGGGTGATCCGTTCGCGCTCGACCGCACCGATCCAGGCATCGAGATCGAGCGCGTTCATCGTCACGCTGGTCCCGCCGGAAAACAGCGTGGGATAGAACAGCATCGCCGCGCCGTGCGACAGTGGCGCGGCGTGAAGCGCGCGGGTCTGCGCGTCCCAGCCAAGCTCGCTGTGGATGAAGAAGCTGTCGCGGCAGGCCATGATGTTGTCGGGCGTGTACATCGCGCACTTGCCCTTGCCGGTGGTGCCGCCGGTGAAGCGCATCATCGCGCTGTGGCCGGTCTGATCAAGCGCGACGTCGTTGTCCGCGTCCGATGCCCGCGCGATCAGGTCGGGCAAGGCGAGCACATTATCGGGCAGGTCCTCCGCCGCGTCCGCCGCCACCACGGTGCAGCCCGCTTCGCGCAGCATCGGCAGGTGGGTTTCGAGCAGGCGGTTTTCGAGGATCACCAGCTTCGGCGCGACGAAGTCGATCTGGCGGCGGTGCTCCTCCAGCGAATCGCGCATGTTGGTCAGCACCGCCGTGCCCTCCTGCTTGAGGAACATCGGCATGTGCATCAGCGAGAGGTTGTCGTTCTCGAGGATCAGCATGAAGCGGTCGCCGAGGCCGATCCCCAGTTCCCCCCGGATCGCATTGGCGATGCGGTTGGTGAGCAGGTGGTAGTCGCGGTAGCTCAGCCGGCGGCCGCGCTCGACATTGACCAGCGCCTCGTTGTCACCGTGGCGCACCGCGATGGCGCGCATCACCCGGCAGAAGTTGAGCTTCATGGCTCAGCGCGCCCTGAGCCGCGATGCCGCGTCCAGCCGGATCGTCTCGCCGTTGAGATAGGCGTTCTCGATGATGAAGGCGCAGCAGTGCGCGAATTCCTGCGGATCGCCCAGCCGGTTGGGAGCCTCGGTCATGGCCTTCAGCGAGGCCAGCACCTCGGGCGCGACCTGCGCGGCCATCGGGGTCAGGAACAGCCCCGGCGCGATCGCGTTGACCCGGATGCCCAGCGCCCCCAGCTCGCGCGCGGCGGGCAGGTTGAGCCCGATCACCCCGGCCTTGGTGGAGGCATAGGCGCACTGGCCGATCTGCCCTTCGAAGGCCGCGCCGGACGAGATGTTAATCACCACCCCGCGCTCCTCGCCGTTTTCCGGCGCGTTGGCGGCCATTGCCTCGGCGCACTGGCTCATCACGTTGAACACGCCGACGAGGTTGACCATCGCCATCTGCGCGAAGCGGGCGAGCGGGGTAGCCTTGGCGTTCTTGTCCAGCACCTTGCTGGGACCAAGGATCGCGGCGCAGTTGATGCAGGCGTGGACCGCGCCGAAGCGCTCGACCACCGCCGCGACCGAGGCGCGCACCGAGCTGTCGCTGGTGACGTCGGTGGCGAGGAACATCGCCCGTTCGCCCAATTCCGCCGCAGCCGCCTGCCCCGCTTCCTCGTTGACGTCGAACAGCGCGACCCGCGCACCCTTTTCGGCGATCAGGTAGCGCGCGGTCGCCAGCCCCAGCCCCGATGCGCCCCCGGTGATGACCACGACCTTGTCGGCAATCTGCATGTGCGTGTCTCCTGTGATGTCAGAACGCCGCGACGCCGGTGAGCGCGCGGGCGATGATCAGTTGCTGGATCTGGGTGGTGCCTTCGGGGATCGGGCAGACGATCGCCTCGCGGGCCAGTTTCTCGACCAGGTAGTCGCGGGTCACGCCGTTGCCGCCGTGGATCTGCACCGCCTGTCGGGCCACGGTGACGGCGGCCTCGCAGGCGAAGGACTTGGCCATCGCCGCCTCCATCTCCGCCCCCTGCCCGGCATCGAACAACTGCGCGGCGCGGTGGACCAGCAGCCGCGCGGCATCGACCTGGGTTGCCATCTCGGCCAGCATCGCCGCGACCAGCTGGTGCCCGGCAATCACCTTGCCGTGCTGGCGGCGCTCCGTGGCATAGGCGACCGCCTCTCCCAGCGCGCGGCGGGCAAGCCCGACCGACTGCATGGCGACAAAGGCCCGCGATTTCTCGAAGTGCGACAGGGTGCGCTTCAGCGCGCCGCCTTCCTCGCCCACGGTGTTGGCCACCGGCACCCGCACCTCGTCGAGGAAGATCTGGGCGGTCGACTGGCTGTTAAGCGCGATCTTGTCGATCCCGCGCACGTCATAGCCGTGCTCCCTGCGGTCGATCAGGATCTGGGTCAGCCCGCCGCGCGGATCGTCGCTGGTGCGGCACAGGCAGATCAGGAAATCGGAATAGGCACCGTTGCTGATCCAGGTCTTCTCGCCGCTGATCACCCAGTGATCGCCGTCGCGCCGCGCGCGGGTGCGGACCTCCATCACGTTGGAGCCCGCGCCGGGTTCGGAAATGCCCATCGAGACGAACGTTTCCCCGGCAGTCAGCCCCGGCAGATAGCGCTCGCGCAGTTCGGGCGAGGCGACCTGTTCCAGCAGGTAGGCCCCGAACGAATTGATCAGCACCGGGACCGACAGATCGACCGAACAGGCCGCGACTTCCTCGAACAGCATCAGCGAGGTCAGCCAGTCGAGCCCCAGCCCGCCGGCCTGCTCGCTCACCGCGCCGCTGACCAACCCGAACTCTGCCAGTTGCCGCATCAGGCCGCCCATCACCTCGCGCGGCATGAAGCGGTCGCGGTAGTGGTGCCGGAACAGGGGATCGACCTCGGCGGCGAGGAAGCGCCGCAGCGAGTCCACCGCCATCGCCTGCTCGCCGGTCCGGATCACCTGCCCCATCGGCTCAATTCCTGGCCAGCAGGTTGATCGCGACCACGGCTTCCTCGGTCCCGAGCAGCCCGCCGCCGTTCTCGTGCGCGGCGATCCGCGCGCCCGGAACCTGCCGCGCGCCCGCTTCGCCGCGCAGTTGGGTGACGAGTTCGTGGAGCTGCCCCAGCCCGGTCGCGGCGATCGGGTGACCCTTGGATTCCAGCCCGCCCGACGGATTGACCGGCAGCCGCCCGCCAAGGGTAAACTCGCCGCGCTCCGCCGCCGGGCCGGATTCGCCGAAGGGCACCAGCCCCAGCGCCTCGACGTTGAGCAGCTCGCCCATCGCGCTGGCATCGTGGACTTCGGCCACGTCGACCGCATCGGGACCGATGCCGGCGCGTTCATAGGCGCGCTGGGCCGCGCGGTAGCCGATGCCCTCCTCGCGCACGGCGGGATCGTGCTCGATCCCGGTCAGGACCACGCTGGCCAGCACCTTTACCGCACGGCCGGAAGTCCCCAGCCTGCGCAGCCCGGCCGCGCTGCACACCACCACTGCGGCGGCGCCATCGCTGATCGGCGAGCACATCGGCAGGGTCAGCGGGTAGGTGATCGGCGGGGCGGCGAGCACCTGCTCGATGGTCATGGCCTCTCGGAACTGGGCCAGCGGGTTGTGGACCGAATGCTGGTGGTTCTTCGCCGCCACCGCCGCGATCTGGCGCTGGGTGGTGCCATAGCGGTGCATGTGCTGGCGGCAGATCGCGGCATAGACGTCCATGAACACGCTGTAGGGCTTGTCCGAAGTGGTCCCCGGCGGCGGCTCGATCCCGGCGCCAAGCGCCAGCAGGGTGGCCTTGTTCGCCTCGACCGTCTCGACGTCCCAGCCGCTGTCGAACACCGCGAACATCTTTGCCTTGTCGGCGATGTTCATCTTCTCCGCGCCAAGCGCCAGCGCGATGTCGGCCTCGCCCGCCCTGATCGCCGTGACCGCGAGGTTGAAGGCGGACGAGCCGGAAGCGCAGGCGTTCTCCACGCTGAACACCGGCACCCCGCCAAGGCCAGCGCGCCGCGCGGCGATCGGGCCGGGGATCGAGTGCTGGCCCTGCAGCGCGCCATTGGTGGCCGAGGAGAAATAGACCGCCTCCACCGCAGCAGGGTCCGCGCCCGCATCGGCCAGGGCCAGCGCGGCGGCGGCGCTGGACAGATCGTGGATCGACTTGCCGGGATGGCGGCCGAAGGGGGTCATCCCGACCCCGGCGATGAAGACTTCGCTCATCTGCTGCTCCTCAGCGGCCGGTGAAGCGCGGGGCACGCTTTTCGGCAAAGGCGGCGATGCCTTCGGCAAGGTCGGCGGAGCGCTGGTGGAGCCGCAGCATCACCTGTTCGTGGAGCAGCGCATCGGCGCGGCTCTTGTCCGCGCTGGTCCGCGCCACTTCCTTCATCCGGCGCAGCGCGATGGGGCTCTTGAGCGCGATGGCCTGCGCCAGCTTGAGGCTCGCCTCAACCAGTTCGCCATCGGGATGGACTTCGCTGACCAGCCCCAGCGCCTTGAACTCGGCGGCAGGCAGGGTCTTGCCGGTGAACAGCAGATACATCGCGGTGTTCAGCGGCACCACGCGCGGCAGCACCGCCGCGCCGCCGCCGCCGGGATAGACCCCGAAGTTGGCGTGGCCATCGCCGATCTGCGCGCTTTCGGCGGCGACCAGGATGTCGGCGCACATCGCCAGTTCCAGCCCGCCGGCCATGGTCACCCCGTTGAGCGCGGCAATCACCGGCTTGGGGAACGCGGCGAGCAGTTCGAGCACTTCGCGCGCCTGATCCAGGAAGTCAGGTTCGCCCGGCGCGGGCTGGCCGGCCAGCGCCTGCTTGAGATCGGCCCCGGCGCAGAACGCCGGTCCGCTGCCGGTCAGGATCAGGACACGACATTCATCGTCGGTGGCAAGGCGCGGCAGCTCCGCCCTGAACATATCGAGCATCGCCAGGTTGAGCGCGTTCATCGCCTTGGGCCGGTTCATCACCAGCCGGGTCACGGCGCCGTGGCTTTCGACAAGCAGGGCAGGTTCGGTCATTGCGGGAGTGATCCTTGCAGGAGTTCGAGCATTTCGGCGGTGGTGCGCAGGTCGGCATGGCCGCCGACGCTGCCGAGCGAGGCGTTGTGCTCCGCGTCGCTCATCGCGGCGGTGGCGTCGGTGACGAAGAACACCTTGAAATCCATCTGGCAGGCATCGCGCGCGGTGTTTTCGCAGCAGTAGTTGGTGATCGCGCCGACAATGATCAGCGTATCGATCCCGCGCTCGCGCAGCCGCTCGGCAAGGTCGCAGGACTGCGGCAGCATCGCGCTGCTGCGGTACTTGTCGATCACCAGATCGCCGGGAGCGCGGTCCAGCGCGGCGGACAGCGCGTGGCCGGGGGATTCCGCGCGCAGGATGGTCGCCAGCGGGCCATAGGCGGCAGACTGGTCGAACCAGTCGGGACGGACAAAGCGGGGATCGTCGCTGGTGCTGGCGCGGGTGAATACCACCAGCGCCCCGGCAGCGCGCGCGGCGGCAATGATCGCATTGACGTTGGGCAGCACGTCGCGCGCGTTCTGGCTGGCATAGGGCTGGCCTTCGTCAACGAAGGCAACCTGCAGATCGATCACCAGCAGCGCGGTCCGGCGCGGGTCGGGCGGTCCGAAACGAAAGCACGGACGGGTGCCGTCAAGCAGGTGGGCGGGAAGCTCAATGGTGTGCATCGTCAGCTGGTTCCGTAGGCCGGCCTTGGCGGCTGGCGGGACGGATATCCCGGAAGGCCACCTGCGCGCCTGTCCGATCCGCCGGAACACCAGTCATTTGCGTTTGACTTCGCCCCGGCTAATCTGGTCTCCGCCATGCCGCTGCCCGCTTCCCTGCCCTCGGTCATCGCCGGTTACACCGGGGCGATCAGCCGTACGCTGGAAAGCGCAGGGATCGCGGCCGAGCCGGTGTTTGCGGGCGCGGGGCTGGCTCCGTCGGAGCGCAACGATCCGCTGGAACGGCTGACCAGCGATCAGGTGACGCGGCTCTACGCGCGCTGCGTCGAGGCGACCGGCGACGCCTATTTCGGGCTCCGCGTCGCGCGCTACATCCACGCGTCCAACATCCACGCGCTGGGCTATGCGCTGATGGCCAGCCGGACGCTGTGGGAGTTCTGCCAGCGGCTGGAGCGGTATTTCGCGATCGTCTCGCAGTCCGCGGTGCTGCGGGTCGAGCGGGGCGACACCTCGGTGCGGCTCCACATCCGGCACCTCGCCAGCCTGTGCGGAGAGACCGAGGACGCGTTCCTGGCCTTCCTGTTCCGCTTCATGCGGCTGCTGTTGGCCCGCCCCCTGTCCGCCACGCGCGTCTGCCTGGTGCGGGACTGCCCGGCGAGAGGCCCCGCCCCCTATGTCGAAGCCTTCGGCATCGCGCCGGAATTCGGCTGCGCGGACAGCTTGCTGGAGTTCCCCGCCGCAGTGATCGACGAGCCGCTGGCCGGGTCCTGCCCGGACCTTGCCCAGTTCAACGACCGGATCGCGAGCGAGTGCCTGGCGAAACTGAACCGCAGCGACATCGTCGCGCGCACCCGGGCGGCAATCGTCGAACAGCTGAGCCGGGGCCACGCCACCCGCGCCCACATCGCGCGGGAGCTGGGGCTCAGCCAGTCGGCGCTGCAGCAGCGGCTGGCCGAGCGCGGCACCGGCTTCCACCAGCTGCTCGACGAGACGCGCAGCGAACTGGCGCTTGGCTACTTGCGGCAGCCGGGACTGTCGATCACCGAGATCGCCTTCCTGCTGGGCTTCACCGACGCGAGCAACTTCACCCGCGCGTTCAAGCGCTGGACGGGCGCGGCGCCGAGCAGCATGCGCAGGTGATCCCCGGGTCGCCCCGGCACGGCTTCAGCAGGGATCGACCGGGGTCAGCGTGAAGACCTCGTCGGCAGCGTTGGTGCGCGAAACGCCGCCGGCCGCCGTCGTGCCCGAACCGGTCATGCGCAGCGTGCCGGGCTTGTCTTCCCCGTTCGGGAATTCGATCCGGTAATCGCCCCCTGCGCTCCACTTGACCAGCGGCGAGGGCGTGCGGACGATCTTCCAGGTCCCTTCATAGCCGCCGGTGATCTCCACGCCGAACAGCTTGCCGTTGAGCACTGCGGGCTCGCTGATCGAGCAGAGCACCTGATCGACAGGATCGTGGCCGCCGCCCTGGATGCGGTACGCCTGCTCCTTGTAGGTGGTGAAGGTGTAACGCTCCGTGGCCTTGCCCCGGCGCGAGCGGGCGGTCAGTTCAAGCGTCATGCCGACATTGCGCTGGTTCGGGGCGACATGCTCCAGCGAACCCGGTGCGCGGCGGATCACCACCGGATCGAGCGAGGCCCCGCCGGTCAGCTTCGCGTCGACCCGCGCCGGGACCGGGCTGCCATCCTGCTTGTGCGTGACCGCGACCGGGATCGGGGTGCGCTGGCCGGGCGCCGGGCGATAGGGCGGATCGGCCTTGATCGCGATGCACTTGCCGCCTTCCCAATACTTCGCCGCGCCGTCGACCGCAGCGAGCCCGAGGACAAAGGCTTCCATCGCCGCATCGACTTCCATCGCCGCGCCCGAGCCGGTGGTCTGGCCCAGCTGATAACTTTCCAGTGCCGGATCGGTGCCGCGCCCGACCCGCCAGTTGGCTTTCCCGGCCAGCGACGACGCCCCGCCCTTGCCTCCGGCGCCGCGCTCGTAATCGGTGCGGATGGTCCGGCTTTCGATCTCGCCGTTGTCATTCACGGTGACGGTGACCTGCGCTTCCTGGCGCACGTTGCGCGCCGCGCCCCCCGGACCGGCGGCGGTCTGCTCCACCCGGATGGTGAATTCGACCACCCCGTTGGTATCGGGACAAAGGCTCTTGCTGATGACGGTGGTCTTCGATCCGGCCTGCGCGCCGAGAATGGCGACATCGACATTGCTCGACAGGGTGGTGGACAAGGTGCCGTCTGCCGCCGCATCGACCGCGATCGAGGCGAGTTCCTTGCTCTCGTGTTCCAGCGACCGTTCGGCGTGGTCGGTCTTTCCGCCCGATCCGGCGCCGACGACTTCGCCCAGCAGCAGGCCCGCCGCGAAGCCTGATTGCATGGTCGCGGCCTTCGCCCCATCAACCCCCTGCGCCCGCGCCGGGGAAACCAGCCATCCCGCCAAGTCGAAGCGCGCGCCCGGGCGGTCCGGCACCAGCGCTGCGGTGCCCGGCGCGGGAGACTTGCCCGCTGGCGGTGGCAGGAGCGGAGCCATGCCCTGCAGCATGGTGCCGAGCGCGGCCATCCGCGCGCGTTCGGCCTGCTCCAGCGCGGGCAGCTGTTCCGCCAGCCCCGGGACATCGCTGGCCAGATCGCGCAGGATCTGCGTGCCGAGCGGAGCGAACTGCGGCTTGTCCGGCAGGGCAAGGTCTTCGGCGGCGTCGGCCACCGCGTTCTCTATCTTCGCATTGGGGGATTGGCTGCACCCCGCCAGCATGCCTGCGAACAGCGCCGCGCCCAGCCAGCGCCGAGACTGGACCTTCGCTCGATCCATCGCTTGTCCCCCCAAGGCAATCCCGGCCCCGGGGGGAGTTTCAGCAAATCGCGGCGGGTTGTCCAGTCCCGGCCCGGGAATCTACCTGACCACGAAGGTGACCTTGCCGGTACCCTTGCTGCCATCGGCGCCGGCGGCCATCCAGCGCAGGTCATAGGTGCCGGTGCGCAGTGGCTGGCGCAGGGTCAGCGTCAGCTTGCGGTTACCTTCCGACCACTGGGTGGTGAAGTTGCGGATCGGCATTTCGCCGTGGTTGGCCATGCCCGGCATCGCGGTCATGACGATGGCGGCGGCGGCGCTGGCAGGGTTGACCGGCTCGCTGAAGCCCAGCGTCAGCACCTTGGGTCCGGCCACGGTGGACCCCGCTACGGGGCTGGCGGAAACGACGTGCGGGCTAGCCAGCGCGGCGGCGGGCGCGGCGAGCGCCAGCGCGGCAGCAAGGATCGAAAGAGTCTTCATCGCGTCAGTCCTTCGTGTTCAGAACCAGAACCGCACACCGGCGACCAGGCTGGTGACGGAGGGATCGTGGCCCGCCGCGCGGGCAAAGCTGGCGCCGCGCCCGACCCGCCAGGTCTGCTCGACGCCCAGATAGGGCGCGAATTCGCGGCTAAACTCGTAGCGCAGCCGCAGCCCGAGCTCCACCTTGTCGAGCCCGGCACCGATACCGAGGCGGGGAATGTCCTGCGCGGAAAGGCCGAGTTCGGCGCGCGGCTGGAGGATCAGCCGCTCGGTGATCCGCTGGTCAAGCTCGGCCTTGATCCGCGCCGTCACATCGCCCCGGTGCGAGACGAACAGCGCGGCGTCGACCTCGAACAGGTAGGGGGCGAGCCCCTGCACGCCGATCACCGCATGGGTGGTGGCCGGTCCGGCCAGGTCCTGCCGCACCCCCGCCTGCAGGTCCCACCACGGTGAGATCGCGCGCGACCACAGGGCCTGAACCTCGGCGTCCTCCACCCCTTCGCCCGCCGCAGCTTCGCCCTCGCTCTTGAACCAGAAGCGGCGGGTCGGGCCGCCGTAATAGCCCTGGACGTCCCACAGATAGCCGTCCGCGCCCTGCCGCGCCTGCACTTCCAGCCGGTCGGCCTGGACCCACAGCACCGGGAAATCGCCGTGCGCCGCGTGCTCCGCCTCGCGTGAGGCGCGCATCGCCTCTGCCCCCCAGACTGCATCGGCAGCGCGCGGCGGGCCGCTGCCGGCCTCGGGCGGGGGCGGGGTTTCCATCTCCGGTCCGGGAGACACGGCGGCGGGCGGAGCCGGTTCTTCCGGCGGCATATCATGGCCCATCGCCGCGTGATCGACCGGCGCTGCCTCCTGCGCAGGCGGCGGCATCTGGTGGCCGTGGTGACCATGATCCTGCGCGAAGGCGGGCGCGGCCAGCAGCAGGCCGCCGAGCACGCCAAGTGCGCCGAGATGCCGCGCGCTCACTTGCCTGCCTCCGGCCCCATCACGGTGACGATCTGCATCATCCCGCCGTGCATGTGGTAGAGCAGGTGGCAGTGGAACGCCCAGTCGCCCGGCTCGTTGGCAGTGAGGTCGAAGGTCGCGCTCGCGCCCGGCTGGACGGTGAGAATGGTCTTGCGCGGCTGGTGCGCGGGCGGCTGGCCGTTGACCAGTTCGAAGAACATCCCGTGCAGGTGGATCGGGTGCGCCATCATCGTGTCGTTGACCAGCTTCACCCGCACCCGCTCGTTCCAGGCGAAGCGCAGCGGCTTGTCAGTGACGGCATCGAACATCCGCCCGTCGAACGACCACATGTAGCGTTCCATGTTGCCGGTAAGGTGCAACTCCAGCAGCCGCGAAGGCTCGCGCGTGTCGGCATTGGGCTCGAGCGCGGAGAGCATCCGGTAGTTCAGCACCCGGTGGCCGACATCGCGCAGGCCAAGCCCCGGATCGCCCATCTTGTCGACCGGGGCCATCGAGACCATGTCCACCCCCGGCCCCAGCGCGACATCGGGCGGCAGCAGCGAGGCATCGCGCATGCTCATCCCGGCCATGTCGTGCGATTGGCCGCCGGCTGCCGCGCCGTGGTTCATGGCCGCGTGGTCCATGCTGCCGTGGTTCATGCCCATGTCGGCCATGGTCAGCAGCGGCGGATCGCGCAGCGCGGGTACTGCCGCGCGCGCGCCGGGCCGGCTGGCAAGGTGCGCCAGCGCCATCCCCGAACGGTCCATCGATTCCGCGACGATTGCGTAGGCTTCGCCGCGGGGCTCGATGATCACGTCATAGGTCTCCCCCGGCGCGATCTGCAGTTCGTCGACCTCGACGGGCCGCACGCTCTGACCGTCGGAGGCGATCACCGTCATGGGCAGGCCCGGGATGCGCAGGTTGAAGAAGGTCATCGCCGACCCATCGATCACCCGCAGGCGGACCCGCTCGCCGGGACGGAACAGGTATTCCAGCCCTTCGAGCGGCCCGCGTCCGTTGGCGAGGTAGGTATAGGTCGGCGCGCTGACATCGGCGATGTCGGTCGGCGCCATGCGCATTTGCGCCCACATCCGCCGCTCTGCCGCGCTCAGCGGGTACCTGTCGGTCCAGGTGGTGCGCTGGCGGTTGAAGTAATGCTCGCCGGTGCGCAGCCGCTGCATGATGAAATGCGGGTGGAGCGCCGTGAACTCGCTCAGCAGCAGCACATAGTCGCGGTCCGCCGCCACGGGTTCGCCGCCCTTCGGCTCGATCACCAGCGGGCCGTAGTGGCCGGACTGCTCCTGCAGTCCCGAATGGCTGTGATACCAGTAGGTGCCGGACTGGCGGATCGGGAATTCGTACGTGAAGGTCTGCCCCGGGCGGATGCCGGGAAAGCTGACCCCCGGCACGCCATCGAACTGGAACGGCACCAGCAGCCCGTGCCAGTGGATCGAGGTGTCCTCGGAGAGGTGGTTGGTGACGTTGAGGCGCACGTCCTGCCCCTCGCGCAGGCGGATCAGCGGTCCCGGCACGCTGCCGTTCACCGCCACGCCGTGGCCGCGCCGCCCCTGCACCACGCGCTGGCCCGCGCCGACCGTCAGGTCGATCACCGCCCCGCTGACCTCGTCGAAGCCCACGCGGATCGGCGCAGCGGAGTGGCCGCGCAGGCTGTGGCCCTGCGCCCAGGCCGGGACGGCGGCAAGCGCAGCGCCCGCGCCAAGCGTGCGGATCAGGCCGCGCCGGGACAGGTTCAGGGGATCGGACATGGTTGCTCCTGAAACGAACCCCGGATATAGGATACCCCCAAGGGGTATGGCAAGGGGGACGGGTGCGGACGATGCCAAAGGACAGGACCGAGACGATCAATCGCCTGCGGCGGATCGAAGGGCAGGTGCGCGGGATCGCGCAGATGGTCGCGGACGACCGCTACTGCATCGACATCCTCCATCAGATCCACGCGGTGCAGGCCGCGCTCAGCAAGGTCGAAAGCGCCGTGCTCAAGGACCATGCCGCCTGCTGCGTGACCGAGGCGATCGCATCGGGGGACGCCGCACAGCAGCGCGACAAGTTCAATGAACTGGTCGACCTGTTCGAGAAGATGCGGCGTTAGACCCGCCGGTCAGGCCGGCCCGGCCATCCATGCGGCGACCTGCGCGGCAACCTCGTTGGCGGCGCGGTTGAGCGCGGGGGCAACGCTGGCGGGGGTGGCGGAAACGCCCGGCACCACGCTTTCGAAGCGGCGGGTGGCGACCGCGCCGTTCGGGCCGGTGCGCAGCGCATCGTACCGCACTACGGCAGACTGGTTGCGCGCGTCATAGCCCATTTCGACCAGGCGTCCGCCCAGCCGCACGGCAGCTGGCGAGGCACTCTGATCGTCTTCCAGCACCAACCCCTTGCCCTCGGCCCGCAGCGTTTCTGCCAGCAGCGAACGGAACAGCCGCGCCGGGCGCTCAACCCACAGCGCGTCCTTGAGGTAAGCAACTTCCGAGGCGCTGACCTGCACCGGCACGCGCTGCACCGCGAGGCGGCGGTCGGTTTCGGGTTCCATCACCATCAGCACGTTGCCGCTGGTGCCGCGCGCTTCCGCGCCCGCTGCAGCGCTGCGCGCCGCAGTCAGGCTGAACAGCGTGGGAGGAAGCTTGCCGCCGCCAAGCCCGCCGAGGCATCCGCCCAGCGCAAGCGCCAGCACCGCCACCGCTCCCAGCCTGCCCATTGCCCGCATGTCCCGATCCTTCTTCATCCCGCACCGCTCATGGCTTGTAATCCGGCAGCTTCTGCCCGCCGATCAGCGCTCCGGCGCCCTCGTCGTTGACCTTCTCGGTCAGGTCGCGCAGCGCCCGGGTGGTGGCGCGCAGGTCGCGGATCGCGGCTTCGGCGGCGGGGATCGTGGTCTGGTTGAGCTGGTTGGCGGCGGGACGCGCGTCCTTGAGCACCAGCTGCAATTCGTCCGCCGCGCCCTGCGCGGATTTCAGCGTGGTGCGCAGCTGGCGGGCCAGCGACTGGCCATCGCTGTTGACCAGCTGGTCGGTGCTGTTCACCAACTTGTCAAAGCTCGCCAGCGTGGTTCGCGCCTGGGCCAGCGTGCCCTGCAGCTCCGCCAGCGTAGTCTGCACCTGCGGCGAGGCATCGGCGAGGTTGCCGGTCAGCCGGTCGGTATTGGCCAGGATATTCTCGATCGATTTCTGGTTCTTGTCAGAGGTCAGCAGGGTCAGCCGCTCGGTCAGGGTGGCCAGCCGTTCGAGCAGCACCGGCGCGGAATTGAGCAGTTCGCCCAGCCCGCCGCGCTTGGTCGGGATCACCGGCACGCCTTCCGGGCCGATTTCGGTGATCGGCGGAGCGCCGCGCCGCGCGCCTTCCAGCTGGATCGCGGAGCTGCCGGTAAAGCTGCCCTGCAGCGTGGCGGTGGTGCCGATCAGGATCGGCACATCCTCGTTCACCGCGACGCGGACCCGGACGAAGCCGGGGTCCTTGCTCCACAGCTCGATCTCCTTGACCTGGCCCACGGGCACGCCCGAAAAGCTGACCGAGGAACCGTTGGCGAGGCCATCGACCGACTGCTTGAAAAAGATGTCGTAGTTGCGCTGGTCGCCTTCGCCCAGCCGCGCGATCCAGATGACGACGACCGCCACCACGGCCAGCAGCGCGAGCGTGACGGCTCCCACCCAGACATTGTTGGCCCTGGTTTCCATCGCGCCTCTATGCCCCCCTGTCCGGTTGCTTGTCCATCGCCTTGGCCTGGTGGCCAGGCTGCCCGTCAATCGCCCTGGCCCGCTGGCGCGCGGCGTCGGCGGCGCGGCCGCGCGGTCCGTTGAAGTATTCCTGGATCCACGGGTGATCGATCTTGAGCAATTCCGGGATGGTGTCGACCGCGATCACCCGCTTGTCGGCCAGCACCGCCACCCGGTCACAGATCTCGTACAGCGTATCGAGATCGTGGGTGATCAGGAACACGGTCAGCCCCAGGGTGTCCTGAAGTTCGCGCGTCAGCGCATCGAAGGCCGCCGCGCCGATCGGGTCGAGCCCGGCGGTCGGCTCGTCAAGGAACAGCAGTTCGGGATCGAGCGCCAGCGCCCGTGCCAGCCCCGCACGCTTGCGCATCCCGCCGGACAGTTCCGAAGGATACTTCGCGGCGGCTTCCGGCGGCAGGCCCGAAAGCATCACCTTGTAGCGGGCGATCTCGTGGCGGAGGGTATCGTCGATCTCGGGATAGAATTCGCGCAGCGGCACCTCGACGTTTTCGGCCACGGTCAGGGTGGAAAACAGCGCCCCGCCCTGGAACAGCACGCCCCAGCGGCTGCGGATGTCGATCTCGTCGGGAGCGGGGGGATCGCCGGTCATCGGCTGGCCCAGCACCTCGATCGAACCGGCGGCGGGATGCTGGAGCCCGATGATCGAGCGCATCAGCACCGACTTGCCCGAACCGGACCCGCCGACGACGCCGATGATCTCGCCGCGCCGCACCTTGAGGCTCAGGTCCTGGTGGATCACGTGACCGTCGAAGGCGTTGCTCAGCCCTTCGACCACGATCGGATAGTCGCCGGTGTAGTGCGCCTCGCTCATCCCCACCCCACTTCGGTGAAGAACACCGCGAAGAAGGCGTCGAGCACGATCACCGCAAAGATCGCCTGGACCACCGCCACGGTGGTGCGCAGGCCCACTTCCTCGGAATTGCCCTGGACCTGCATCCCCTGATAGCAGCCCGCGACCGCGATGATCAGGCCAAAGAACGGCGCCTTGACCAGCCCCACCCACACGTCGTGCAGCGGCACAACGTCCTGGATGCGCGAGAGGAAGGCGTTGAAGGGAATGTCCAGCGTCAGGGTCGAAATGAACGCCCCGCCGATGATCGCGATGATTGCGGAGTAGAACCCCAGCAGCGGCATCATCAGCACGGCGGCGAGCACGCGGGGGATCACCAGCGCTTCCATCGGGGAAACGCCAATAGTGCGCATCGCGTCGATCTCCTCGGTCAGCTTCATCGTGCCGATCTGCGCGGCGAAGGACGAGCCGGAGCGGCCCGCGACCATGATCGCGGTCATCAGGATGCCGAGTTCGCGGAACGAGATGCGGCCCGTCAGGTTCACCGTCAGCTCGCCAAAGCCGAGGTCCTGGAGTTGCACCGCGCCCTGCTGGGCGATGACGATGCCGACGAGAAAGCTCATCAGCCCGATGATCCCCAATGCGGAGACGCCGACCAGCTCCAGCTGGCGAACCACCGCGTTGATCCTGAGCGGCGAGCGCCCCCTCATGATCGTCCAGGCCGAAATCAGCAGCGCGCCGAGGAAATCGAGCAGGCGGATCCAGCTGGCGGGCAGCGCGGAAACATAGGCGCCGACTGCGGCGGGCACACGCTGCGACACGGGCAGGCGCTCCGGCGCGATCTCCCCGTCCTCGCCCGCATGCTTCAGCGCGGAGATCAGCCGGCTTGCCGCCTCGTCCGCGCCGGAGATCGCGGCTTCGTTGTCGCGCGCCAGCCGCCAGACCAGCCAGGCGCCCACCGTGTCGATCTCTCCGGCGCGCGACAGGTCGATCCGCTGGATCGGGACTTCCAGCGCGCGCAGCTGCGGATCGAGCCAGCCGGCGGTGGAAACCAGCAGGTTCCCGCTCAGCGCCAGCACCGCGCGCCCCTCGGCGTCGGTCTCGATCGTGAAGTCGGCCCTGTCGCGCATCAGGCGGGTGATGGGGTAAAAAGCGCGGCTCGGCAAGGCTGCGAGTGGCAGCGCGGCGGAATCCCCGGCCTTGCGCGCCCGCGCCCGCGCTGGCAAAGCGCCGCCCCATGAGCGACACCGCACTCGACAAGACTTTCGACCCCGCCGGCATCGAGGCGAAGTGGTACGAACACTGGGAAACGAACGGCCTGTTCCGGCCCGACCGGCCGCAGGCGCAGCCCTTCACAATCGTCAACCCGCCGCCCAACGTTACCGGCAGCCTGCACATCGGCCACGCGCTCGACAACACGCTGCAGGACGTGGTGATCCGTTACGAGCGCCTGCGCGGCAAGGATGCGCTGTGGGTGGTAGGCACCGACCACGCCGGGATCGCGACGCAGATGGTGGTCGAACGCCAGCTGGAAGCGCGCCAGGACAAGCGCACCAATTACACCCGCGAACAATTCGTCGACAAGGTGTGGGAATGGAAGGCGGAAAGCGGCGGCACGATCACCCGCCAACTGCGCCGCCTCGGCTGCTCGATGGACTGGAGCCGCGAGCAGTTCACGATGGACCCGCACTTCACCCGCGCGGTGGTGAAGGTCTTCGTCGACCTCTACAACCAGGGCCTGATCTACCGCGACAAGCGGCTGGTGAACTGGGACCCCAAGCTCAAGACCGCGATTTCCGACCTTGAGGTGGAGACCCGCGAGGTCAAGGGGGGCTTCTGGCACTTCCGCTATCCGCTGGCCGATGGCGTGCGGCTGGACAACGGCGCCGACCACATCGTCGTCGCCACCACCCGGCCCGAGACCATGCTGGCCGACATGGCCGTGGCGGTGAATGCGGATGATCCGCGCTACAAGTCGGTCATCGGCAAGGAGATCCTCCAGCCGCTGACCGGGCGCCGCTTCCGCATCGTCGCCGACGAGCACGCCGATCCGGAACTCGGCTCTGGCGCGGTGAAGATCACGCCCGGGCACGATTTCAACGACTTCGAAGTGGGCAAGCGCGCCGGGATCAAGCCCGCCGACATGCTCAACATGTTCGATGCCGAGGCGCGCGTGGTCCAGACCGCCGACGGACTGGTGCCCGAAAAGTACCTCGGCCTCGACCGCTTCGTCGTGCGCGAGATGATCGTCGCCGACATGAAGGCGGCAGGCTGCCTCGTCCCCCATGTCACCAAGGACAAGGACGGCGAACCGGTTGAAGCGGACTTCGAACCCCGCACCATCCAGACCCCCTTCGGCGACCGCGGCGGCGTGGTGATCGAGCCGTGGCTGACCGACCAGTGGTACGTCAACGCCGAGGTGCTGGCCAAGGCCCCGATCGAGGCGGTGCGCTCCGGCGCGGTCGAGATCGTGCCGAAAAGCTGGGAAAAGACCTTCTTCAACTGGATGGAAAACATCCAGCCGTGGTGCGTCAGCCGCCAGCTGTGGTGGGGTCACCGGATTCCGGCGTGGTATGCGCCCGATGGCAACGTGTTTGTCGCCGAGACCGAGGAAGAAGCGCAGGCACTGGCCGGGGCCGGCGTCGAGCTGACCCGCGACGAGGACGTCCTCGATACCTGGTTCTCGTCCGCGCTGTGGCCCTTCGCCACGCTGGGCTGGCCGGACGAGAGCGACCTCGTCAAGCGCCACTACCCTAACGACCTGCTGGTTTCCGGCTTCGACATCCTGTTCTTCTGGGATGCGCGGATGCTGATGATGGGCGCGGCGATGACCGGACAGAACCCCTGGCCGCGCCTTTACCTGCACGGGCTGGTGCGCGCCGCCGATGGGCAGAAGATGTCCAAGTCCAAGGGCAACGTGGTCGATCCGCTGGGCCTGATCGACAAGTACGGCGCGGACGCGCTGCGCTTCTTCATGGCGGCGATGGAAAGCCAGGGCCGCGACGTGAAGATGGACGAGAAGCGGGTGGAAGGGTACCGCAACTTCGCCACCAAGCTGTGGAACGCGGCGCGCTTCTGCCAATCGAACGGCATCGGCGCGAGCCAGTCGCTCGCAGCGCCTGCCGCCACCAGCGCGGTCAACAAGTGGATCATCGGCGAGGTGGTGGAAACGCTCGGCCTGCTCGATCAGGCGATGGCCGACCTGCGCTTCGACGCGGCGGCCAACGCGATCTACCACTTCGTCTGGGACCAGTTCTGCGACTGGTATATCGAACTGATCAAGGGCAACTTCGACGAGGAAACCAAGGCTGTCGCCGGCTGGGTGCTCGACCAGATCCTGGTCATGCTCCACCCGTTCATGCCCTTCGTCACCGAAGAGCTGTGGAGCAAGCTGGGCGAGCGGCCGTACGAGCTGATCGTCGCGCAGTGGCCGCAGCCGCAGGCCGAGGTCGACGCAGGCGCGAAGGCCGAGGTCGATTGGTTGATCGCGCTGATCGGGTCGCTGCGCACCGCCAAGAACGAGCTTGGCATCGCGCCGGGTGCGAAGCTTGACGCCTATCTGCCCGAACCGAGCGCCGCGACGCGCGGGATCATCGAGCGCAATCCGGGCGCGATCGACCGGCTGGCGCGACTGAACGGCATCCGCTTCGAAGCCGCCCCGGCGGGCGCGGCGATGCAGGTGGGCGCCGGCGACGCGAATATCGTCGTGCCGCTCGAAGGCGTGATCGACATCGCGGCGGAGAAGGCCCGGCTCGCCAAGGCGCTGGAGGTTTCGACCAAGGAAGCCAAGTCGCTCGAAGGGCGGCTGTCCAACGCCGCCTTCGTCGAGAAGGCCAAGCCCGAAGCGGTCGAAAAGGCCCGCGCCGACCACGCCATGCACAAGGCCGAAGCCGAGCGGCTGGCTGCGGCGCTGGCGCGGCTGGGCTGATCGCGTCACTCCGTCATCCCGGCGAACGCCGGGATCGCTGGCGGGTCGGCGCAAGATTGCCAGCGGTCCCGGATCAGGTCCGGGACGACGAAAGGGGCGGCAGGCGGGACTGTGCCACACCCCGTCATCCCGGCGAATGCCGGGATCGGTGGCCGGTCAGCGCAAGCCGGCCAGCGGTCCCGGATCAGGTCCGGGACGACGCAAGAGGTCGACAATTCACCTTGGGGCGCTGTCCTACTCGCGCGGAACTTGCCATAAGCCCCGCCGATGCAGCCCCGCCCCGCCCTTGTCAGCCAATTTGCGCCGCCTTTAGGCCCAGCCGGGAGACGCGCGCCTTCGCTTTCAGGACTGTGTCCAATGTGTCCATCCATTCAGCAAGAAGCGGACTTTCCTGAATGCTGACGCTGGCGACCACCACGCCGGGCGAACCGGAACTGTTCGCCTCGCTGCAGGGCGAAGGACCGAGCACCGGGCGGCCCTGCGCCTTCGTGCGCCTCAGCCGCTGCAACCTCGCCTGCCATTGGTGCGACACCGCCTACACCTGGCGCTTCACCGGCGACAACCGGCCCCACCGCGATGGCCTCGCCTTCGAGCGGCAGGCCAACCAGCTGGTCATGGACGAGGCCGAAGTCGCTGCGCGGATCATGGCGCTGGGGCAGGACCGGCTGGTGATCACCGGGGGCGAACCGCTGCTGCAAGGGCCGGCGCTCGCCCGGATGGTCGCCGCGCTTTCGGGCGTGAGCGTGGAGATCGAGACCAACGGCACGGTCGCGCCGCACCCCGCGCTCGATCCGCTGGTCGCCCAGTACACGGTCAGCCCGAAGCTCGAACATTCCGGAAATGATCCCGCCATCGCCTTGAATCCCGAGCGTCTTTCCGCCTGGGCAAGCGAACCTAAAGCGTGGTTCAAGTTCGTGATCCAGCGCCCCGAGGACGTGGCCGAGGTGCTGGCGCTGATCGATGCGCACGCCATTGACCGTGCCCGGGTCTACCTGATGGCCGAGGGCACCGACAGCGAGACGCTGCGCAGCCGCGAGCGCTGGGTCGCCCCGCTCGCGCTGGAGCATGGCCTGCGCCTGTCCGGCCGGCTCCACATCCACCTTTACGGCGACACGCGCGGAACATGAGCGGCGGCGCCCCTTCCCCGCTGCGCGGCGACCTCACCCAAGGTCCGCTGGCGCGCACGCTGCTGGTCTTTGCCCTGCCGCAGATGGTGGGCAACGTGCTGCAATCGCTCAACGGCTCGATCAACGCGGTCTGGGTGGGGCAATTGCTGGGCGAGAAGGCGCTGGCCGCGACCGCCAACGCCAACATCGTGATGTTCCTGATCTTCGCGCTGGTGTTCGGCTTCGGCATGGCCGCGACCGTACGGATCGGGCAGGCCTGGGGCGCACAGGACGTGCTGGCCGCGCGCCGCACGCTGGGCGCGGCGCTGGGCCTGACCGGCCTGATCGCGCTCGCCACCACGGTGCTGGGCATTGCCTTTGCCCCGCAGCTGCTCGACTGGCTCGCCACACCGGGGGAATCGCGAGCCGAGGCGCTCGCCTATCTGCGCGTGGTGTTCATCGCCAACCCGGTGACCACGATCACCACGGTGATCGCGATGGGGCTGCGCGGCGCGGGAGACGCCGGTACGCCGCTGCGGTTCATGATCCTCGCCACCGTGCTCGACGTGGCGCTCAACCCGCTGCTGATCATGGGCTTCGGGCCGGTGCCGCCGCTGGGGATCGCCGGATCGGCGCTGGCGACGGTGATCGCCACCA
This sequence comes from Novosphingobium sp., assembly GCA_041912655.1. Lineage (GTDB taxonomy): Bacteria > Pseudomonadota > Alphaproteobacteria > Sphingomonadales > Sphingomonadaceae > Novosphingobium. The sequence goes on along the minus strand of JAYRMP010000036.1, from coordinate 5,610 downwards.
GCCTCGGCCTGATCGCGATGCTGATCTACATCTATGTCCGCGACCTGCCGCTGCGGCTGCGCGGGCGCGAGCTGGGCTGGCTGAAGCCGCAGCCGGGCGAACTGCGCCCGATCCTGGGCAAGGGCGTGCCGATGGGTGCGCAGATGCTGGTCATCTCTGGCGCGGGGGTGATCATGATCGGACTGGTCAACCGCGAAGGGCTGGAAATGGCCGCTGCCTATGGCGCGCTGCTGCAGGTGTGGAACTATATCGGCATGCCCGCGATGGCGATCGGCGGCGCCGTGAGCGCGATGGCTGCGCAGCACATCGGCGCCGCGCGCGAGGACCGGGTCGATGCGATCGGGCTGGCGGGATCGCTCGCCAACCTCGCCATCACCGGGGTGATGATCGCGCTGCTGCTGCCCTTCGACCGGCCGGTGCTGGAACTGTTCCTGGGATCGGGCGGCGCGGCGGTGGATACCGCGCTGCATATCCAGGACCTCGCGATCTGGACCTACCTGCCGTTCGGGGTGACGATCGTGCTGTTCGGATCGCTGCGCGCCTACGGCGTGGTCTGGCCGCAGATCCTGGTGCTGCTGACCGCGATGTACCTGGTCCGCTACGGCGGCTACGCGCTGCTCTACCCTCACTTCGGAGCAGACGCGCTGTGGTATTCGTTCAACGCCAGCTCGCTGATGTCGCTGGCGCTGACCCTGGCGGTCTATTTCCGCGGTCCCTGGCGCCGCGCCATGCAGGCGCGGATCGCCGCGGAACCGCGCGGCTGAGCCTCAGCGGCCCTGCGCGCGCCAGCGCTGGACGGTGCGCTGGACCATTTCCTCCTCGCCGCCGCCGCTCGACCACAGCTGGGTGAACGAGGGGTCGGCGCTGGCCGGGCGCTTGACCTCTTCCAGCTCGTCGAAAGCGACGCGGATCGGGATCGAGACGCCCTCACCGCAGATGATGCATTCGCGGTTGCGCAGGGCGGGAATCGAATCGAGAAAGCCCCGCGCGCCTTCCGGCATCGCCGCCTTGACGAAGGCCTGGTCGCGGTCGTTGTTGAGGCGCATCGAGATGATCGTGCCGCACTGCGACAGCACGCCTTCGGCAAGGTCCGACGGGCGCTGGGTGATGAGGCCGAGGCTGACGCCGTACTTACGGCCTTCCTTGGCGATCCGGCTGAGGATGCGGCCGACGGACGAACCATCGGCGTTCTTCTCGCTCGGCACGTAGCGGTGGGCTTCCTCGCAGACCAGCAGCACGGGCCGGGTCTTTTCGTCGCGCGACCAGATCGCGAAATCGAACACCAGCCGGCTCAGCACCGCGACCACGGTCGAGGTCACGTCGGACGGCACGCCCGACACGTCGATGATCGAGATCGGCTTGCCGCGGCTCGGCATGCGGAAGATCTTGGCGATGAATTCCGCCATGGTGTCGCCCACCAGCATGCCCGAGAACATGAACTGGTAACGCGGATCGGCCTTGAGTTCGTCGATCTTGGTCTTGATCCGCATGAACGGCGCGCTGCTTGTCGCCTTGTCGAGCTTGCCCATCTCGGTCTGGATCAGGTTGGTGAGATCCGACAGCAGGTAGGGGATCGGCGAATCGACCGTGATCTTGCCCATGCTTTCCGCCAGCCGGTTCTTCGACCGCGCGGCCAGCAGGCACTTGGAGAGGATGTCCGCGTCCTCCTGACGGTCGTTGCCGGTGGAGGTCAGGAACACCTCGCAGTGCTCCTCGAAATTCATCAGCCAGTACGGCATCTGCAGGTTGGAGACGTCGAAGATCATCCCCGTCTGCTTGAACGCGGCGGAATATTCGCCGTGCGGATCGACCATCACGATGTGGCCTTCGGGCGCATGCTCGCAGATCCGGTGGAGGATCAGCGCGGCGCTGGTCGACTTGCCGGTACCGGTCGAGCCGAGCAGCGCGAAGTGCTTGCCGAGCATCGAATCCACATAGAGCCCGGCGCGGATGTCCTTGGTCGGGAACACCGTGCCGACCTGGATCGAGGAGCGCCCGTCGCTGGCGTAGATCTGCTTGAGGTCGTTCGACGTCGCCGGATAGATCAGCGCGCCGGGAATCGGATAGCGCGTGACACCGCGGCGGAAGCTGTGGATGCGCCCGGTCAGCCGTTCCTCGTCACCTTCGCCAAGGAAGTCGATCGCGGCGAGGATGCCGCCGGGGGTCTTGCTGTCCTGCCGCTGGGTGCGGACCGAGGCGAGCAGCCAGCCTTTTCCGACGCGGATCTTGACCTGACTACCGACCTGCCCGGCCAGGGCGATCGAGGGATCCTCATCGCCCGAGCATTCCTGCAAGCGCTGGAGGTCGAGCGCGATGTGCGAGCCGGAACCGGCGATTTCGAGGACAATGCCGATGGGGTCGCGGGCATTGTCGATCTGTTCGGCGTGTCCGGTCACCTCTGCGGGGATCTCGCCCGCCTTGGCCGCGCGCGCACCGGCATAACCGCCGCTCATGTCATTCATCAAGCTACCCGTCCCCATACGCCGGAACGTCCGGCAGGAGCCGTTTTGATAAGGTTTAATCGGTTAAGATTGGGCTAAATCGCCTAGACCAGCGCGAAAAACCGCCCGGCGGCAAAGCCCATCGCGATCGAGATCGCCACCGCCAGCAGGCCATAGGCAAAGCCGTTCTCCTCGGCAAAGCGGGCGACGAGCAGTTCGAATCCGAGCTTCTTCACTTCGACCCGACTGATTGCAGAGGCCACCACCCGCCCCCGCGCGATGGCGAAGGTTTCGGCGGTATAGGTCCCGGTCTGGACGCTGGAGGGCAGCGAGATGCGCGCCTGGTACAGCACCTGCTCGCTCACCGTTACGCCGCTCGGGTCCTCCTTGTAGAGCCCGTCGCGCCGCATCAGATCGACCAGGCCTGCGGAAAACCGCGCCTGCTCGCGCGGCTCGAACGCCCCGATGGGCGAGAGCTGGAGCCAGGGCAGGCCAAGCTCGTAGATGGCGGCGGTCTTGTCATCGACGATCTTGTCGATCGGCCGGGACGAGGCGACCGCAAAGAAGGTCGGGGCCGAGCGGAATTCCGTGCTGGCGGCGTTGACCCAGATACCCGCGATCCGCTGCTTCTCGCGCAGCACGATCGAACGGGTCGGCCCCTTGAGCACGACGACGATATCGTAATCGCGGCCGGCGCGGGTGCCTTCGGGGTTGAGGATCGCCCCGAACAGCAGCAGTTCCTGCCCGGTAAAGCCCTGCCGCACCTGGATTTCGTGCTGCGAGATTTCCGGCACCAGGATCGGATCGCGCGCGCCCATCAGCAGCAGGGCGAACAGCAGGAGCAGCAGCCGCTTCACAGCGCGGTCACCGTATAGATCTCGTCCGGACGCCAGCCGAGCCCCAGCGCCATGCGCAGCGCGATGATCAGGACGATCGCCGCGAGGACGAAGCGCAGCCGCTCGGCGGGCAGCTTCTGCGCGAGCTGGGTGCCGATCTGCGCGCCGGTGACCGATCCGATCAGCAGCAGCACCGCCAGCACGATGTCGATTGCGCGGGTGGTCAGCGCATGCATCATCGTGGTGGTCATGGTCACGAACAGGATCTGGAACAGTGACGTGCCCACCACCACGTTGGCGCTCATCCCCAGGATGTAGAGCATGGCCGGAACCAGCACGAAGCCGCCGCCGATCCCCATCAGCATGGTCAGCACGCCGGTGAAAATGCCCAGCAGCAGCGGCGCGAGCGGCGAGATGTACAGCCCGGAACGGTAGAACCGCCAGCGCAGCGGCAGGCTGGCGACCATCGGGTGGTGCCGACGCTTGCGTGCGGGCAGCGGCACGCCGCGCTTCTGCGCCTGCAGCGCCTGCCAGCTTTCGCGCGCCATGATCGTGCCGATCGTGCCGAGCAGCAGCACGTAAAGCACGTTGATCACCGTATCGATCTGGCCCAGCTGCTGGAGCAGGCGGAACAGCAGCGCGCCGATTCCGGTGCCAATGATCCCGCCCGCGACCATCACCGCGCCCATCCGGTAATCTACCCCGCCGCGCTGGCGGTGCGCCAGCACGCCCGAAACGCTCGCCCCGGTCACCTGGCTGGCGGCAGAGGCGGCGGCGACCGTGGGCGGGATCCCATAGAAGATCATCAGCGGGGTGGTCAGGAACCCGCCGCCGACGCCGAACATGCCAGAAAGGATGCCCGTCAGCGCGCCCAGCGCGACGATCACGAGGCCATTGACCGAAAGGTTGGCGATCGGAAGGTAGACGTCCATTTTCCGCCCCACGGCCTAGCCCAGCCGCGCGGCGGAAAAAAGGCCGCTTGCCCTAGAAACCTGCGGAAAGCGTCAGCGCCGGTCCCGATGTCGGAGCTGCGTTCCCGGCCACGCGGAACCGCCAGTCGGCTGACAGCCGCCCGCCGCCGCTGCCCAGCGGCACCGCGATCGTCGCGGTCGGCCCGACATCCAGCCGGTTCGCCCCCTTCTGCGCCCCGCCCCAGGCCCCGGCCCCCGCGCGCAGGCGAAACTGGCCGATACTGGCGAGCGGCGCCTCGATCCGTGCCTGGCCATCGACAAAGGCAGTCGCTCCCGCCCCGCCGACGTAGCCGGCCTGAACATAGGCCTCGCCGCGCAGCCCGCCCGGCAGCTCCACCGGGGGCAGTTCGGTCACCAGCGCGGCGGCGGGGCGAAGCCGCAGGCCCGCTCCGGTCTGGGTCAGCCGGGCCTCGGCCATTGCCGCGACCGGCAGGCGCGGCAGCGGGCGCAGTGCGATCCCTGCGGCCAGTTCCTCGCCGCGCGGCTGGTGCAGCGCACTGCTGGCGCGCAGATACAGCGCCGGACGGTGCGCGCTGTCCGGAGCGAGACGATAGCGCACGACCGCCCCCACCTGACTGGCGCCCAGCGCGGGCAGCAGCGCGCCGCCGGGTGAGGCTCCGGCCCCGCCGCCCTGACGCAGTAGCAGCCAGCCGTCAGCGGACCAGCGCGGCGCGCCATGCGCCACTGGCCCCGCAGGCAGCGGCACGCCGCCAGCGCGCCGCGCCAGCGCGGCTGCGGCCTCTGGCGGAAGCGGCAACTGGGCGATCCCGGCAAGCCAGGCCATCTGGTGCGCGGCGGCGATGCGGGGCGAAAGCAGTCCGGGCTGCGCCTTGGGCAGCGGCGTGACGGGTGATTGGACGAGTGGCTGGACTGGCGGCTGGCCCAACGGCGCCCGGTCAGCCCCTGCCACGGGCAAGGGCTCGTCCAGGCGTGGCACGAATACCGGAACGCTGGCCGCGGGTGCCAGCGTGGCACCGTGCCGCGTCCAGACGGTGGGGCCGCGATTGGCGGACAGCCCGACCGAGATGGGAACGGTGACCGGGGCCGGAACCCGCGCCGCCGGTATCTGGCTGTGGTGCGCGACAGCGCCGGCAGGGCGGCTCGCGGCCTCGACCCGATCGGCAAGCAGCGGCTCCCAGGTCACCACCCGCGCCACCACCCACAGGCCGAGCAGCAGCGAGAAGGCAGCCAGCGGCTGTCCGCGCAGGCGGCGTGCCGGGCGGCTCATGCCCGGGCCTCCTGCACAGGCTTGACGGCGGCGGGGTGCGCATCGTGCGCGGTCTTGTCCCAGGCCACCTTGCCGCTGCGCAGCGAGCGGAAGTAAGCGAGCAGCGCGCGGCGCCCCGCCATGATCGCGATGAC
>JAYRMP010000035.1:16698-30356 GCA_041912655.1 Novosphingobium sp. | reverse complement strand
CGACGTCACGCACCACCGTCGTCCCGGACTTGATCCGGGACCGCTGGCCGCACCAAACGCCCCGCCGATTTACCCGCCCTTAAGCCTGTTCTGGCACAGCACCGGTTCCTGCCAACGCGCCTGACGGAGCCCTGCCTTGAACCTTGCCGCCCGCCTGCACCGGCCCGAACTGCTGGCCGCATGGCTGATCGGCGGCGTGGTGGTGCTCGACGTGCTGCTGCTCGCCCTGCGCGGGTCGAGTCTCGCGGCGGCGGCCTTTGCCGGCAATATCGCCGTGGCGCTGGTGATGTTCGCGCTGGCGCTGGGATATCGCACGATCGGCCGCGCCGCGGAGATCGCGACGACGCTGATCGCGTGCTCGTTCTTCATCCTGTTTTCCAACGCGGGCGCGGTGCTTAACAACCTGCTGATCGCGCCCGGATCGCAAACCATCGACCCGCTGCTGTTCCGGGCCGACGCCGCGCTGGGATTTGACTGGCGCGCTTTCGCCATTGCCCTGTCGGACTATCCGGCGCTGTGCCGGGTGCTGTCGTGGACCTACCAGAGCTCGCTGGTGCAGATGGCGGTGGTGCTGATCTGGTTGGGCTTTACCGGCAGCCGGGTGAACCTCCACCGGTTCCTGCTGGTGGGGATGATCGCCAGCTGCGTGACCATGGCCTTCTGGACGCTCGCGCCCAGCTTCGGCCCCTCGCCCTATATCGACCTGCCTGCCGCCGTCGATGCGCGGATCGGGCGGGTGGTGGACGCTGGGTACGGCGAGCGACTGCTGGCGCTGGCTGCCAACGGCGCGCCGCCAGTGATCGGGCAGGAGCACCTGATGGGGCTGATCGCTTTCCCCTCGATGCACACGGTGATGGCGCTGATGACCACCTTGTTCGCGCGGGGCACGCGGCTGTTCTGGCCGCTGGTGCTGATCAATCTGCTGATGATCCCCGCTATCCTGCTGCAGGGCGGGCATCATGTGGTCGACGTGCTGGGCGGGACGGCTCTGTTCTTTGCCGTGCAGGCGCTGGTCAAGCGGATCGTGCCGGACGAAAAATCCGCACTGGCCGAAACCAGCGCGGATCCCAAAGTTCTGCCTCTGCCGGCCTGATCCTCAGAACGGGATATCGTCGTCGAGATCGTCGGCGAACCCGCCGCCCGAGGAACCTCCGCCGAAGCCGCCGCCGCCGGACTTCTGCCCGCCGCCATAGCCGCCGCCCGAGGAACCTCCGCCCCAATCGTTACCACCGCCCGAGCGCTGACCGCCGCCACCGCCCTGCCCGCCGCCCGGCGCGCCATCGAGCATGGTCAGCACCCCGCCCATGCCGCCGACCGATACCTCGGTGCTGTAGCGGTCATTGCCCGACTGGTCCTGCCACTTGCGGGTGCGCAGCTGGCCCTCGATGTAGACCTTCGATCCCTTGCGCAGATAGCGTTCGGCCACGCCCACCAGCCCGTCGGACTGGAGCACGACCGTGTGCCATTCGGTGCGCTCCTTGCGCTCGCCGGTCTGGCGGTCCTTCCAGGTTTCCGAGGTGGCGATGCGCAGGTTGGCGATCCGCCCGCCGTTCTGGAAGCTCTTGATCTCCGGATCCTGGCCCAGATTGCCGATGAGAATGACCTTGTTGACGCTGCCTGCCATCGAATCGAGTCCCTTTGAATTCAGGACACGGGACTAGCGGCTGGGTGGCGGCAGGGCCAGTGGCGTGCGGCGGGTTTCCCCAGCGGCTAAAGCCCCAGGGCGACCGCCGTCCAATAGGTCAGCCCCGCGAACAGGTAAGCCAGGCCGAACAGGTAGGCGAGCATGAAGCCCGGCCATTTCCAGCCATTGGTCTCGCGCCGGGTAACGGCGATGGTGCTCATGCACTGGGGGGCGAAGACAAACCAGGCGAGGAACGCGAGCGCGGTGGGCAGGCTCCAGTCGGCAGCAAGGCGTTCGCCCAGCGCCTTGGCCTGCTGCTCCTCGTCGGTCGCGCCCACGGCATAGGAGGTGGCGAGCGAGCTGACCGCCACTTCGCGCGCGGCCATCGCCGGGATCAGCGACAGGGCGATGTCGCGGTTGAAGCCGATCGGCTCCACCACCACCGCCAGGCCATTGGCGATCTTGCCCGCGATCGAGGCATCGACCTGGTTCTGCCCCTCGCCCGCGCGGGGGAAGTTGAGCAGCAGCCACAGCACCACGGTGACCATGAAGATGATCGTCCCGGCGCGGCGCAGGAAGATCCAGGCGCGCTGCCACAGCCCCAGCAGCAGGTCGCCAAGCCGCGGCATCTGGTATTTGGGCAGTTCCATGATGAAGCCGCTGGCCGCGCCCTTGGTGACCGAGCGGCGCAGCACGAGCGCGACCAGCATCGCCGCGATGATGCCGAATACATACAGCCCCAGCAGCACCAGCCCCTGCAGACCGACGCCGGGCAGGACCGGGCGGTTGGGAATGAAGGCCGCGATGATCACGGCATAGACCGGCAGGCGCGCCGAACAGGTCATCAGCGGGGCGATCAGGATGGTGGTCAGCCGGTCCTTGGGATCGGTGATGCTGCGCGTCGCCATGATCCCGGGAATCGCGCAGGCGAAACTGGACAGCAGCGGAATGAAGCTGCGCCCCGACAGGCCCACGCCCGCCATCAGCCGGTCCATCAGGAAGGCCGCGCGGGCCATGTAGCCGGTCGCTTCCATCACCAGGATGAAGAAGAACAGGATCACGATCTGCGGCAGGAAGACCACCACCGAGCCAACCCCGGAGAGCACGCCTTCGGTCAGCAGATCGCGCGCCAGGCTGGGTGGCAGGCTGGCGCGGACCAGATCGGTCAGGCTGCCAATGCCCGCCTCCAGCGCGTCGGCAAAGGGTGTCGCCCCGGCGAACACCGCCTGGAACACCACGAACAGCAGCGCGAACAGGATCAGCGGCCCCAGCCAGGGGTGGAGGAACAGCTTGTCGAGCTTGGCATGGAGCCGGTGCCGCGCTGTTTCGGAAACGATCGCCGCCTCCGCAATGGCGTGGGCCGTGACGCGCCGTTCGGTCATCGTCACGTTGGCGAGGTGCGGGGCGCTTTCGCGCTCGCTGGCCGAGGCGATGGCGGCGGTCAGTTCGGCGAGGCCGCGTCGCCGCACCGCGACCGTCGGCACCACCGGTACGCCCAGCGCCTGTTCCAGCGCCAGATGATCGAGCACCAGCCCGTCGCGCTCGGCCTGGTCGACCATGTTGAGCGCGACCACCGTGGGCCGGCCCAGCGCGATCACTTCCTGCGCGAAGACCAGATGCTGTTCGAGGTTAGCGGCGTCGAGCACCACCACCAGCGCTTCGGGCGCGGGTTCGCCGGGCAGTTCGCCCAGGATCACCCGGCGGGTCACTTCCTCGTCCGGGCTGGTCGCATTGAGGCCGTAGGAACCGGGCAGGTCGGTGAGTTCGATGGCCGCGCCGCCGGGCAGCACCAGCCGCCCCGCCTTGCGCTCCACGGTCACGCCCGGGTAGTTCGCGATCTTCTGCCGCGCGCCCGTCAGCGCGTTGAACAGCGCGCTCTTGCCCGCATTGGGGTTGCCGACCAGCGCTGCGGAGCGGGGCGCGGTCATGCCGCGATCGGTTCCACCCGCATCGCCCGCGCATGGGCGCGGCGCAGCGCCACGGTCATCCGTCCAACGGTCAGCGCGATCGGATCGCGGCCTGCGAAGATGCCGCGATAGGCAACCGAAACCTTGGCGCCCTCGTCCACCCCCAGCGCCTGCAGGCGCAGCGCCTCTTCCTCGGCGAGCGAGGCCCAGTCCACCGCAACGATTCGCGCAGGCCGGCCGATGGGAAGAAGATCGAGAGTCATCACAATCGCCGCTGCCATATGCAGCGGCTTATTGCAAGTCATTCGCAATAATTGATCGAGGTCAAATTTGTGGGGTGCGGGACTGCAACCGCCCAGTCCCCTCACATTTCGTCATTGCGAGCGTAGCGACGCAATCCAGGAGCGGTTTGCGCGACTCCTGGATTGCTTCGCTACGCTCGCAATGACGAGATTGGAGACTTGGTGCTACCGCGCCGGGTAGCGCAGTCGGCCGAGGAACCGCGCCGGGCTGAAATGCTCGCGCTCCGGGTTCAGCAACTGCGCCTTGACCTTCTCGAACTTCATCACCCCATCAAGCCGGCGGGAGAGGAAGGCCTTCGTTTCCGCGTGATCCTCGCTGGTGTCATCGACGAACACCGCCAGCGTCGCGCCGTAGATCGAGGCGAGGATCGTGCGCTTGGTATAATGGTTGTAATCGGTCGCCGTATCCCCGGCGAGCCGCCACATCAGGTCGGCGCTATGCCAGCCGAGCTTCAGCGCGGTCGGCACATTCTGCGGCATCGCCATGATCGCCAGCGCGCGGCGCAGGGCCTCCTTGTCGGTCTCCACCGCGTCGAGCCGGAACTGGACCAGCGCGCGAATCCGCTCGCGAATCTTCATGTTGCCCAGCCGCTCGGGCGGCAGCGCGACTTCCATCGCCGCGTCTACGCTGGCGATCCAGGCGCCGATCATCGCCATCGGCCCGTCCTTGAAGGCATAGAGCGCGCCATCGGGATCGATCCCGCTGTCCTCAGCCGCGGCGCGCACCGCTGCCTCGCTCCACCCGTCCCACACCGCTGCGCTTGCCAGCGTCGGGGCAAGTTCGAGCCGCAGCTCGTCGAGCGAAGCGGCGGTCACAGCTTCGGTCCGTAGCTCGGCTTGGCGCCCTGCGTGGCGGCGCGCGCCTTCATCGCGTTCTCGATTTCGGTCAGCAGCGTCCCGCCCTTGTCGAGCGCGGCGTAATCGCGCGCGGAGCGGCCCGAATTGTCGGCCCGGTCCGGATTGGCACCGGCCTTCAGCAGCACCCGGACCAGCGCGACGTTGCGGTTGTGGACGGCGGTGATCAGCGGCGTTTCGCCGGAGGAATTGCTTTCGTCAATCCGGGCGCCCTTGCCCACCAGGAACTCGGCTCCTTCGGTGAAGCCCAGATTGCAGGCCAGCACCAGCGGAGTGACGCCCTTGGCGTCGCGCAGGTTCACGTTGGCGCCCTTGGCCACCAGGAACTGCATCCAGGTGAGGTCGCGGCGCGCGGTGACCAGGTGCAGCGCGGTTTCGCCCGTGGTGACGTCGCGGGTATTGACGATGGTCGTGCCGGGTTCCGACAGCATGTCGGTCACCTCGTTGCCCTCGCGCTTTTTCACCGCTTCGAGAAACTTGTAGCTTTGCGAGAACTGCGCCGCCGCAGGTGCCGACCAGGCAAGGCTCGCGGCAATCAGCGGGGTCAGCGCAAGCATGGTCAGCCGGAACCTTGGCACTGTGATTTCCCTCCTGTTAACGGGCGCCGGAATCGGTACGCCAAAGCGCCCCGAAAGGCACCTTGCGCAAGCCGGTTTAGCAGAGCATGAACGGCCGCGCCATGACCAAGCCGCTTATCAGACTTGCCGCCGCACTGGCCGTTTCCACGCTGGCCGCCTGCTCCAACCCTGCCCCGCCGCCGCAGCCGATCCAGGGCACCGACATCAAGGGCGCCGCGATCGGTGGCGATTTTTCGCTGGTCGACAAAGACGGAAAGTCGGTGAGGTGGGACGACTTCAAGGGCAAGTACCGGATCGTCTACTTCGGCTATACCTTCTGCCCGGATGCCTGCCCGACCGACGTGGGCGTGATGATGGCGGGGTTTGCGAAGTTCGAGAAGGCCCACCCCGACCTTGCCGCCAAGGTCCAGCCGATCTTCATCTCGATCGACCCCGCGCGCGACACCCCCGCGCGGGTCGGGGAATTCAGCGCCGCCTTCTCCCCCCGGCTGATCGGGCTGACCGGCCCGCAGGCCGAGGTCGACCGCGCGGTCAAGGCTTTCCGCGCCTATGCCTCGCGCGGGGCGGAAAGCGCGGGCGGCTACCTGATGGACCACAGCCGCTCGGCCTACCTGATGGACCCCGACGGCAAGCCGATCGAAGTCCTCCCCGTCGACAAGACCGCCGAGGCGGTCGCCGCCGACCTCGCCATCTCGGTGAAGTGAGCCCCGCTTGAGCAACCTGCGCGCCCGGTTCTGGGAACTCCCGCTCGATGCGCTGAACCGCGCCGAATGGGAGGCGCTGTGCGACGGCTGCGGCCAGTGCTGTCTGCACAAGTGCGAGGACGAGGACACCGGCGACATCTATCCCACCAATGTCGCCTGCCGCCTGCTCGACATCCCCAGCGCGCGGTGCAGCGATTACGCGGGCCGCAAGAAAGTGGTGCCGGACTGTCTCAAGCTCACCCCGCGCCTCGCGCTGACCACCCACTGGCTGCCCGATACCTGCGCCTACCGCCTGCGCGCCGAGGGCGAGCCCTTGCGCGAATGGCACTACCTGCTCTGCGGGGACCGCGAGGCGGTGCATGCGGCCGGGATCTCGGTGCGCGGCAAGGCGATCAGCGAACTGATCGCCGGGCCGCTGGAACAGCACGTGATCCTGCCGCCGGGCATGGAACTGGCGGATGATTGACTGGCTGCTGCGCGGGCCTGACCAGCCACTGACCGTGGAAGTGGCGGGACGCGAATTGCCGCTGGTGCTGCGCCGCCTGTCCACCGCACGGCGGATGACCCTGCGGCTTGCCCCGGACGGCAGCGAGGCGCGCCTGACCCTGCCGCGCTGGGGGCGTACGACGGAGGCGCTGGCCTTTGCCCGCTCGCGCGCAGGCTGGCTGGCGGGTCAGCTCGCCGCCGTCCCGCAGGCCGAAGCCCCCGCGCACGGCACCCACCTGCCCTATCTGGGCGAGCCGCATCTGCTCCACCACGATCCCCAGCGCCCGCGCCGGGTGATGCTGGAAGAGGGCCGCATCCACATCGGCGGCCCGACCGAATCGCTCTCCCCCCGCCTGCAACGCTGGCTGGAGGGCGAGGCACGGCAACTGCTGGCGGCTGATCTCGCCCATTACTGCGAACGCGCGGGCCAGCCGGTGCCGCCGCTTGCGCTCAGCCGGGCGCAGCGCCGCTGGGGGTCGTGTGCCCGCAACGGTGCGATCCGGATCAACTGGCGGCTGATCATGGCCCCACCCTTCGTGCGTCGATCGGTCGTGGCGCACGAAGTGGCACATCTGGTCCATTTCGATCACAGTCCTGCCTTCCACGCCTTCCTTGGCGATATCTACGATGGCGATGTGCGCGAGGCCGATCGCTGGCTGCGCCGCGAAGGACGCGCGCTCTACCGCCTGTTCGGCTGAGCCGCTTTAGGGGAAAAGCCGTAACCCGAAATTAACCATGCGGTCCGATGGTGGCAGCATGAGGCCGCTTCCCGCCCTGCTCTCCGCAGCCCTGCTGCTGTTCGGCACCCCGCTTGCCGCGCAGGAGGACTGCCGGCTGTGCGCGGACGAGACCGAGGTGCAGCGGGAAAAGCCTCTCACCATCGAAATCTCCGCCAATCTCAACTTCGCGCGGCTGGCGCTCACCGGCAAGCGCCAGTCCTCAGCGTCGATCGATCCGGTTACGGGTGAAAAGCGTACCTCGGGCGACGTGGTCAATCTTGGCGGGATGGCGGTAACCGGGCAGGGACGGATCACCGGCGAGCCGTTGCGTCAGGTCCGGGTCGATCTGCCTCCCTACATCCTGATGAGCACCATCGAAGGGCGCGCCGCGACGCTGACCGATTTCACCACCTCGCTGCCCCGCAATCCTACGCTCAACGCCCAGGGCGAGCTGGAATTCACCTTCGGCGCGCGGCTGGTGATGAAGGGCGGGCGCGGCGGCAACTACCGCGCGCGGATCCCCATTTCGGTCGATTACAACTGACCGCTGGCGAAGCGCGCGCGCAATCCCTATCTGGGGGCGCATGGCTTTCTGGCGCAACATCAGCCCGACCGGCGCGATCGGTGACTTCATCACCGTGTTCAAGCAGGCCGGTTCGAACCGCTGGCGCTTCGCGCTGCTGGCGGCAGCGATGACCGTGGGCGTATTTTCGATCATGTCCGGCGAAAGCTGGAAGATGCAGCGCAAATTGCCCGAGGTGACCTACATCAACTCGTGGCCGCTCGACCGGACCGAGGAGGAAACCCGCGCCTTCATCGAAGCCAACCAGAAGCGCAAGGAACAGCGCGAGGAACTGCAGCGCCAGTATGACGAGGAAGGCCGCAAGCTGTGGAAGACGCTGGGCAAGGCTTCCGGCATGGACGTCGATTCGATCGAGGCCAAGGTCAAGGCCGAGGAAGCCGCCGCCAAGGCCAAGGCGGAAGCTGACGCGGCGAGACACATCGTGCCCGAGGCCTCGCCGACCACAGCCGCATCTCCCGCCCCCTCCGAAAGCCCCGCGGTTGTCCCCTGAGGCGGACCGGCGCTGGCTGGATGCCGCCGCGCGGATCGCCGCGCGCGGCCGTCCGCTGGCCCGCCCGAACCCGGCAGTCGGTGCGCTGATCGTTTCCCCTGACGGCCGCGTCGTGGCGCGCGGCTGGACCTTGGCCGGCGGCCGCCCTCATGCCGAGGCTGTCGCACTGGAAGCTGCCGGAGAGGCGTCGCGCGGCACCACGCTCTACGTCAGCCTTGAACCCTGCGCGCACCAGTCGGCACGCGGACCGGCCTGCGCGGACCTTGTCGCGCAAAGCGGTGTTGCCCGCGTCGTCATCGGCTGCGGCGATCCCGATCCGCGCACCGCTGGCGCGGGGATCGAGCGAATTCGTCAGGCAGGAATTGCGGTCGACCTGATCGATAGCCCTGCCTGCGCGGCCAGCCTCGAAGGCTACCTTGTCCGCGCCCGCAAAGGCCGCCCTCATGTGACGCTCAAGCTCGCGCTCTCGCTCGACGGCTGCATCGCGCTGGCCTCGGGCGAAAGCCAGTGGATCACCGGGGCGGAGGCACGTGCGCACGGGCACCTGCTGCGCGCGCAGATGGACGCGATCCTGGTGGGCGGCGGCACGCTGCGCGCCGACCAGCCGCGGCTCGACGTGCGGCTGCCGGGCCTCGATACGCGCAGCCCGCAGCGCTGGGTCCTGACACGCGATGATGCGCCGCCGGGCTGGCAGGCCCTGCCCTCTCCGCAAGCGCTCGGCGCGGCGATGCCGCAGGCGCAGTACCTGCTGGTCGAAGGCGGTGCAGGCGCCGCGGCAGCGTTTCTGCAAGCTGACTGCGTTGACCGGATCGCCATCTACCGCGCCCCCATCGTCATCGGCAGGGGGCGTCCGGCGGTGGAAGACTTCGGCCTTGCCGTGCTGTCCGAGGCGCATGGGCGCTGGGCGCTTTCCCGCTCCTGCCAGCTTGGCAAGGACCGCCTTGAAGTCTACGAGCGCATTCCATGTTCACCGGCATAGTCACCGCCATCGGCACCATCCGCGAAACCGCCATGCGCGGCGATCTCCACGCCGTGATCGCCTGCCCCTATGATCCGGCGCACATAGCCATCGGCGCCTCGATCGCCTGCTCGGGCGTGTGCCTGACCGTGGTGGAGCGCGGCGGCGAAGCGGGCGACGCCTGGTTCGCGGTCGACATCTCGGGCGAGACGGTCAGCCGTACGGCGGAGGGCATGTGGCAGGCTGGGCGCCGGCTCAATCTCGAACAGGCGCTGAAGCTGGGCGATGAACTGGGCGGGCATATCGTCACCGGCCATGTCGACGCGGTGGGCACGATCCATGCGCGCGAGGAGATCGGCGGATCGCTCCACGTCACCGTCGCCGCGCCCGCCGAAATCGCCCCCTACATCGCGGCCAAGGGTTCGATCACGGTCGATGGGGTTTCGCTGACAGTCAATTCGCTCGACGATCAGGCGGACGGCAGCTGCCACTTCCACCTCAACCTGATCCCGCACACCGCGGAAGTCACTACGCTGGGCGACCTGCGCCCCGGCAGCGCGGTCAATCTCGAGATCGACGTGCTGGCCCGCTATCTCCAGCGGCTACAGAGCCTCAGGGGCTAGGCCGCCGCGCTGGCGCTGGCCACCTGACGGCCGTCGGCAGCAAACGCGCCCAACTCGTACCCCGCCTCGCCCTTGCGCATGGCAAGGTGCAGCACCTCGCCGCACATCGCGGGCGACATGCCCCGGAAGGCAAAGCTCTTCAGCGCATTGTCGCCCAGCTCGCGCTGCGCGAGGCCGAGCAGCAGGGTGGAGGTCAGCGGCCCATGCACCACCAGCGCGCGGTAGCGTTCGACATCACGGGCATAGGGTAGGTCATAATGGATGCGGTGGCTGTTGAAGGTCAGCGCCGAATAGCGGAACAGCAGCGGCTCCGACGGCACCACCACGCGGTGCGCGTCCCAGGCCGAGGCGTCGAAAGCACCTCCGCCAAGCGCGGGCGGACTGAGCGGCGCGTCGGCGGGGGCGGCATCGCGGTAAACCAGTGACTGGACCTCGCGCACGGCCAGCACGTCGTCACCGAAGGTCTCGTGCGCCACATCAACGAACACCAGCGAGCCGGAGCCGCCCTGCTTGGCAGTGACCGAGGCCACGCGGGAAACACGCTTCACCGCCTGACCGCCGCGCAGCGGGGCGAGGAATTCGGCCTTGCTGGATGCCCACATCCTGCGCGGCAGCGGGACCGGCGGCAGGAAACTGTCCGGGCTGTCGTCGCGCAGCGGGTGTCCATCCGGACCCAGCTGCGCAGTCGCCGCGTCGGGCGTGCAGAGGCACCAGTGGAAGCCCTGCGGCACCGTGCCATCGGCGGGTGCGGCGCGGTCGAAGGTTGCCAGCCAGCGGGCGAGCAGGCCTTCGTCGACCCGGTCATGGCGCTGTTCCTCGCGCCCGATCCATGCGTTCCACTCGCTCATCTGCCTACCTCTTCCTGCCTCATCCGTTCGCATCGAGCGAAGTCGAGATGCCTCTCGCCACGTGTCTCGACTTCGCTCGACACGAACGGGAGGTGGGGATTTTGATCCCTAGTTACGCCCTTCGAGCAGGCCGCGGGCGATCACCTGGGCCTGGATTTCCGCCGCGCCCTCGAAGATGTTGAGGATGCGGGCGTCGCACAGCACGCGGCTGATCTCGTATTCCAGCGCATAGCCGTTGCCGCCGTGAATCTGCAGGCTGGCGTCGGCATTGGACCACGCGGCGCGCGCGGCGAGCAGCTTGGCCATGCCGGCCTCGATATCGCAGCGCTTACCCGAATCCTTGGCCCGAGCGGCGGCATAGGTCAGCTCGCGCGAGAGGACGAGGTCAACCAGGCTCATCGCCAGCTTGTCGGCCACGCGCGGGAACTGGACGATCGCCTTGCCGAACTGCTTGCGGCCGAGCGCATAGTCCAGCCCCAGTTCCAGCGCGCGGCGGGCCACGCCCACGGCGCGCGCGGCGGTCTGGATGCGGGCGCCTTCGAAGGTGCGCATCAGCTGCTTGAAGCCCTGGCCTTCTTCACCGCCGAGCAGGGCATCGGCGGGCGCGATCATGCCATCGAACGACAGCGCATATTCGCGCATTCCGCGATAGCCCAGCACCTCGATCTCGCTCCCAGCCATGCCTTCCGCCGGGAACGGATCGGCTTCGGTCCCGCGCGGCTTGGCGACCAGCAGCATGGAGAGGCCCGCATAGCCCTTCGCGTCGGGCAGGGTGCGCGCCAGCAGGGTCATCAGGTCGGAGCGGCTGGCGTGGGTGATCCAGGTCTTGGCCCCGTCGATCCGCCATGCCCCGTCTTCAGTCCGCCGCGCGCGGGTCTGGAGCGAGCCCAGGTCGGAGCCGACATCGGGTTCGGTGAACACGGCGGTGGGCAGCACTTCGCCGCTGGCGATCTTCGGCAGCCAGTGCGCCTTCTGCTCCGCCGTGCCGCCGTGGGCGATCAGCTCGCCCGCGATCTCCGAGCGGGTGCCGAGCGAACCAGCGCCGATCCAGCCGCGCGACAGTTCCTCGGTAACGAGGCACATCACCAGCTTGGACAGGCCCAGCCCGCCGAATTCCTCGGGGATACAGACTCCGAAGGTGCCAAGCTCCGCCATCGCTGCCACGGTCGCGTCGGGGATCAGCTCGTTGCCGAGGTGCCACTTGTGGGCGTTGGGCAGGATTTCCGCATCGGTGAAGCGGCGGAACTGATCGCGGATCGCGTCGAGATCGGCATCGCCCAGCCCTTCGGACGGCCAGAGACCCTGCGCCAGCAACTGCGCGAGTTCGGCGCGGGCCGGCGCATGGTCCGCTTCCAGCAGGTCGGCGCAGGCATCGGCCAGATCGCGCGCGGCATCGGCAAGGCCCAGGTCAGCGGGCCGCAACAGTTCGTTCTGGCCCATCGGCAGGCCGCCGACCAGCTGGGCAAGCATTTCCGCAAAGCCCAGCCGGGTAACCAGCGCGTCGACCGGGTTGAGCCCGGCGCCCGCCTTGTTCCACTCCGCCAGCGCCTCCAGCGCAGCGACGCTGGTGGCGATCCAGGCAAAACCGTGGGCTGCGCGCTGCTCCTCGTCGATCCGGCGGCCTTCGAGCCGCTGGGCCAGCGCGGTGCGGGCCAGCGCCTCGTAACCGCGCGCAAGGCCGAGCAGGTGCGGATAATCGACCGCCATCGTCAGGCCTTCTCGAACACCGCGGCAATGCCCTGGCCGCCGCCGATGCACATGGTTTCAAGGCCATAGCGCACGTCGCGGCGCTGCATCTCGCGGGTCAGGTTGGCGAGGATGCGGCCGCCGGTGGCGCCGATCGGGTGCCCCAGCGAAATGCCCGAGCCGTTGACGTTGAGCATGTCGTGGCGGCTGTCATCGTCCGACCAGCCCCAGCCCTTGAGGCAGGCGAGCACCTGCGGGGCGAAGGCCTCGTTCAGTTCAACCAGGCCGATGTCATTCCACGACAGGCCGTTGCGGGCAAACAGGCGCTCGGTCGCGGGGACGGGGCCGTAACCCATGCGGGCCGGATCGCAGCCCGCCGCAGCCCAGGAATGGAAGAAGGCGATGGGTTCGAGGCCCAGTTCCTCCAGCTTGTCTTCGGCAACCACGAGGCAGGCTGCGCCCGCGTCGTTCTGCTGGCTGGCATTGCCCGCCGTCACCACGCCGCCTTCCAGCGCCTTGAGCTTGCCCAGCGTTTCCATGCTGGCGTCGGGGCGGTAGCCCTCGTCGTGGGCGAAGACGAGCGCATCGCCCTTCTTCTGCGGCACTTCGACCGGCACCAGTTCGTCGGCGAACAGGCCGTTCGCCCAGGCGGCGGCGGCGCGCTGGTGGCTGCGCGCGGCATAGGCGTCGCAGGCTTCGCGGCTGATGTTCCAGTCCTTGGCGAGATTTTCCGCCGTTTCGATCATGCCGCTGATCACGCCGTAGCGTTCGATCGGCTGGCTCATCACCCGGCCGCGCGTCAGCCGGTCATGCAGCGTGAGGTTGCCCGCGCGCACGCCCTTGCGCACGTCGACCGAGTAATGCTCCACGTTCGACATGGATTCGCAGCCGCCCGCGACAACCACGTCGGAAACGCCGGTCTGCACCATCATCGCCGCATTGACGATCGCCTGCAGGCCCGAACCGCAGCGGCGGTCAAGCTGGTAGCCGGGAACTTCCTCGGGCAGGCCGGCGAGCAGCCACGACCAGTGGGCGATGCACGGCGCCTCGCCATTGCCGTACCCTTGCGCGAAGATCACGTCGTCGACCCGCGAGGGATCGATCTTCGTGCGCTCGATCAGCGCCTTGAGGATCGTGGCGCCAAGCTGCCCGGCGGTGAGCGAGGACAGCGCACCCCCGAACTTGCCGACGGCGGTGCGGATGGGCGAGACGATGGCGGCGCGGCGAAGGGTCATGTTTGCAATCCTTGTTTCCGTTCGTGGCGGGGGGCGGCGCGGGGCCGTGGGCGGCCCCGG
>JAYRMP010000035.1:0-16688 GCA_041912655.1 Novosphingobium sp. | reverse complement strand
GGTTGTCGGGGGGGGGCGCCCGCCCCCCCCCCCCCGGGGGGCCCCCCGCCGCCCCCCCCCCCCCCCCCCCCAACGGGAGGTGGGTCTGGTTATCCGGTTCCGACCACGCCGCCATCGATCAGGCGGGCGATCTCCCCGGAGGAGAGCTTGAGGCGCTCAGCCAGCACTTCTTCCGAATGCTGCCCGTTGCGCGGGGCGGGCTGCGGGGCGCCGCGTTCGAGCTGCGGCACGGTGCCGAACGGGCCCGCGGCGGGATAGGCGAAGCCCGAGGGGTTGGCGTCAAAGGCGCTGAACATCGGGTTGTCGCCCACCAGGCGCGGATCGCGCGCGGCGTCGAGCATGGTGCGGTAGGCGCTGTGGACGATCCCGCCCGCATCGAGCGCGGCGGCAAGATCGGCATGGCTGCGCGCGCCGATTGCCGCCTCGAACAGCGGATAGAGCGCATCGCGGTGGGCATAGCGCAGGCCATCGTCTTTCGCGAAGGAGACCCCGCGCTGTGCCTCGATGGCGGCGACCTGCTGCTCCAGCCCCAGCGCGGCGATCAGGTTGGCCCACTGGCGGTGAGTGACGACCACGATCATCGTCCGCTGGCCGTCGGCAGTCAGGAAATCGCGCCCGAACAGGCCGTAGACCGCATTGCCGAGGCGCGGGCGGTTCTCGCCTGAATAGAGCACTTCGGCGATGCCGCCGAGGTTGGCAACAGTGCCGATGGCGACGTCCGACAGCGGAATGCGCACTTCGCCGCCTTCACCGCTGACGCTGCGGCGCTGGATCGCGGCGAGCAGGGCAAAGGCCGCATAGGCGCCCGACAGCAGGTCCCACGCCGGGAGGACATGGTTGACCGGCTCAGGCCCGGGGCCGGTCATCATCGGATAGCCGACCGCGTTGTTGACCGTGTAGTCGAGCGCTGGCGCGCCGTCCGCCCAGCCCATCACCCGCACGGTGATCAGGTCCGCGCGGCCCTCGGCCAGCGTGTCATGGGACAGGAACCCGCCGACCGGGAAGTTGGTGATGAACTGGCCCGTGGCGCGGACCAGTTCCTGCAGCAGTTCGCGCCCCTGGGGCGTGCCGAGATCGAGCGCGACCGACTTCTTGCCCCGGTTGAGGTTCTCCCAATAGAGGGAGTCGTTCGCCTCGGTCACCGGCCAGCGGCGGAAGTCCGGCCCGCCACCAACCTGGTCGACGCGGATCACTTCCGCGCCGAACTGGGCGCAGTACAGCCCGGCAGTGGGCGAGGCGACGAACGACGACGCCTCGATCACCGAAAGCCCCTGGAGCAGCGGGTACATCGCCCCTTAGCCCTGCGTGGCCGCCCATTCGCGCAGCATGTGCTTCGCGATCTGGAGCTGGAGGATTTGGGTGGTGCCTTCGTAGATGCGGTAGATACGCGCATCGCGGAAAAAGCGTTCGGCGTCGTATTCGGCAAGGTAGCCCGCGCCGCCATAAATCTGCACCACGCGGTCGACCACTCGGCCGCACATTTCGGAGGCGAAGACCTTGGCCGCCGCCGCCTTGCGCAGCACGTTCTCGCCCGCGTCGGCGCGCTTGGCGGCGTCTTCCAGCATGCATTCGGCGGCGTAGATCTCGATCTCGCTGTCGGCCAGCATCTGCTGGATCAGCTGGAAGTTGGCGATCGGTTCGCCGAACGCCTTGCGTTCATTCGCATAGCGGATCGCCGAATCGAGCGCGCGGCGGGCATAGCCGGCCGCTGCCGAACCGACCGAGAGGCGGCCATTGTCGAGGCTCTGCATCGCGGTGACGAAGCCGCGCCCTTCCACGCCGCCCAGCAGCGCGTCAGCCGGCAGGCGGACGTCTTCCATAATGATGTCGGCGATGTGGCTGCCGGCCTGGCCCATCTTCTTGTCCGACTTGCCGACGGTCACGCCCGGCGTGTCCATCGGGACGATGAAGGCGGAAACGTGCGCGTTCTTGGGCAGGGCTTCCTTGCTGGTGCGCGCCATGATCAGCGCGACATTGGCGAAGGGCGAATTGGTGATGTAGCGCTTGGTCCCGTTCAGCACCCAGCCGTTGCCGGACTTGACCGCCATGGTCTGCATCGCCGCCGAGTCCGAGCCGGAGCCGGGCTCGGTCAGGCCGAAGCTGGCGATTTCACCCGCGGCCAGGCGCGGCAGCCATTCGGCCTTCTGCTCTTCCGTGCCGCCGTTCTTCAGCGCCGAGCAGACCATGCCGATGTTGATCGAGGTGATCGAGCGGTAGCACGGCATGGCATAGGACAGTTCCCGGATGGTGCGGGTGTACTGCTGGATGTTCATCCCCGCGCCGCCGAATTCCTCGGGCATGGTCAGCCCGAACAGACCCATGTCCCGCATCTCTTTCATGATGTCGTCGGGGATCAGGTCGGTCTCGATGATCTGCTTTTCAGCCGGGATCAGCCGCTCGCGCACATAGCGCTGCAACTGTTCGATGAACTGTTCGAAGACGTCGGCATCCATGCCGGAATTGGTGCTCATCTCTGGTTCCTCAGATCGGATCGTAGGGGAAGACGTGGCCGCTGACTTCGTCGGCGCGCGCGAAGCTGGGCTTGAAGGCGGGGATCAGTTCCTCGGCGATGGTTTCGGGCGTCCAGCCTTCGACCTTGGTCATCGAACGGACCGGGCGCGGCTTGTTGAACAGCACGATCTCGTTCTTGCGGACCGAGAAGATCTGGTTGGTGACCTCCTTCGAGGCATCGGAGGCGAGGTAGACCACCAGCGGGGCGATCTTGTCGGCGCTCATGCTCTTCATCCGCTCCACCCGCTGCTTCTGCTCGGGGGTTTCGGCCGGGATCGAGGCGGTCATCCGGCTCCACGCGAAGGGCGCGATGCAGTTGGAGCGCACGCCCGCGCGCGCCATGTCGAGCGCGATCGACTGCGACAGCGCGACGAGGCCCAGCTTGGCTGCCGAATAGTTCGCCTGGCCGATATTGCCGATCAGGCCCGAGGTGGAGGTGAAGTGGATGAAGCTGCCCGACTGCTGCTCGCGGAAATAGGGGGTTGCCGCCTTGCACACGTTGAACGGCCCGTTGAGGTTGACATCGATCACCGCGCGCCAGTCCTCGTGGCTCATCTTGTGCCAGATGGTGTCACGCAGGATGCCGGCGTTGTTGACCACCGCATCGATCCGCCCGAAGCGCTGCACCGCGTCCTCGATGATCGACTGGGCGCCGACCGGATCGGCCACGCTGGCAAGGTTGGCCCAGGCCTTGCCGCCCGCCGCAACGATGTCGTCGACCGTCTGCTGGGCCGGGCCGGCATCGCCGCCCTCACCGCCGCCTCCTACGCCCGGATCGTTGACCACCACCGCCGCGCCATGCTTCGCGCAGAGCAACGCGATCTCGCGGCCCACGCCGCGCCCCGCACCCGTGATCGCGACAACCTTGCCTTCGAGCATCCCCATCGTGAGCTTCTCCATCCAGCGACGCGGCCAATGCATCGCACGGCCTGCCCGATGCGGCAAACCGGCGATTCGGTCAATTCATGTATTTGCATTGCTTTTCACATATCTGAAAGTTAAGTCCGCGCCATGTCGACTCAGGTGCGTTCGGTGTCCCTTGCCTTCGCGGTGCTGCGTGCGGTCGCGGCGCGTCCCCGCGGGGCAACCCTTTCGGAAGTGGCGCGCGCGGTGGACCTTGGCCCGTCGAGCGCGCTCAACCTGCTGCGCACGCTGGTCGCCGAAGGGGCGCTGGAACGCGACGAGACCGACCGCCGCTATCGCCTCGTCCCCGGCTGGAGTGCGACCGGCCCGGCGCGAGGCCGGATCGACCGGCTGATCGAGCGTGCCCGTGCGCCCGCGCGCGCCTTTGCCGAAGAGCACGATTGCACCGTGGGACTGTGGCAGGTCGTCTCGGCAGACCGCATGGCGCTCGCCGCGCTGTGGGACAGCGGCGCGGCAACGCGCATTCACATGGTGATCGGCCAGCGCCAGCCGATCGGCGGGGGTTCAACCGGACGGGCGCTGGCAGCGTTCGAGCGATTGGACGAGGCGGAACTCAGGCGGCGCTTCGATGCGGTGCGCTGGCAGCAGCCACTGTCCTTCGCGGCCTATGCCGAGCAGGTGCAGCAGGCGGCCCAGTGCGGCTATGCGATCGACGAGAACATGGGACATGCCGGGATCTGTTCGATCGGGGCAGTCGTGCCCGGCCCGGGCAGCCCGCGCATCTGCCTGTCGGTATCGACCTTCGCCCGCACCCGCGAGGCGCCCCAGCTGGCGGCGCTGGGCCGCGAACTGGTCGCGCTCGCCGGGCATCCGGCGCTTGCCGGATAGGATCAGGCTTCGAGCGGCTCGGTGGCGAGGCCCAGTTCGGGGATCGAGACCGAGCGCCGCCCGCTGAAATCGGTGCGCACCACGATCAGTGCGCAGCGCTCGTAGTGGTCGAGCAGGCGGCGGATGCGACCCAGCGAACTGGTGCCATAGACCCGCGCCAGCTCGTCATCGTCCGGACAGGGCAGACCTTCGCGCGCTGCCCGGGCGATCACCAGGAACGGAGCCAGAAGGTCATCGGAGAGGACCGAGGCGACGCGCAGGATCTCGCGCCAGTCGTCCGAAGTTTCGTCGCGCACCCCGGCGACAGCCAGGGCAAAGCGGCGGCGGAAGCTCGCCATGTCGACATGCCCAGCGGTCAGCCGCTGCATCCGGCAGCGTACGGTGAAATCCTGGAACAGCTTGGCCGGCGGCTGGAAGGTGCAGTCCTCCTCTGCCGCCATGTCGAACAGGATGTCGCGCACGGCCGCATCAATTTCCGCCTGCGACGGCGCGAACAGTTGCGGCTGGGGCGAGGTGTCCTCGATCTCGAGCGGCACGGCCGAAATCCGCTCGATCAGTTCGTCGGCGGCAAGCTGGGGCGGCGGCGGAGCGCGCTCCGGCAAGGGCGCGTCCTCGACGTGGAGGTCGGCGTGGAGCAGCGCGTGCAGCTCGTCGGGCGAGGCGCTGGGCGGCGGGGCGAGCTTCTGGATCATCGAACGGGCGCCCGTGCGCACCGATCCGATCCGCACCGCCACCGGGCGGCGGCTGATCGCCGGGCCAAGGCCCAGGAACTGCCCGCGCGACAGGTCGCGGATCTGCTCGGCCTGACGGCGCTCCATCCCGAGCAGGTCGGCGGCGCGGGCCATGTCGATATCGAGGAAGGTCCGCCCCATCAGGAAGTTGGAGGCTTCCGCCGCGACGTTCTTGGCGAGCTTCGCCAGCCGCTGGGTCGCGACGATCCCGGCGAGGCCGCGCTTGCGCCCCCGGCACATCAGGTTGGTCATCGCCGCGAGGCTGAGCCGGCGGACCTCGTCGCTGACCTCGCCCCCGGCGGCGGGGGCGAACATCTGCGCCTCGTCGACCACCACCAGCGCGGGGAACCATTGTTCGTGCGGGGCATCGAACAGCGCGGACAGGAACAGCGCGGCGCAGCGCATCTGCGCCTCGATCTCCAGCCCGTCGAGCGCCAGCACCACCGAGGCGCGGTGCTCGCGGATGCGCGCGGCGAGCCGGGTCAGTTCGGTGGCGGAATAGGCCGCGCCATCGACGACGATGTGGCCGAAGACTTCCGCCAGGGTGACGAAATCGCCCTCAGGATCGATCACCACCTGCTGGACGATCCCTGCGCTTTCCTCAAGGATCCGGCGCAGCAGGTGCGACTTGCCCGAGCCGCTGTTGCCCTGCACCAGCAGCCGGGTGGCCAGCAGCTCCTCGATATCGATGGTGATCGGGCGGTCGTTCTGGTCGACCCCGATTTGGATGGGCGCGCTCACGCGGCGGGCCTAGGGGCCTCGCGGGATTCGCGGCAAGCGGCTGGAATGCGTTTTCCAGAGCTTTGGCGCGAATCCCGAATGCAGATCAGGCCGCGCCCGCTTCCTGCTGCTTGACCATGTCGAGCGCGATGTCGACGATCATGTCTTCCTGCCCGCCGACCATCTTGCGGCGGCCAACCTCGGCAAGGATCGAGCGGGTGTCGACGCCGTAGTCCTGCGCGGCCTTTTCCGCGTGGCGCAGGAAGCTGGAGTAGACCCCGGCGTAGCCCAGCGTCAGCGTTTCGCGGTCGACGCGGACCGGGCGGTCCTGCAGCGGACGGACAAGGTCTTCCGCCGCGTCCATCAGCGCGAACAGGTCGCAGCCGTGGTTCCAGCCCATGCGGTCGGCAGCGGCGATGAACACTTCCAGCGGCGCATTGCCCGCGCCGGCGCCCATGCCCGCAAGGCTGGCATCGACGCGGACCACGCCGTTCTGCACCGCGACGATCGAGTTGGCGACGCCCAGGCTGAGGTTGTGGTGGGCATGGACCCCGCGCTGGGTCTCCGGCTTCAGCACCCGGTCATAGGCCTGACAGCGTGCGGCGTACTCGTCCATGTTCATCGCGCCGCCGCTGTCGGTGACGTAGACGCAGTGCGCGCCGTAGTCTTCCATCAGCTTGGCCTGCTGGGCGAGCGCCTCGGGCGGGCTCATGTGGCTCATCATCAGGAAGCCCGATACGTCCATGCCGAGATTGCGCGCGGCCTCGATGTGCTGCTTGGAAACGTCCGCCTCGGTGCAGTGCGTCGCGATGCGGACCGACTTCACGCCCATTTCGCAGGCGTGCTTGAGGTCATGGACCGTGCCGATGCCGGGCAGCAGCAGGGTGGTCAGCACCGAGTGTTCGAGCACTTCGGCGACCGCGCCGATCCAGTCCCAGTCGGTATAGGCGCCGAAGCCGTAGTTGAAGCTCGATCCCTGCAGACCGTCGCCGTGGGCAACCTCGATCGCATCGACCTTGGCGCGGTCGAGCGCCTTGGCAATCGCCTGGACGTGCTCGAGCCCGTACTGGTGGCGGATCGCGTGCATCCCGTCACGCAGGGTGACGTCCTGGATGTAGAGCTTCTGGCTGGTCGGATCGCTGAAGGCGGAATTGAGGGTCATGCTGCGGCTCCCGCGAAGTGGCGCTGGGCGATCTTCTCGGCGGTCTTGAGCGCCGCCGAGGTCATGATGTCGAGGTTGCCGGCATAGGCCGGCAGATAGTGCGCGGCGCCCTCGACCTCGAGGAACACCGAGACCTTGAGCCCGGTGAACGAGCCGTCCATTTCCGGAATGCGCAAGGGCCGGTTATCGCCGATGCTTTCGAACTGGACGGCCTGCTTCAGGCGGTAGCCGGGGACATAGGTCTGCACTTCGGCGACCATGTCCTCGATCGACTTGCGGATCGCCTCGCGGTCGGCGTCCTCGCACAGGCAGTAGACCGTATCGCGCATGATCAGCGGGGGTTCCGCCGGGTTGAGGATGATGATCGCCTTGCCGCGCGTGGCCCCGCCGACGTCGCAGATCGCCTGGCTGGTCGTCTCGGTGAACTCGTCGATGTTGGCGCGGGTGCCGGGACCGGCGCTCTTCGAGGAGATCGAGGCGACGATCTCGCCATAGTGGACCTTGGCGACGCGGTTGACCGCTGCGACGATCGGGATCGTCGCCTGGCCGCCGCAGGTCACCATGTTGACGTTGAGCGCGTCCAAGTTGGCATCGCCATTGACCGGCGGGACCGTGTAGGGGCCGATGGCCGCTGGGGTCAGGTCGATCATCCGCTTGCCCGCGGCGAGCACCAGATCGCTGTTGCGCTTGTGGGCATAGGCGCTGGTCGCGTCGAACACGATCTGCACATCGGCAAATTCAGGCATAGCGATCAGCCCGTCGATCCCCTTCGCCGTGATCGGCACGCCCATCCGCGCGGCACGCTTCAGCCCGTCGCTTTCGGGGTCGATGCCGACGAAGGCGCCCATTTCCAGCACGTCGGAAAGGCGCATGATCTTGATCATCAGGTCGGTGCCGATGTTGCCGGAACCGATGATGGCTACCTTGGTCTTGGACATGGCTTTCAAGCCTTTGCGTAAGTGAAGGAACAGGAGCCGATGCCGCCGACGAAAGCCTCGACCCGGTCGCCCGGATTGATCGCGACCATCGGCCCCAGCGCACCGGCGAGCAGCACGTCGCCCGCCTTCAGCGGTTCGCCCCGCTCGGCGAGGGTCCGCGCCAGCCAGGCGGCGGCGTTGAGCGGGTGGCCCAGCGCAGCCGCGCCCGCGCCCAGCGAAACGATATCGCCATTGATCTGCATGACCATGCCCGCGCTCCACAGGTCGAGCCCGGGGAGGGGCTTGCCCTCGTCCGCCAGGACGTAGAACGCGGAAGAGCCATTATCGGCCACGGTATCGGCGAAGGTGATCTTCCAGTCGGCGATGCGGCTGTCGACGATCTCGATCGCGGCGTGGACCGTGGCGACGGCGGCGGCGACCTGTTCGGGGGTGGTGTCCGGCGAAGGCAGGTCGGCGGCAAGGACGAAGGCGATCTCCGCCTCGGCCTTGGGCTGGATGCAGCTGCCCGCCGCCAGGGTGCCGCCATCGGCGACGTGCATGTCATCGAACAGGACACCGAAGTCGGGCTGATCGACACCAAGCTGCACCTGCACGGCCTTGGCGGTGAGCCCGGCCTTGCGCCCGACGATCCGGCGGCCCTGCGCCTGCCAGAACCGGGTGTTGATCTCCTGCACGGCATAGGCCCCGGCCGCGTCGACGGGATCGAGCCCGTCGCGCAGGGGGGCCACCACGCCCTGGGTGTAGGCATCGCGCAGCCGCTGGGCGAGCGCTTCGTGGGTTGTCGTGGTCATTCGCTGATCCTCCGCCTCTCGTGTCGGCGGGTTAGAACGCGCGGGCCGGTTGCGCCAGCGGGAGGTTGCGCTATTGTCTCACCATATGAGACAGGGAACGCCGCCCATTGCCGCGCTGGAACGCAGCCTGGCCCTGCTGGAAGCGATCTTGGCCGACCGCGAGGGGCGCAGCGTGCCCGCCATTGCGGAGGGGCTGGGCCTGCCGCGCGCCACCGCCCACCGCCAGGTCGCGACGCTGGTGAAGGAGCGGTTCCTTGCCCGGCTCCCGGGCGGGCGGATCGCCCCGGGGCCGCGCCTGCTCGCGCTGCTGCAGCTGGTCGACGAGAAGCAGGTGATCGTCGCCGCCGCCGCACCGCTGCTCCACGCCCTCGCCGAGCGGCTGGGCTGCCTGGTCCAGCTGGGCACGTTCGAGAACGAGATGGTGACCTACCGGGTCAAGACCGGCAGCGGCGCGGGCGACGTGTTCACCCGGGTCGGCATGCAGCTGGAGGCCTATTGCACCGGGATCGGCAAGGTCCTGCTGGCTCACCTGCCCGAGGCGGAGCGCGAGGCCTACCTTGCCACCGGCCCCTTCCCCGCCCTCACCGCGCGGACAATCACCGATCCCGGCGAGCTGCGGCAGGAACTGGCTCGGATCGCAGCTTCGGGCTTTGCCCGCGATGACGAGGAGATCGCCGAGGGGTTGGTCTGCGTTGCGGTACCGGTGCGCAGTCCGGGCGGGCGGGTGCTCGCCGCGATCTCGGCCACCCGTTCCGTCCAGGAAGCGGCGCGGCTGCCGGAAGGCCTGGTGATCGAGGCCCTGCAGGAGGTCGCCGCACGCCTTTCCGCCTGACCGGACGGTTCAGCGCGCCGCGGCCTTGCCCTTGCGCCGACTGCGCGGCGGAGCGCCGAATACCCCCGCATGCCAGCGAGAAAAGGCCCCGGTCGTGCTGTAACCCAGCAGCCCGGCGATATCGGTGATCCGCATCCGGGGATTGGCGAGGTACTGCTCCGCCAGCTGCATCCGCGCGTGGTTGAGCAGGGCGGTGAAGCTTTCCTCTTCGGCATCCAGCGCGCGTTGCAGGGTGCGCACCGTCATGCCCATCGAGGCGGCGCAGACCTGCACCGAGGCCCGGCCCGAGGGGAGCAGCAGCTTGATCAGCTGGCGGACCTCGTCCGCGCGGCTGCGGGCCATCGGCCCCATCGCCGTCTCGAGCAGCTGGCGGGCATGGTGTGCCAGCCGATCGTCGGCATTGGGAATCGGCCGGTCGAGATCGGCCCGCGCCACGACAATGCCGTTGAACTCGCTGTCGAACTGCACCGGGCAGCCGAACACCCGGGCATGGAGCGCGCGCTCGGCGGCGGGCGGAGCCTCGCGCACGAAGCACACTGCCAGCGGGCGCCAGCCATCGCCCAGCACTGCGGCGCAGAGCCGCGCCAGCACCCCCAGCGCGAGGTCGAGCGACTGCCGCCACGGTTCCGGCCGGGCGAGCGAGAAATCCTCGCGCAGGATCGCCTCGTCACCATGTTCCTCGACGTGCAGGACCAGCGTCGAATTGATCCGCGCGCGGAACTCCCCCAGCGCTTCGAGCGATTTGCGCAAGGTCGGCTGGTGGGCGATCAGCAGGCTGGGCGCGCCGAGGTTGGCGAGCGTGCGCCCCTCCACCATCCGCAATCCCAGCGTCGAACAGCCGGTCGCAGCCGCGCTGCGTTCGAGCAGGCGGATCGCCGCGATCGCGGGAACCGTGCGTTCCGGATCGGCCAGCAGGTCGGGCGCCAAGCCCTGTTCGCGAAGCAGGGGGCGCGGATCGGCGCCCAGATCGGCCATGACATCGAGGTAGCCATTGAGCGCAGCGGCGCGAACCAGCTCGGTCATGCGGCGTCCCTCCCCTTGCGGACGAATCCGCGCCTGTCACCAATTGCACAAAAAATGGCACGAAATGTGAAAACTGCAACCCCGGGCTGGCCTAGTACGATCCCAACGAACGATTGGGAGAATTGCCGTGCTGGCCCAGGCTGTGCGCTTTCATGAAACTGGTGGTCCCGAAGTGCTCCGGCTGGAGCAGGTCGAGGTCGGCGAGCCCGGCCCCGGCGAAGTCCGCGTCCGCCATGCCGCCGTGGGCTGCAACTTCGCCGACACCTATTTCCGATCCGGTTACTACCCGGTCCAGCCGCCCTGCGGGATCGGCGTCGAAGGCGCCGGAACGATCGAGGCGGTGGGCGAAGGGGTCAGCGGCTTCGCCGTGGGCGACCGGGTGTCCTACAACGGCGGTCCGCTGGGTGCCTACAGCACGGTTCGGGTGATGCCCGCCGCGCCGCTGTTCAGGGTGCCGGACGGGGTCTCGCTCGAAACCGCCGCCGCCTCGACGATGCGCGGCCTCTCTGCCGTCTACTGGCTGCTCAAGGCCGATCCCCGGCTGAAGGCGGGCGACACCATCCTGCTCCATGCCGCCGCCGGCGGGGTCGGGCTGCTGGCGGTGCAGGTCGCCAAGCTGCTGGGCCTGCGCGTGATCGGCACCGTCTCCACCGAGGAGAAGGCCGAAAAGGCCCGCGCGATGGGCTGCGACGAGATCGTGTTCTACCGCCGCGAGGACGTTGCCGCGCGGGTGAAGGAACTGACCGGCGGGGAAGGCGTCCAGACCGTGTTCGATTCGGTCGGCAAGGACACCTTCGAAGGATCGCTGAAGTCGCTGCGCCGGCGCGGCGTGCTGGTCGGCTGCGGCACCGCCTCCGGCCCCTTCCCGCCGATCGATGCCTTCCAGCTGATGCTGCAGGGATCGGTCTATTTCATCCGCCCGGCCTTTGCCGACTTCTTCGCCGATCCGGCGGAGCGCGCGGAAATGGCGCAGTTCTGGTTCGACCACCTCTCCGCCGGGCGGATCAAGGTGGAGATCGGGCAGCGTTATGCGCTTGACCAGTGCGTTCAGGCGCACCGCGATCTGGAAGCCGGCAAGTCCATTGGCTCATCGGTGTTCGTGCTATGAAAATCGAGAAACTCACCCAGCATATCGGCGCCGAGCTGAGCGGCGTGAACCTGGCCGAGGCCGCCCGCAACGACGACCTGTTCGGCGCGATCAAGGCGGCGCTGCTGGATCACAAGGTGCTGTTCCTGCGCGATCAGGACATCTCCCGCGCCGATCACGTCGCCTTCGCCGAACGCTTCGGCAGCCTTGAGGACCACCCGGTCGCGGGCAGCGATCCCGAGAATCCCGGGCTGGTGCGGATCTACAAGGACGAGAATTCGCCGCCCGATTTCTACGAGAATTCGTGGCACGCCGACACCACCTGGCGCGAGGCCCCGCAGATGGGCGCGGTGCTGCGCTGCATCACCTGCCCGCCGGTGGGCGGCGACACGATGTGGGCCAACATGGAAAAGGCCTATGACGACCTGGCCGACCACATCAAGGAAACCATCGCCCCGCTGAAGGCGCGCCATTCGATCGAGGCGAGCTTCGGCGCGCGGATGAGCGACGAGGCGCGGGCAGCGCTGAAGGAGCGCTTCCCCGATGCCGAGCATCCGGTGGTCCGCACCCATCCGGAGACTGGCGCCAAGAGCCTCTACGTCTGCGGCTTCACCACCCATTTCACCAATTTCCACACCAGCGCCAACGTCCGCTACGGACAGGACTATGCGCCCGGCGGAGCCAGCCTGCTGAGCTATCTGATCGGGCGGGCGCAGATCCCCGAATACCAGGTGCGCTGGCGCTGGAAGCCGAACTCGATGGCGATCTGGGACAACCGCTGCACCCAGCACTACGCCGTGATGGATTACCCGCCCTGCGTCCGGCAGATGGAACGCGCCGGAATTATTGGCGACAAGCCATTCTGAAGTAACCATTTTCTGAATCGAGAGGAGAACTGAAATGCAATTCTTCGACGAAAGCCTGCTTCCCGAAAACCAGGACCCGCTGGTCATCCAGGTCGCGCCCTATGCGCCGAGCTTTATGCCGCAGGACAGCGACGACATTCCGGTGAGCTTCGCCGAACAGGTCCAGAAGGCGGTCGACTGCTACAACGCGGGCGCCACCGTGCTGCACGTCCACGTCCGCGAACCGGACGGCACCGGCTCGAAGGACCTCGACCGGTTCAACGAGATGCTCGATCGCCTCCGCACCGCCGTGCCGGACATGGTGCTGCAGGTCGGCGGCTCGATCAGCTTCGCGCCGAAGACCGAGGAAGGCGAGGCCGCCTGGCTCGACGACGATACCCGCCACATGCTCGCCGACCTCAAGCCCGCGCCCGATCAGGTCACCATGGTGGTCAACACCAACCAGATGAACGTGATGGAGCTGATCACCGAGGAAGACGCCAAGGGCACCACGATGTGGGACGTCTACCGCGAGGCCTATACCGAGATGTATTACGACGGCGGCCCGAAGTTCATGAAGGAACACATGAAGCGGCTGACCGCCTCGGGCATCCAGACCCATTTCCAGGTCGGCTGCGCGCGCGACCTTGAAACGGTCGAGCGGCTGGTCCGCGCCGGGCACTACATGGGGCCGCTGGTCTGCAACTGGGTGGCGATCGGCGGCGGGCACGATGGTCCCAACCCGCGCAACCTGATGGAGTTCGTCAACCGCCTGCCGCAGAACGCGGTCTGCACGGTCGAAGGGCTGATGCGTTCGATGTATCCGCTGATCACCATGGGGATCGCGATGGGCCTGCACGTGCGCGTCGGCCAGGAAGACAACCTGTGGGGTCGCAAGGGCGAGCGCGCCACCTCGGTCCAGCAGATCGAGAAGGCGGTGCGGATTTCCGAGGAACTGTGGCGTCCGATCGCCACCGGCAAGGAAGCCAAGGAAATCTACCAGATCGGCACCTTCTATTCGAGCATCGAGGAAACGCTTGAAAAGAACGGCTGGCTGCCCGGCGTGAAGCCCGGCCGCCGCTGGCCGCGCGAAGCAGCACGGGCCGCAGCGTGAGCGCAACGGTCCTCTTCGTCCCGGGCCTGCGCGACCATGTGGAGGACCACTGGCAGACCCACGCCGCCCGGGCGCTGCCCGGATCGGTAACGGTCCCGCCGCTCACCAGTGACCGCCTTTCGCGCCAGGCGCGGGTGGCGGCGCTGGACGCGGCGCTGCAAGGCATCGAAGGCGAAGTGGTGATCGCCGCCCACAGCGCGGGCTGCCTGATGGTCGCGCACTGGGCACTCAGCCCGACGCGGCGGATCAAGGGCGCGCTGCTCGCCACCCCGGCGGACATCGAGCGCCCGCTGCCGGCCGGCTATCCCACGCTGGAGGAACTCACCGAAGGCGGCTGGCTGGCGATCCCGCGCCAGCCGCTGCCCTTCCCCGCCGTGGTCGCCGCCAGCCACAACGATCCGCTGGCGGACTTTGCCCGGGTGGCGGAGCTGGCCGACAACTGGGGGGCGCGGCTCCACGATGCGGGCCAGGTCGGCCACCTCAATCCCCCGGCGGGCTTCGGCCCCTGGCCGGAAGGACTGGACCTGATCGCCGCGCTGACGGATTGATCGTCAAAACAACGTCGGCGGGGGAGAAGCGCCATGGCAGGACCGATCGCAACCGAGGGCTTACCGCCCGGCCCGCCGCGCGCCACCGCCTATGCCTGGCTGGTCTTCGCGCTGTGCTTTGGCCTGCTGATCTCCGACTACATGGCCCGGCAGGTGCTCAACGCGGTCTTCCCGCTGCTCAAGGCGGAATGGACGCTCAGCGACGCGCAACTGGGGCTGCTATCGGGCATCGTCGCGGCGATGGTCGGCGTGCTGACCTTCCCGCTCTCGCTCGCCGCGGATCGCTGGGGGCGGGTGCGCAGCCTCACCCTGATGGCGGTGCTGTGGAGCCTCGCCACCCTGCTGTGCGGAGCGGCAGGGGGCTTTGGCGAGATGCTGCTGGGCCGGGCGCTGGTCGGCGTGGGCGAGGCGGCCTACGGCAGCGTCGGCATCGCGCTGGTGGTCAGCGTGTTCCCGCAGCGAATGCGCGCGACTCTGTCAGCTGCGTTCATGGCGGGGGGCCTGTTCGGGCAGGTGCTGGGCGTGGCCGTTGGCGCACAGATCGCGGCGAGCCACGGCTGGCGCGAGGCCTTCTTCGCGATCGGTCTGGCGGGGCTTGCGCTGGGCGTGATCTTCCCGCTGCTGGTGCGCGAACGCCGCAACCGCGAGTTGGCCGGGCTGGCCGAGGCAGCGGACGGCACACCGCTGCGCGCGGCGCTGCGCAGCCTCGTCGCCAGCCGCTCGGTGCGACTGGCCTATGTCGGCAGCGGGCTGCAGATGTTCGCGGCCGGCGCGCTTCCCGCCTGGCTGCCCAGCTACCTTGGCCGCTATTACGCGATGCCGGTCGACCGCGCCGGCCGCGCCGCCGCCGTGCTGCTGCTGACCTGCGGCACCGGCATGGTGCTGTGCGGGATGCTCAGCGACCGCCTCGCCCGCGACAATCCCGAGCGCAAGATCGCGCTGGCCATTGCTTACAGCCTCGGCACCGCCGCCTGCCTGTTTGCGGCTTTCCAGTTCCCGCCGGGGCCGATGCAGTTCGCGCTGATCGCGCTCGCGATGTTCATGGTTGCCGGGACCACCGGCCCCGCCGGGGCCATGGTCGCCAACCTGACCCCGCTGGCGGTCCACGGCACGGCCTTCGCCACGCTGACGCTGGCCAACAACCTGCTGGGCCTCGCCCCGGGGCCGATCCTCACCGGGCGGCTGGCGGACGTGGCGGGCCTAGACCACGCGCTGCAATGGCTGCCGCTGCCCTGCGTGATGGCAGCGCTGGCCTTTGCCGCGATGCGGCGCAGCTACCGCGCGGACCTGGGCCGGATGGGAACCGCCTAATTCAGCGCTAGCGGGGCGCCACCTGCTCGGGCTTGGCCTCGGGCAGCGCCGCGCCATTGTGGCGATAGGCCGACGCCTCGATCAGCACGAAGACGATACGGCAGGGCTTGTCGGTGGTGTTGCGCCACAGGTGGTTGGTGCCGCGTTGGACCACGATCCCGCCCGGGCCGATGGTTTTCCTGTCACCGCCGTCCAGCTCCAGCTCGATCTCGCCCTCCACCACCACGCCATAGTCGATCGAATTGGTGCGGTGCATCGGGCTTTCGCAGCCGGGCAGCACGTCCACCACCCGGATCACCGATCCGCCTTCCAGCGTCGTGCCGGTCGGGCGGTCGCGCCCTTCGGTCTCGTCGTTGTTGTCGGCAGGAACCGTGGCGGTGGTCCAGATGGTGAGGAAACTGGCGTCGCCGGTCGGGATCATCCGGGTCGGGGCGAGGTCGTCGCTGCGGAACACCGCACGCCCGTTGGCATCGTGGCCGGTGACCACGCGGTGTACCGGCGGCAGGCCGCTGTCGCTCGTTTCGCTCACCTGCCGGTCTCCTTCGCCCCGTCAGCGCACGGACGTGTCGGATTGCCAGCGCACGGCCAGCTGATCGCGCACGGCATCGTCAGCGGCTTCGATGGGTACGACGTTGCCGCCATCGGCACTGCCCTGCTCCGCCGCCGCGCACAGCCGTTCGACCACCCAGCGCAGCGCCTTGTCGTTGCTGTTGGCGATGTTCCACTGCACCACTTCTCGGATCGGCGGAATCGAGAAGGGCAGCTCGCGCATCACCAGCGGGAAGGCGTGGACTACCTGCTCGGCCAGCCGGCGATGCATTGTCGCGATGCGGCGCGTGCCCGCGACCAGCCCCGGCAGCGAGAGGAAGCTGGGCGCGACCACCTCGATCCGGCGCTGCTGTTTCTGGCGGCGGGTGAACCATTCGTCGAACGAAGGCACCTGCGCACGGCCGAACCGCGAGGTCACATGGCCGAGTTCGAAATAGGCCTCGCGGGTGATTTCGGCCTTCAGCGCGGGATTGGCGGCATCGCCGACCACCACATAGTCATCCTCGAACAGCAGCTGGCTGGGATGATCGACCGAGACGGCGAAATCGATGGTCACCAGAAGGTCCACCGAACCGCGCTCGATCGCCTCGATCGGGTTGGTGTCCATCGGCTGGATTTCAAAGCGCATCCCGGGCGCCTCGCGCTCGACCAGCGCGATCGCCGCGGCGAGCAGGACCTGGGTGGTATAGTCCGACGCCATGATCCGGATCTGGCGGTCGATGGTGGCCGGATCGAACGGCGGGGCGATGGCGATGGTGGTGCGGACCTGTTCCA
>JAYRMP010000034.1:0-31274 GCA_041912655.1 Novosphingobium sp. | reverse complement strand
CAGCGCGCGCAGGATCGCCGCGACGTCCCACGGGGCAGCCTCGTCGCCGTCGATCCGCAGGTGCAGGACAAGGTCGGGCCTCAGCGCGGCGACGTCGTCTTTCACGCGGCGCGCAAGATCATCGGGAACGGTGACACGCGGCGGGGTCAGTTCGCCGCGCGCAAAGGGCATGCCCCAGGCGTGGCTTTCGCCGACAACGTGGCCGCCCGCCGCCTCGATCGCGCGGGTCAGGGCGGCGCCTTCGTGCGGTGTGCCGCATAGGTAGACGCGCTTGCCCGCCACCTCTTGCGCCGGTGCAGCCACCAGCGCCTCCAGCGCAGCGATGGCTTCCTCCGGCGCGAGGATGGCCGAAGCGCCAATCGCTTCGAGCAGCGCCGAGCCGGACAGCTCCCCAGTGCGGCGGCGCTGGTCGAGTGCGGCGAGCAGGTCCGCCTGCCGTGCGAGCAACGCCTCGGCAGCGGCGATGCCCGCTGCATCGGGGCGCTGGCCGCCAAGGCCAACCAGCCAGGCATCCAGCTGCGCCAGCCGCGCGGCGTTGTAGCGGCGCGAGGCTTCGCGATCGAGATGCAGCAGATCGAGGAAATGGACATGGCGCGGCACCGGCTCGCCCAGCCGCCCCAGTTCGCGCAGCGCGGCGAAGATCTGCGGCTGCTCGATGTCGGCCTGGGTGATCAGCACCGGAACCTCGGGTTCGCGCGGATCGATCAGCGCTTCGAGCAGCCGCCGGCCACGCGGCCCCATCTCCGCCTGTCCCAACACTGCATCGGCGCGCGGCGCGGCATCGAGGTAGGGCGCAACCAGCCGCACCGGCTGGAACCCTGCCGCGATCAGCCGCGCGCGCGGTGCGTCAAAGCCAAGCGTGCGGATCGGACGGCGCCCTTCGGCCAGCGCGCGGGCGACCTCCCCATCTGGATCGGCATAGGCGGCGGCGAGGCGCTGGTGCATCAGATCGCCCCCGCCTGCTTCAGCGCGGCGATCTTTTCGTCGTCATAGCCCAGCAGGTCGCGATAGATCGCCTCGTTATGCTGACCGATCGACACCGGCAGGGCATCGTCGAACCCGGTCGTCGCGCCCGAAAACTGGATCGGGATGCCTGCCGTGCGCAGGTCGATGCTGGAGCCGTAGGTGGGGTGAGCCACGGCCATCGTCTCCTTGCGCTCGACCACGCGCGGATCGACCAGCGCATCCTCCGGGTGGCGCACCGGAGCGACGGGGACACCCTGCGCCTCCAGCGCCTTGACCACGTCGACCAGGGGCAACTGGCGCGACCAGGCGTTGATCCGGGCTTCCAGTTCGACCGCGTTGGCGACCCGCGCATCGCGGTTGCAGAAGCGCGGGTCCTCGCCGAGTTCCGGCTCGCCCATCGCCGCGAACAGGCCGCGCGCCAGCGGTTCGTGAACCGCGACAACGGCGGCATAGCCGTCCTTGCATTCGAACACGCCGAACGGCGACAGCCGCTGCACCGTGAGCCCGGTGCGCGAAGGCATCCCTGCCGCTGCCATCGCCGACCAGTTCTCGATCGCGACGAACGAGGTGAGCGCGCCCAGCATCGACACGTCGACGCGCTGGCCCGTGCCGGTGTGGTGGCGCTGCTCGATGGCGGCGAGGATCCCGATCACGGTGAACACCGGGGCGAGCATGTCGGCAATCGGAATGCCGATCCGAACCGGCGGCTGGCCCGGCTCCCCGCTGGTGAACATAGCGCCCGACAGGGCCTGGACGATCACGTCCATCGCCTTGCCGCCATCGCGGTCGTTTGCGCCGAAGCCCGACAGCGAGGCGAAGACCACGCGCGGATTGACCGCACGGCAGGCCTGATAACCCACCCCCAACCGGTCCGATGTCCCAGCCGTGAAATTCTCCACCACGATGTCGGCCTGGCGGACCAGATCGAAGAACACTTCGCGCCCGGCCTCGCTCTTGAGGTCGAGCGAGACGCCCAGCTTGCCGCGCGCGCGGGTGAGGTGGGAGAGCGAGATGTCGTCGTCGTGGCTGCGCTCCACGGTGATGCCGTCGCGGCCCAGGTAGGGGCTGTTCTCGCGCGCCATGTCGCCGCCGCGCGGTTCCTCCACCTTGATGACCTTGGCGCCGAGCCCCGCGAGCAGCAGGGTGCAATAGGGGCCTGCCAGCGCGCGGGTGAGATCGATCACCGTCAGCCCTTCGAGCGGGCGGTGCATGACGTCGCTGCCGTTACTCACTTCGATACTCCGGAAACAGGGACCGGGCAGCGGATTGCACCCCCGGCGATGAGGCGCTGCGCCTCGGTCAGGACGGGCACTCCATCGAGGCCATAGGCGGACAGAGCCTGGGCCTGGCGGAGCGCAAAATGATTGTAGAGCGCGGCGAAGCGCTGCTGGTCAGAGGGCGGCAGGGCCAGCATCTCGACCCCGTGGCCCGAGGCATAGGCGACCCCGTCCGCCTCTGCTTTCAGGATCTGTCGGGCGAGCGCGCCTTCCCACACCGGCTTCGATTGCAGCACCAAGGCCTGCAGATCGGGCGGCAGCCGCCGCCACGCCGCGTCCGACATCGCCCGCGCCGGATAGGCGCCGCGGCTGAAATGGAGTGCGGTGAAGTGGTGGGCGACCTCGGCAAAGTGGAGGCTCTTGATCGTGTCCGCCGGGGCGACCACGCCATCGATCACACCCTTGGCCAGCGCCGAATAGACCTCGCCCATCGGCATGTTGACCGGGTCCGCCCCAAGATCGCGCAGCACGTCGATCGCATCGCTCTGCGCACGCAGGCGCAGGCCCTTGAGATCGGCCAGGGTGCGCACCGGGCGGCTGCGGGTCAGCACGCCGGGGAAGTTGCCGCCCTGCACCGCAAGCACGTGAAGGCCCCGCGTTTCCTTGCCGAACTGCGGAAACTGTGCGGCCAGGCAATCATAGACCGCCACCTGGTCCTGCAGCGTCTTCACCCCGCCGTAGAAACCCGACTGCGCGCGCAGCATGTGCGCCCCGCCGCGTGCGTAGATCGGGGTGATCAGGCCGACGTCAGCTAGGCCGTGGCGGATTTCCACCATGCTCATGTCGGAGGACAGCAGCGCGCCCGACCAGTACGGCTTGAAGGCAATCCGCCCGCCGCTCGCCTGCTCGACATGGCGCATCCAGTCGATGTCCGCCTTGCTGAAGGGATGGCCCGGCGGATAGGGTGATGCATAGGTCAGCACCACTTCGGCGCTCGGTTGCGGCGCGGGCTTGCACGAGGCGAGCAGTGCGGCGGCAGCAAGGATGATGAGCTTGCGCATGGGGTCAACCTCCCACCACCGAAGGCAGCCACAGTGTCAGAGCCGGGAAGCCGATCAGGAAACCGAGGTGGATGAAATCGGCCACCAGGAACGGGACCACCCCCCGGAAGATCGTGCCGAGCGAGAGGTCCTTGGCGATGCCCTGGATGACATAGATGTTGAGCCCCAGCGGCGGGTGGACAAAGCCGATCTCCATCGTCCGCACCAGGAAGATGCCGAACCAGATCGGGCTGTAGCCCAACTGCTCGGCAATCGGCAGGAAGATCGGGGTGGTCAGCAGCATCAGCGCCACGCCGTCGAGGAACGATCCCAGCACCAGCAGCACCAGCGCCATGACCACGATCGCGACGACCGGGCTGGCATGCAGGTCGGTGACCACGCCCGACAGCGCATCGGTGATCCCGGTCACGCCGACGAAAGTCGCGAACAGCAGCGCGCCGATGATCACGACATAGATCATCCCCGCCGTGCGCAGGGTGGAGCGCAGCGCATCGACCACCGCCGCGCGGCTGAACTGGCCGCGAATGGCGAGCAGCAGCATCGCGCAGGTGACGCCCACCGATGCCGCCTCGGTCGGGGTGAACCAGCCGATCATCAGCCCGCCGATCACGAACAGGATCAGCGCGAAGATATCGATCACCTTGCGTAGCGAGCGCAGCCGCTCACCCCAGGGCACACGCGCAGTGGCGGGACCGAGCGCGGGCCTGAAGGCGCACAGGATCATGATCGCGATCATGTAGAAGATCGCCTGACTGACGCCTGGCACCACGGCGGCGGCAAACAGCTTGCCGATCGATTGTTCGGCGATGATCCCGAACACGATCAGCGCGCCCGATGGCGGGATCAGCGATCCCAGCGTTCCGCCCGCAGCCAGCGCGCCCGAGGCGAAGCCGGGATGGTAGCCGGCTTTGCGCATTTCCGGCAGGGCGACCGAACTGATCGTCGCGACCGTCGCCAGGCTCGATCCGCTGATCGCGCCGAAGCCCGCGCAGCCGCCGATCGAGGCCAGCGCCAGCCCGCCGCGCCGGTGGCCGACGAACTTGGCCGCAACATCGAAGAAATCCCGGCTCGCCCCGGCAGCGAAGCACAGGTGGGCCATCAGCAGGAACAGCGGCAGCACGCCCAGTTCGTACTTCATGATGACTTCGAACGAGACGACCCCCGCCTTGATCAGTGCCGCCTCTGGCGAGATCATCACCGCCAGCCCGCCCAGGCCGACCAGCGCCAGGCTGTTGCCGATCGGCACGCCCGCCGCCAGCATGGCCAGCAGGATCAGAATGCCGATCAGGCCGATCAGTTCGGGCGCGATCATGCCTGCACCCCTTCCTGCGGGCGCAGCCCAAAGCGTAGGAAGCGCCAGGCGATCAGCAGCGCAAAGACCGTCCACAAAAGGCGCAGCCAGCGCAGCGGGATATGGAGCAGCTCGGTCTGTTCGTAGCCGTTCCACAGCTCTGCGCCGATCCACGCCGAACCGGCGGCAAAGACCAGGAAGACCAGCGCGGAAAGCAGCGCCGCGACCCGCGCCAGCCGCGCGGCGGCCAGCGGTCGCAGCCGTTCGGTCAGCATGTGAACCGAGGCATGGCCATGAACAATGGTGACGATCAGCATCGCCGAACTGGCCAGCAGCACGACCATCGCCTGGACGAACTCGATCGAGCCCAGCAGGTGCAGGCCGGTATGGCGCCCAGCCACGGCGAGGGTATCAGCCGCCGTCGCCCCCAGCAGGCCGATCCCGCCGAGCGCGTAGGACAGGCGCGCCAGAACCCCCTGCGCGGGAGCGGGGGCATCGCTGACCAGGTCCGTCATCGTGTCTTCTGGCGGTGGATGGCCATGCCCGGGCAAGGGCGCGCCGTGTTCCGTCATTGTCCTCTCCACGATACGTGCAGCTTTGGCTTGCGTACGCTGGTTGACACGGGCAGGGGCACCCCTTCTAATACCTCATGTCATTCGACTGTAGAATATTTCAACTATTCTGCAAGTCAACCATTCAAGTCGGATTCCGGTGATGAGCCTCAAGCCCAGAGTTGCCAAGCGTCCCGCAGACGCAGTCCCGGCCCGCAACGCGCCGCAGGTCAGCCTGGGCCGGCTGGGCAATTTCGTCGGCTTCCGCCTGCGCCGGGTGCAGAACCAGCTGTCGCGCAACTTCTCCGCCGTCACCAGCGAGCTGGGGCTGCGCCAAGGGCTGTTCTCGTCGCTGGCGATCGTCGATGCCAATCCCGGTATCTCGCAGAGCGAACTCTCGCGCGAGGTCGGGCTCGACAAATCGGTGACCGTGACGATGGTCGACGAGATGGAGAAGTTCGGCTGGGCCGAACGCCGCCGCTCGCCAGAGGATCGACGCCGCCACGCGCTGTACGTAACCCCGGCCGGAGCGGCCAAGCTCGACGAGCTGTTCGCGCTGATGGAGCAGACCGAGGACGAGGTGCTGCACAGCCTGACCCCGGCGGAAATGGCATTGCTCAGCGAACTGCTCGACCGGATGTACGACGCGATCGTCCGCGACGAACCCTGATCGGGCATGAAGCCCGGTTGCTATTTCGCGCCCGCGCGATATTGCTCTTTGCGATAGCAAAACCCGGAGCCCGCCTTGCATCTGCCGACGAACGACCCGCTGGGCGAGCTTCCAGGCTACATGCTGCGCCGCGCCGCGCAGGCGATGATGGCCGAACTGGGCCAGCGCCTTGCCCCGCTCGACCTCAGGATCTCGGACGCCTCGGTGCTGCTTCTGCTTGGCGCGGGGCGAGCGCTGACCTCCAGCGAGATCGGCAAGATGCTCGACATCCAGCGGGCCAACATGGTCCCGCTGCTCAACCGCCTGGAAGGGGCCAGACTGATCCGCCGCGAACCGATCGACCGCAAATCGCAGGCGATTGTCCTGACGCCGGCGGGCGAGGAGCGGCTTGGCGCGGTGCGCAAGGTCACCGCGCAGTTCGAGGACGATCTGCTGCAACGGATTCCCGCGCCGCATCGCCCGCACCTGCTCCCGGCGCTGCGGGCGCTGCTCGGCTGAGCCCGGCTGCCGCGCCCAGCCAGGCGCGCTCGCCGCGGAACGCGCTGGCAGTCATCCCGGTGCGCCCTTTGAAGAACCGGGCGAAATAGGCCGGATCGGCAAAGCCCAGGTCGTCGGCGATCTGGCTGACGCTGGCGCGGGTGTAGGTCAGCGCGCGCATCGCTTCCAGCAGCACCCGGTCGAGCGCCAGTTCGCCCGGCGCCTTGCGGGCGATGGCCCGGCAATGGCGGGTCAGGGTCGGCACGGTGGTGCCCAGCGCCCCGGCATAACGCGCCACGCTCCACCCTTCGCGGAAGTGCTGCTCGACCAACTGGCGGAAGCGGCGGACCAGTTCGGCGCGGTGCTCGCTCGGGCGGGCTTCATCGGGCGTTTCGGCCAGCAGTTCCCCTGCCACGGCCAGCACCAGCGCCAGCTGCGCGGCTATCGCGTTGGGCAAGGGGCCAGAGCGGTCCCCGGCGAGGCTGCCGGCGAGGTCGGACAGCAGCCAGGCCAGCCGCCGCGCCTGCCGTCCGGCCTTGGCCAGTTCCAGCCAGCGCGGCGCGCCGCGCGCCAGTTCCCCCGCCTCGAACAGCGCCGCAATCCTGGCATCGTTGAGGAGGTCGGCGGCGATCGACAGCACCCATCCTTCGGCATCGGGATCGAAGCGGAAGGCGTGAACGCAGCCGCTGGGCAAAGCCACCAGGGTTACCGGGCGCAGCTGTGCTTCCGCTCCCTCGCTCGCCAGGACGCCGCTGCCGGACTGGAGCAGAAGCAGCTGGAAAATCCCAGGATGGCTGTGTGGCGAAATGGTCCATTCGAACCGGCTGGAGCGATCCGAGATCGGCTCGATATGCACGAACTCCGGCGCAATCGCGGCATTTCCTTCGCCATAAAGCGAGAAACGGCTGACTTCGGTGGACTTGTCCGGCACACGCGCACCATGCGCCATGTGATCGAAAAATGCAATTCTTTGCAGCAATGCTGAGTCGGCACCGAGAGGCACTCAAGGCATCTTGATGTCAACCAGACAAGACGAGAGGACCCGGACATGGCGTTCCGATTCGACCCCTATGATCCCGCGATCGATGCCAACCCCTTCCCGGCCTACAAGGTCCTGCGCGACGAGCATCCCTGCTTCTGGAGCGAGGAAGCCGGGATGTGGGTGCTCTCCCGCTATGACGACATCCTGGCGGCCCTGACCAACTGGCGCGTCTATTCCTCGTCCAAGGGCAACCTGATCGACGAATTTCCCGGCCGGGCCGGATCGACGCTCGGCAGCAGCGATCCGCCGCGTCACGACCGGCTGCGCGCGCTGATCCAGTCGGCCATGACCAAGCGCGCGCTCGACCATATCCTCGAACCCGCGCGCGCCTCGTGCGCAGCGCATCTGGCGGAAATCGCGGACAAGGACGTGTTCGACTTCGTGGGCGAATTCGGCTCGAAGATCACCGTCGACCTCCTGTTCTACCTCTTCGCCCTCCCCCGGGACCAGGCCGAGGAAGTGCGCGACAATGCGGTGCTGATGGTCCAGACCGACGCCAAGACCCGGCAGAAGACCGAGAAGCACCTCGCCGCATTCCACTGGATGGCGAACTACGCCGAAAACCTGGTGCAGGAGCGCAAGAAGAACCCCGGCGACGACCTCCTCTCCAACTTCATCACCGCCGAGATCGACGGCGAGAAGCTGCTCGACAAGGAAGTGCAGCTGACCGTCACCACGCTGATCATGGCGGGGATCGAATCGCTGTCGGGCTTCATGGGGATGTTCGCGCTGAACCTGGCCGACTATCCGGAAGCGCGCCGCGCGCTGGTCGCCGACCCCTCGCTGATCCCCGACGCGATGGAGGAATCGCTGCGCTTCAACACCTCCGCCCAGCGCTTCAAGCGCACGGTGATGGTGGATACCGAGCTGCACGGCCAGACGATGAAGGCCGGGGATGCGGTGATGTTGGCCTATGGCAGCGCCAACCGCGACGAGCGGATGTTCCCTGATCCCGACACCTACGACATCACCCGCCGTCCCAAGCGGCACGTCGGCTTCGGCGGCGGCGTCCATTCGTGCCTTGGCGCGATGCTGGCGCGGGTCGCCTGCCAGGTGGTCTTCGAGGAATTCCTGAAAGCCGTGCCCGAATTCACCCGGGTGGATGAAAAGCTTTCGTGGGTGCCCTCGTCCAACTTCCGCAGCCCGCAGGTCCTGCGGCTCAGGCGCGGCTG
This sequence comes from Novosphingobium sp., assembly GCA_041912655.1. GTDB lineage: Bacteria > Pseudomonadota > Alphaproteobacteria > Sphingomonadales > Sphingomonadaceae > Novosphingobium. The sequence goes on along the minus strand of JAYRMP010000034.1, from coordinate 22,827 downwards.
ATCAGTTCTCCGGCAGGGCGAAGGCGTCGATGGCGACATGGCCGTCGAGCTTTCGCCCAAGCCCGATGAACTGAGCGGCATTGACCCAAGCGTGAGCCGGATCGGCGCTGCGCAGCCAGATGCTCGACCAGAAAGCGCCCGCCCCCGCCGCGCGCCGACCGCGCGATTGCAGCTCGATCCGCGCGCCATCGGCCAGTTCGAGCAGGTAGCGCGCCTCGATCCCGACCGATCCGTCCGGCTCGACCGTCTGCCAGTCGGTCCCGCCGGGCAGGATCACACCCTCAAGCTGCCCCAGCACCCGCCCGCCAGTGATGCTGACCAGCCGCACCGGCCCCATGGTGGCGGGATCGAGCGCCTCAGGCGCGCGGACCTCCACTTCCAGCCGGAAGAGGGGCGGCTGACCGAACGGGGTCATGCCACTTCGTGCGCGACGCGCGCGCCCGCCGGAATGATCCCCGGCTTGGCGTTCAGTTCATCACGCGCAAAACCCGCCGCCTGCTGGTAGGCAAGCATGAACTGCGCGCGTTCCTCGGCCGGGATGACGTCGTCGATGTTGTCGAACTGTCCGCCGCAGCGATCGTCGACCATCCGCAGCAGGCCAAAGGGACCAGCCCCGCGATTGCGCAGCGCGAGCTGGCCGACCGGGCCGCACAGCTCCTCATCATAGGCCTTCAGCGCCGCCGGGGTCACGCCCTTGTCCAGCATGATCCGGCCCAGCACCCGGCCATCGATGATCGCCTGGGTCGCGCCGTTGGAGCCGGTGGGGTACATCGCGTGGGCGGCATCGCCGATCAGCGCGACCGGACCGTCGACCCACGTCGGCAGCGGCTCGCGGTCGATCATCGGGTTTTCATAGGCGCAATCCGACTTCGCCAGCAGTGCCGGCAGGTCGAGCCAGTCATAGACGAAGCCGTCGAATTCGTGCGCGAACTCGCTCATTTCCACCGGGCGGAACCAGCCAGACTTCTGCCAGTCGTGGTCGGTGTCGAAGGTCTGCTCGGCGATCCAGTTGATGTCGGCCAGGCCATCTGCGTCGGGCGCGGAGATCGGATAGAGCACCACGCGGTGGCGGTCGGTGCCAAGCCCGATGAACGAGGAGCCGGTGCGGATCGGTACGCCCTTGGCCGTGCCGCGCCACATCACGGTGCCGCCCCAGTGGATCGGCGGCTGATCGGGGTGCATCTGCGCGCGCACCGCCGAATGGATGCCGTCCGCGCCGATCAGCAGGCTGCCGCGCACTTCACTGACACTGCCGTCCTCTGCCGTGACGATGGCAGTCACGCCGCCGCCCTCTTCCTTGCGGTAACCGGTAATCTTGTGGCCCAGCACCAGCGCGTCCGGCCCGAGCCGCTCCACCACCTTTTGCGCCAGCATCAGGTGGAACTTGCCGCGATGGACCGCATACTGGTGCCACTTGTAGCCTGCGAACTTGCCGCGCGGCTCGGCATAGATCTCCTTGCCGTTCAGCCCGACCAGCGCCCATTCGCGCGCGGGCAGGCCGGTTTCGTCGAGGTCGCCCTCGCTTACCCCCATGTCCTCCAGTTCGCGCACGGCATTGGGCTGAAGGTTGATGCCGACGCCGAGCGGCGCAAGTTCGCTGACGCCTTCGAAGACCACGCAGGGCACGCCGATCTGGTGCAGCGTGAGCGCGAGCGAGAGCCCTGCGATGCCGCCCCCGGCAATGATCACCTTCCCTTCAGACATCCCTGCGCCTCATCCGCTGCTGGCCCCGCCCCGCCAGAGCGGCGGAAGCGGGAATCAGCGAGGAGCGCTAGGCATCGCTGCACGCCAGTGCAAGCGGTTCCACCAAGGAACGAAAAGATCGGCCGCGCGGCGCCTCAGGCGCTTTCGCGCGCGATCAGACGAAATCCGACGTCGATGGAGCGCTGGGGCAGGTCTTCCCCCGCCGAATGGGCGCGGATCGCAGCCAGCACTTCGCGCGCGATGCGGGCGCCGTCGATATCGACCGTGGTGATCGTCGGGCGCATCTCGCCCGCCACGGCGCTGTTGCCGAAGCCGATCACGGCGATGTCATCCGGTACGCGCAGCCCCGCCGCCTGGGCCTCGACGATCAGGCCCTGGGCGAGGTAGTCCGATCCGCAGACCACCACATCGGGCAGCTGCTCCATCCGCCGGATGTCCGCGAAAACGCGCCGCCCGTGGCCGAAACGGCTGGGAATGTCGACGCTTGCCTCGCTCACCGGGCCGCCACCCTGCGCCTGCCACTCGGCCATGAAGGCATCGCGGCGCATCGCCGCGCGGGTGCCATTGGCGGTGACCAGGTGCGGGCGGCGATAGCCGCGCGACAGCACGAACCGGGCGACATCACGTCCCGCCGCGCTGTGCGAAAAGCCCACGGCCAGCCCCGGCGGGTCTTCGGGCAGTTCCCAGATCTGGATGAACAGCGCCGGGCCGCGCCGCACCAGTTCGGCCAGATCGTCGTCGAGCGGGCCGGTAGAAATGATCGCGTCGACCCGGCGGCTGAGCGCGGCGCGGACCACGTCCTCGGTCCGCCCGATCCCGGTGCCGGTCAGCCCCAGCATCACGTTGAAACCGGCGGCAGCCAGCTCGCCGGTCATCGATTCGATCGTGTCGTTGAAAATCGAATCGGTGAGGTGCGGGATCAGCACCGCGACCATCTTCGACTTGCTGGAGGCCAGCCCGCCCGCCAGCAGGTTGGGGATATAGCCGGTCGCCGCGATCGCGTCGCGGATGCGCTCGCCAGTCGCGGCGGCGACCACCTTGGGATTGTTGATATAGCGGCTGACGGTCGCGGCCGAGACGCCCGCGTGCAGCGCCACATCGTCCAGCGTCGGATTCCTGCCCGTCCCGTTACTTTCGCTCATTCCCTAGCAATAGGTGCTGTCACAGCCGGGAGGAACCCCGAAAGTTCCGTTCGTGTCGAGCGCAGTCGAGACACGCCAGCGCACCCGTGTCTCGACAACGCTCGACACGAACGGACGTTGGCGCGAACCTCAAGCAGGCGTCCGACCTGCCCCAATCACAGGAAACGCAGCGGCACCACCAGCGGGCCGATTTCCGGCCAGCGGCTCATCGTGATGTCGCCGGCCAGTTCAAACCCGTTCGGACTGGCGGCGAGCAGTTCCTCCATCGCCACGCGCAGCTGCATCCGGCCGAGGTGTAGCCCCGGGCAATTGTGCGGCCCGCGCCCGAAGGCCAGATGCTCGCCGATATTGGGGCGGTTCATGATGAACTGGTCACCTTGCGGGAACACTTCCTCGTCGCGGTTGGCCGAGCAATAGAGCAGCGCGATCGCCTCGCCCTCGGGGATTGTCCGCCCGCCCATCTCGACATCGCGCACCGCGGTGCGGGCAAAACCGCGATAGGGGGTGTAGAGCCGCAGGAATTCCTCGATCGCATCGGGCAGCAGCGACGGGTCGGCGCGCAGCTGCGCCTGCAGGTCAGGGTGGCGGGCGAGGTGGACGCAGATCGATCCGATCATCACCATCGGCGCGACCAGCCCGACCAGCAGCACCTGCCGGACCGTGCCGACCAGCAGTTCGTCGGGCAACGGCTCGCCCTCGTGCCGGGCCTCGAGCAGCGCGCTGGTGGGGTCGAGCGCGGGGTCCTCGGGATGCTCCTTGCGGATCGCGATCAGCGCGCGCGCCATGTCATACAGGCGCAGGCTGGTTTCCTTCATCCGCTCGGAATGGTTCATGTGCACCGCCAGCACGAAGGCGCGGCCCGCATCGTGCAGGGTATCGAGCCATTCCTCGGGCATGCGCATCCAGTCGCCGAAGACATGGACCGGGAAGTGGCTCGAAAATTCGACGCAGATGTCGCCGCCGCCCTTGGCCGCCATCGGCGCGAGCAGGCTGCGGGCGAGTTCGCGGGTGCGCGGCGCGAAGCCTTCCGACCGCGCGGGCGAGAGCAGCGGATTGAGCGCCTTGCGATAGGGCGTGTGCTCGGGCGGATCGAGGTGCAGCGGGGGACGGCGACCGGTGAAGGCGACCTTGGGCACCACGTTCTGCTTCGAGGTGATGAAGGTCGCGGATTCGCTCGCCGCGCGCTTCACGTCCTCATAGCGGGTCAGCGCCCAGAACCCGCCCAGCCCGTCGGTATGGGCCACCGGGCACTGGCTGCGCAGGCGCGCGTATTCGCGGTGCGCGCTGTCGAAGTCTTCGGGCAGTTCGGGGTCGAAATCCTGGGGAACTTGCGTCATGGTCGGGTTCATAGGTATCGACCCGCGCCTATGCAAGCGCTATCATAGCGCGAAACAGGGAGACGGACGAGTGACCACACCTGCGCCTGGGGCGAGCGATATCGAGGCGCGGATCGGGACGAAAGTCATCCTGCGGCTGGTCGTGCCCTGCGCTTTCTACATCCTGATCGGCGCGATCGACCGCACCAATGTCGGCTTCGCCGCGCTCGAGATGAACCGGGCGCTGGGCCTGTCGAGCACTCAGTACGGATTCGGCGCGGGCGTACTGTTCGTGGGCTACATGCTGGCGAAGTACCCCAGCGTGCTGTTGTTCGAGGCGCTGGGAATGCGCCGCTGGCTGGCAACGATCACCCTGGCCTGGGGCATCTGCTCCGCAGCGATGGGCGCGGTCACCAACGAATGGCAGCTTTACGGCCTGCGGGTGCTGATCGGCTTTGCCGAAGGCGGGCTGTCCTCGGGGCTGATGCTCTATCTCAGCCACTGGGCGCCGGAGCGCTACCGCGCCTCGATCCTGGCGGTCCCGATCGTCTCGATCTCGGTCGCACAGGTGATCGGCGCGCCGGTTTCGGGTCTGCTGCTTGATTGGCAGAACCCGTTCGGGGTCGAGCCGTGGCGGCTGATGTTCGTGATCGAAGCCCTCCCCGCCTTCGCGCTCGCGCTGTTCGCCGCGCTCTATTTCCCGGACCGTCCGCAGCGGGCGCGCTGGCTGAACGAGGCAGAGCGGGACTGGCTCGCCGTCCATGTACAGGGCGCACGCAAGGAGCCCTCCGATGCCGCCGACGGCGCCCGATGGGCCGCACTTACCAGCCCGCTGGGCTGGGTCTGCGCCGGGATCTGGTATTGCATCCTGGCCAGCAATTACGGGATCATGTTCTGGCTGCCGCAGGCGGTGAAGGGCATGGCCGGGCTGACCTCGACGGAAACCGGCGTGATCGTCGCCCTGCCCTGGGCGGCAAGCGGGATCGGGCTGCTGCTCAACGCTCGCCACTCGGATCGCACGGGGGAACGCTACTTCCACGTCGCCCTGCCTGCCTTCGCGGGGGGCGTGCTCCTGCTGGGCGCCTTCCTGCTGGGACCCGGCCTGCCGGGGCTGGCCGCGCTGGTGCTGGGCGGGGCCTGCACCGGCTGCACGGTCGCCGCGTTCTGGGCGATCCCGACCCGGCTGCTGAAGCCGGGCTCGCTCGCGATGGGGATCGTGATGATCAACATGATCGGCAGCCTTGCCGGGGCCAGCGTGCCGCCGCTGATGGGGCTGCTGAAACAGCAGTCGGGCTCGTTCCTGCCCCCCACGCTGCTGCTCTTCGGCATCGCGGTCGCCTGCGCCGCGCTGTGCCTGATCGCGCGGCGGATGGACCCGCACGAGCGGGCGGCGCAGTGACGGCGGAGGCCACGCGGGCCCGATCCGGCAATGCGGTGATCCTGGCGCTGGCCGCGATCGCGGCGCTGGGCTCGATGGCGATCCACATGCTGGTGCCAGCCCTGCCCCAGCTGGCGCGCGACCTGCGGCTGGAAGCTGGCGCGGCGCAGCTGGCGATCAGCGTGTACCTTGCGGGGCTGGGCATGGGCCAGCTGCTGGCCGGACCGGCGGTCGACCGGATCGGACGGCGGCCGGTGCTGCTGGCGGGGATCGGCGCCTATGTGCTGGGAGCGCTGGGATCAGCGCTTGCGCCCGCCCTGCCGTGGCTGCTCGCCGCGCGGCTGATCCAGGCGCTGGGCGGGGCCTGCGGAGTGGTGACCGCACGGGTCATGGTTGGCGACCTGTTCGGCCGCGAGGAACAGGCGCGGCGGCAGGCGACGCTGATGATGGTGGTGCTGATCTCGCCCTCGGTCGCGCCGGTCGCGGGCGGGCTGCTGGCCGATCTGGGCAGCTGGCGGCTGATCCCGGGGGTGCTGGGCCTGAGCGCGCTGGCCGCGCTGGCGATCGCCCTGCCGATGCTGCCCCCGGCTCGGGCTGGCGCTCCCGCTGCAGGTGCCCGCCCGTTCCTGCCTGACCTCACCCGCCTGTTGCGCAACCGCCAGTTCCTCGCGGTCACCGCTACGCTCGCCGGGGGAAGCAGCGCGCTCTACCTGTTCCTGTCGAGCGCCGCCTTCCTGCTGGTCCACGATTTCGGCCTCAGCGAGAGCGAGGCGGGGCCGTTCTTCCTGATCGTCGCCACCACCAGCATCGCCGGCACCCGGCTGGTCGGCCCGCTCGGGCGGCGCACCGACGCTGTTCTTGCCGGGGTCGGCCTGATCTTCGCGGGCGCGGTGATCGCGCTCGGGCTGGCGCTGGCGGGCATCACCGGTCCAGTGGCACTGGTAGCGCCGATGCTGCTGGTGGGTCTGGGCGCCGGGGTTACCGGGCCTTCCGCCATCTCGATCCTGCTTTATGTGGAGGAAGGACTCGCCGGGACCGCGACCAGCATTGCCGGAGCGATGCAGATGCTGGTAAGCGGCGCCGCGACCGTGGTGATGGCGCAGTTCGCCCCGGTCAGTCCGCTGCGGCTGGCGATCGGCCTGTCGATTGCCGCCAGTTGTGCGCTGGCGGCAGCGCTGGCGCGGCGGAGGGACTGATTTAGCCCTTTGCAAGGGCTTTCACATCCGGTAATAGTGGAAACATTCAACTATCCTTGAGGGAGGATCACATGACCAGCCTGACCCGCGGCGCGCTTGCGCTGCTGCTTTCCAGCACCGCAATCGCCCTGCCGACGCTCGCGCAGGCCCAGGAAGCCGCGCAGGACGGACTGGATGAGATCCTCGTGACCGCCGAACGCCGCGAACAGAGTCTGCAGGACGTGCCGATCTCGGCCACCGTCCTTTCGGGTGCCGACCTTGAAAAGCGCGGCGTCACCAACATCAACGACATCCAGCAGGTCGCCCCGTCGATCGCGATCAACACCTTCAACCGCTCGACCTTCATCAACATCCGCGGCGTCGGCATTGCCCAGTCCGCGCCGACCTCCAACCCGGGCGTGGCCTATTACATCGACGGCCAGCTGATCCCGCACGAGCAGTTCATCGGCCACAGCTTCTACGACATCGCCAGCATGGAAGTGCTGCGCGGCCCGCAGGGTACGCTTACGGGTCAGAACTCCACCGGCGGCGCGATCTATGTCCGCACCCCGGCGCCGGAAATGGACGCGACCTTCGCGATCGGCGATTTCACCGTCGGCAACTATGACCGCCTGCGCGGCGTCGTTGCGGCGAACCTTGGCGGCGCGGACGCGGCGGTGCGCATCGCCTATGTCCACGAACAGCGCGACAGCTATACGAAGAACATCTCGGCCAGGGCGCAGAGCCAGCCCGGCAATCTCAACATGGACGCGGTGCGCGCCAGCTTCCGCTTCATCGGGGCCGACGGCAAGCTGACGGTCGACCTGCGCGGCGAATACTTCAACGTCCAGACCGACAACAACGCGGTCAAGCGGCGCGGCGACACGGTCAGCACCAACCCGTTCGAGATCGAGGAAGATGGCCGTTCCTACCAGAACCAGGTCGGCTACCGCATCGGCGCAGAGGCCAAGTACGAGCTGTCCGATGCGGTGGCCGTGCGCGGCATGGTTTCGTGGCAGGATGGCTATACCCACGACCAGACCGACGGCGACCGCACCGACACCGCGCTGGCCGTGCCGGCGAACCTGTCGACCAGCAGCTCCAACACCGCGACCTATCCGGGCCGGATCAGCCGCGGCACGACCGATTTCCGCACCACGCTGGCCGAAATCAACCTGCTGTCGAACGGCAAGGGGCCGCTGCAGTGGGTGATCGGCGGCTTCCTGATGGACGAGGACGTGCCCGTCACCCTGCTGCGCGACAACCGCAACACGCTCGATTTCGTGCAGTCGAACAGCAACATCATCACCAATGCCAAGAACACGTCGCATTCGCTGTTCGGACAGGTGAACTGGTTCGCGACCGAGCAGCTGGAGCTGATCGTCGGCGGCCGCTACAGCTGGGACAAGCAGGTCTACACCCGGCTCGACGTGCCGCGCGGCCCGGGGCAGACCTTCGTCCTGCCCTACGTGAGCCAGATCGCGACCAGCCAGCTGACCGGCAAGCTCGGCGTCAACTACCACGTGAATGACGATACGCTGCTCTATGTCAGCGCGTCCAAGGGCTACAAGGCGGGCGGCGTCAACCTGACGCCGGATACCCCGAACTTCCTGCCCGAACGCAACTTCGTCTACGAAGCCGGGTTCAAGACCGAGCTGCTTGACCGCCATCTGCGCGTCAACGGGTCGGTGTTCTATTCGGACTACAAGGACATCCAGCTGTCCAGCCTGGTCGGCGGCCTGCCCGTCACCCAGAATGCACTGGCCGGCAAGGCCAAGGGTGCGGAACTGGAAATCACCGGCAAGTTCGGCGGGCTCGCCTTCAACGCCGGGCTTGGCTACCTCGATGCTAAGTTCGCCAATTCGGCCTGCATTTCCGACACCAATGCGCCGGGCACCGATGCCGGCTGCGCCACCAACCTGCGCTTCGTGCCGAAGGACCGCGTCCTGCCGTTCTCGCCCGAATGGACGATCAACGCCGGGATCCAGTACACGATCCCCGCCGGCAGCTTCGAAGTGACCCCGCGCCTGCAGTGGTCGCACCTCGCCGAGCAGTACGCCACGCCCTTCCCCAGCGTGAACACGCTGGTCCCGGGCCGCGACCTGTTCGATGCGCGGCTGACCTTCGACTTCGGCAAGGCCTACCAGGTCGAAGCCTTCGTCAACAACCTGACGAACAAGACCTACATCGCGACCCAGATCCAGAACAGCTCGAGCGCGAACGGCGGCATCATCTATGGCGCCCCGCGCACCTTCGGCCTGCGTCTGAAGGTCCAGGTCGGCAAGTAAGGCGATGGCGGCGGCGGACCAGATCAAGCGTTCGCTGCCCCTTGCCGGGGCGGCCCTTGCCCTCGTCCTGGCGGTCGGTGCGCGTGGGGACGCGCCCGACCGCTGGTGGTCGCCGGGCGAAGGGCGCGTGTTCCCCGCCTCGCTCGACTATGCCAACGATCATGGCGCGCTGCGCACGCTGGTGGTCGGCGGCCCTATGAAGACGAAGGGGCACCCCTTCTTCGAGCCGCTGGGCGCCAATGGCCGCGCCTGCGTGACCTGCCACCAGCCCGCCGACGCGATGAGCCTGTCGGCACGCACGGCGCAGGAACGCTGGGCCGCGACGGGCGGCAAGGACCCGCTGTTCGCCGCAATCGACGGCTCCAACTGCCCGATCCTGCCACAACGCGACAAGGCCTCGCACTCGCTGCTGCTGGAACGCGGCTTGTTTCGCGTCCAGCGCCCCTGGCCGGTGCGCACTTTCAACGGCCAGCCCGTCACGCCCGACTTCACGATCGAGGTCGTGCGCGATCCCAACGGCTGCAACAGCACGCCGGGCTATGGCCCCAAGTCCGGCAACGTCTCGGTCTATCGCCGGGTCCGCCCGGTCGCCAACATGAAGTACCTGCTGGCGGTCGGCTTCCCGTTCGATCCCAAGCAGGGCTACGCCCTGCCGCTCGATCCCGATGACGGCAAGCCGCAGTCAGGCAACCTGATGGCCGACAACCGCGCCGGCAACCTGCGGCTGCAGATGGAGGATGCGTCCTCCGTCCATCTCGAATTCGCGCGGGCGCTGACCCCGGCACAGATCAGGCGCATCCAGGACTTCGAGCTTCGCATCTACACCGCGCAGCAATCCAGCCCGGCAGCGGGCGGCGGGCTCGACACGATGGGCGCGACCGGCGGCCCGGCCAAGCTGCGCGACAGCCAGCCCGGCGCGCTCGGCTCGATCGGCACCCCGGTTTGGAGCGAATATGCCGCCTGGGACAAGATCTCGGCAGAGGACGCTGCAAAGCTCACTCCGCAGCAGCTCGCCTTCCGCCAGTCGGTCGCGCGCGGGGCGCGAGTGTTCCGCGACAAGACCTTCCTGATCACCGACAGCGCGGGGATCAATTCGCGGATGGGCTTCGGCAATCCGGTGCGCAATTCCTGCGTGTTCTGCCATAACATGACCCAGATGGGGAACGACGTGGCCCCCGGGCAGGTCGACCTTGGAACCACCACCCAGCCCTTCGCCGATCCGTGGGACGACCTGCCGCTGTTCCGCATCACCTGCCTTGGCAAGCCGCACCCGCATTACGGCAAGGTGATCCTGACCTATGATCCGGGCTTTGCGCTGACCTCGGGCAAATGCGCCGACGTCGGCAAGATCACTCTGCAATCGATGCGCGGGCTTTCAGCGCGCGCGCCGTACTTCTCCAACGGCCTCGCCAAGGACCTGCGCGACGTGGTCGACTATTATGAGCGGCGCTACAACATCGGCTATACCGAGCAGGAAAAGCAGGATCTTGTGAACCTGATGAGCGTGCTGTGAGAAACCTGGTTACCCTTGCCGCGCTGGCCCTGCCGCTGTCGGCCCAGGCCGCCGAGACCGGCGATCTGGTGCGCTTCGTGTCCTGCCCGGTCTACCGCGACGCGGATTCGGGCAAGAAGTCCGGCTGCTGGCTGGCGACCGATCCGCAGACCGGCAAGCGCTGGGACGTCAGCCAATCGCCCTACAAGCCCAACTGGGACTTTGCCGTGCTGGTGGAGGGGCGGATTTCTGCCGCCAGCGCCGACCCCTGCGGCGCGCCGGTGCTCGATCCGGTGCGGACCTCGATCCTGCCCGATCCCTGCACCCGCCACATGCTCCCGGCAGAAGGTTACAAGGGCCGTAAGTTCGTGCTGCCGGCGCGCAACATCCAGCCGCTCTCGGTCGCGCGGCCCGTACCGCCCGGGCCTTATGCGGAACGGGTGTTCACCACCTACTTCGAATTCGACCGTGATTTCCTGGTCTACCAGTACGACGATTTCATCATCGACAATGCCGTGACGTGGATCAGAGCGGCCAAGCCGAAGAAGCTGGTGGTGACGGGTTTCGCGGCAACCGAACCGGAGACGGTCTCGGGCCGCGTTTTGGCCGAGCGTCCTGAAGTGGCCAGAGAACGCGCCGAATCGATCGCCGAAACGCTGCGGCGGCTGGTGCCCGGACTGCCGGTGGAAACGCAGTGGGAAGCAGGCGCCAAGCCGACCCGGGATCCCGATGCCGATACCATCCCCGGCCAATCGCAACGCCGCGCAGAAATTCGCGTCGTGTTCTGATCGTCGTCCCGGGCTTGACCCGGGACCGGTGGCAATCTTGAGCAAGGCGGCCGACGGTCCCGGGTCAAGCCCGGGACGACATCAGGCGAACAGCGCGCCGACATCCTCGCAGGTTTCGAGGGTCAGGATCGCATCGGCCAGCCGGCGGGCCTGCTGTTCCGAGATCCCCTTGGCCGCGCGGGTGGCGCAGGCGACGAATTTCTCCACCAATGCCGCCTCTGACAAGGGACGCGCCGGACAGCCGAGCGCATTGTCGACCTCGGCGGAATGCACCGCACCATCCGCCAGCACGATCCGCATCAGCCCGCCGGACCCAGCCTGCCACCCCTCGCCGTCGCGCTGAATGGGCACGACCTTCGCCGCCAGCCCCAACACCTGCGGATCGGCTAGCGCCGCAGCGTCGAAATCGTCCAGCCCCACCCGCCCGCGCGCCAGAGCCAGCGCGGCGGTGAAGGGGATCGAGAACTTGGCGTCGATCGCCACTTGCGGCGCAGCCTTGCGCGCCAGCGGCTCCAGCAGCATCGCCTGGATCGCGTCGTGCTCCACCTCGATTCGCGCGATCCGTGCGGGGTCGATGGCGTGGCGCACGCGCAGATCAAGCGCGAGTTCGATGAAGGGGTGCGTGCCCCGACAGCTTGGCCAGGGCTTGAAGGTCAGGTGCTGGATCCAGAAGTGCTGGCCGAGCCGCTGGATGAGATCGCCAGCGTCGAACTCACCCCCGGCATAGAGCGCAAAGAACCCCGCGCGGCCTTCCAGCGGGGTTTCGAACCCGGCCACGCCCTCGCGCGCCAGCAGCGCCGATTGCACCGCTGCCTGGGTCGGGAACGCCTCGCGCACCGCGCGCAGCACGGTTCCGGCGCTGTACTTGATCTCGCCGGGCATCACCGCCTGGCACAGCGTCATCGACAAGGCATCGCGGACCTGCACCGCGTCCAGCCCCAGCAGGCTCGCCGCGCCGGCAGTCGCGCCATAGGCGGCGAGCATGGGGGGCGGATACCAGTTGCCCGCTTCCATCGGGCGGCGCAGCGCCAGCCCCATCCGGCAGGACAGATCGCCGCCCACCGCCAGCGCGGTGAGGAAACGCCGCCCATCTACCGGCCCCGCGCCCTGTGCCAGCGCGATCAGCGCCGGGACCAGACTGGCGTTGGGATGGCCGGGGGCCCTGTCGAAGGCGTCCTCGTAATCGAGCGCATGGGCCAGTGCGCCATTGGCGAGCGCGGCCAGTGGCAGGCTTGCTCGCTGGTTGGTTCCGGCGATGGTACACGGCCCCGCACCCATCGCCGCGGCCATGCGGATGAAGGGGCGGACCTCTTCGGCAAGACCGCTCGCCCCCAGCATCACGCCGACCGCGTCAAGGAGCACGATCTTGACCGCCGCTGCCGCCGAAGCGGGCAGTGCGGCCCAGTCCATCGCCGCGACATGGGCCGCGATGAGGTCGCTGGCGCCGGTCACTTGACCACGTAGAAGTCGATCAGCACGCGGTCGGGCTTCCTGATTCCGCGCGCAACGAAGGCATTGCGGCGAAGCCAGTCATGCGCCCCGGCCTGCACGGTAAAGCGCGGCGTGGTGCGGAAGTAATAGGCCGAGGGATCGACCTCCTCGCCCCGCGCCAGCCGCTCGATCACCGCCGGTTCGGCCACCCGCACGCCGGGATTGGTAACCTCGATCACCGTCCCGTCGGCAGCTTTCAGGAAATAGCGGGCCTCCACGCGGGTCAGGCCGTTCGGCTCGATCACCTGCCAGTCCCCGCCCCCGGCGAGGACCTCGCCGGACAGGCGCGGCCCTTCGACCTTGCCGCCGGTGATGGCGATGAACCGCTTGCGTCCGCCGTCCGCTTCGCCCTGCTCGATCGGCTGGGCGACGAGGACGGTGGCGGTGAAAGCGTATTCGAGACCAGGAGCGGGCGCGGCAGGCCCGGCCTGCGCTCCGCCAGCGGCGGCAAGCAGGGCGAGCGGAGCGGTATTGCGCAGCATGGCTGTCCTCCGGGCCGTCAGATCGGGAAGTGGCCGGGCTGAGTTTCGACCGTGATCCACCGGGTTTCGGTGAAGCTGTCGATGCCCTGCTTGCCGCCAAACCGGCCATAGCCCGATGCGCCGACCCCGCCGAACGGCATCTGCGCCTCGTCATGCACGGTCGCCCCGTTGACGTGGCAGATGCCTGACTGGATGCGCCGCGCGATAGTCAGGCCCTTGGCGATGTCGCGGGTGAAGACCGCAGCGGACAGGCCATACTGGGTGTCGTTCGCCAGTTCCACCGCGTGATCGGCATCGCGGGCGCGGATCATGGCGACCACGGGCCCGAAGCTTTCGTCGCGGTAGAGGTTCATCTCCGCCGTCACGCCATCGACCACGGTCGCGGGCATGACCACGCTGGTTCCCTTGCCGCCAGCGATCACCTGCGCGCCCTTGGCGGTCGCATCCTCGATCAGGCTGTTGACGTGGGCAACGGTCTTCTGGTCGACCACGGCGCCGAGCGGCGTGTTGCCCTCGCGCGGGTCGCCCGCCGCCATCGATCCGGCCTTGGCGGCAAAGCGCCGGGCGAACTCGTCCGCCACGGCATCGACGACGATGATCCGCTCGGTCGACATGCAGATCTGGCCCTGGTTCATGAAGGCACCGAACGCCGCCGCCTTCACCGCCTCGTCAAGGTCGGCGTCCTCCAGCACGATCAGCGGGGCCTTGCCGCCCAGTTCGAGCAGGCAGGGCTTGAGCTGCTGCGCGGCGCGGGTGGCGATGATCCGCCCGACGGCGGTGGAGCCGGTGAAGTTGATCCGCTTCACCTCTGGCGCGTCGATCAGCGCGCCGACCACTTCGGCGGCGTCTTCCGGCGCGTTGGTGACGACATTGACCACGCCTTCGGGGAAGCCGGCCTCGGCAAAAGCCTCGATGATCAGGGCGTGGGTGCGCGGGCAGGTTTCGCTGGCCTTGAGGATCACCGCGTTGCCGCAGGCGAGCGGCACGGCGATGGCGCGCACCCCCAGGATGATCGGCGCGTTCCACGGGGCGATGCCGACCAGCACGCCGACCGGCTCCTTCAGCGCCATGGCCAGGCAGCCGGGCTTGTCGCTGGGGATCACCTCGCCCGCGATCTGGGTGGTCAGCGCGGCAGCTTCACGCACCATGCTGGCGGCAAGGCCGAGGTTGAACATCGCCCAGCCGGCGGTGGAGCCGGTTTCCGCCATCATCGCGGCGACGAAATCGGCCTGCTTCGCCTCAAGCGCGGCAGCGGCCTTCATCAGCACGGCGCGGCGGGCGTTCGGTCCCTGCGCGGCCCAGGCCGGGAACGCGGCGGCGGCACGAGCGGCAATCGCCGGAATGTCGGCAGCCTTCATCGCCGTGGCGGACGAGGCGACCTCGCCGGTGATCGGGTTGATGCGGGTGAATTCCATGACGAGTCTCTCCGGCAAATTTGGCTATCTGGTATAGCAATATGCCGGAGCGACCCGGCTGGCAAGCATCATTGCCGCGCGAGCATCGCGCGCAGCAGCGGATCTTCCTCGCAGGTCCACGAGGCGGCATCGGCGGGGTCGCCCCTGCCATCGAAACGGGCGCTTTGCGGGAAAGGACAGAGGCGGCGGGTGAAGCGCGGGGCATCGCCCTCGATCCGGGTCGCGACCAGCGAGGCCGGGGGCTGGCCTTGCTCGACCCAGCGGATCAGTGCCCACAGCACGTCGCTTTCCGGCTTCGGTTCCAGCGGGACATGACCGGAACCGCCGAACAGGTCGGCACCCGGCCCGCCTCGGCAGTGGTACATTCCCGGCACCATGAACATCCGCACCGCCTCGCCCAGCTTCTCGGCGCCACCATTGGCGCGGGCCAGGGCGCCGTAATAGCGGATCGTCGGTCCTGCATTGGTCGAAGGGTCCTGCCAGCCCTGATAGAGGATCGCCTTGTGCCCCTGCGCGATGAAGGGCTGGATCGCCGTCCTGTCCGCCCGCAATTCCGGCATCACCCGGTTTGCGGCGGCCAGATCGGCGGTGCGGCGAAAGGTCAGCGCGTCCCAATCGGGGTTATCGTAAACCGCATCGGCCCACATCGCCCGCAGCAGCGGCGAGGGCGGACCGGGGCGGGTGCGCACGCCGGGGAACAACCCCCAGTCCAGCGCGCGGCCACGCTCATCCTTGAGCGGAGCAACGATGGAATCGAGCATGGCGAGGCGCGGCGCCGTGAGGCAGCCTGTCCCCTGCCCCGGCTTGCACAGCAGCGCCAAAGTGGGGAAGCGGCAGCGCGCCGGGTTCTCGACCACGCCGTCCTTCACCCCGTCGAGACCGTCGCAGGCCTCGGTCACGCGGGCTTCGTACAGCGCCCAGTCGGCATCCGACAGCGCGCCGAGCGGCTTCCTTTGCGCCTCCAGCGAGAACCACATCATCCGCACCGATTGCAGCGGCATGTAGGGTCCCGGCGCACCGGCGACGACGCCGTCATAGTCGCCCGGATAGTTCTGCATTTCCTTGAGCGCCTGCCGCCCGCCGCCCGAGCAGCCGAGGTAGTAGGACCAACCCGGCGCCTGCCCATAGAAGCGCGCGGCCAGCGCCTTGGCCGCCTGCGCGGTCAGGTGCACGGCACGGTGCTCGTAATCGACGCGGGCCTTGGGCTCGCGCATCCAGCGGGCATTGGCGATCTTGTGGCCGCTGTCGGTGGTGACCGTCGCAAAGCCCTGGTCGACGCGGATCGCCATGTCGCGGTAGTTGTAGACCCCGGCATCGCCGCCCACGCCCGCGCCGAGCAGGCGGCCGTTCCATGTCTGCGGCAGCCACAACTCGAAACCGATGGTGCCCTCGATCCGGCCCTCGACCCGGCAGAACCCGGCCTTGACCGGCAGGGCCGCATAGGGATTGCGCCCTTCGCGCCCGGCCTCGGCCTGCCAGTCGGCCCCCGGGGCAATCTGGGTAGACCGCTCGACGGTCACATCGCCGACGGTGCCTTGCAGGGCGGCGCAAGCGCCGCCCTGCGGAGCGGCCGCCGCTGCGAGAAGAGGAAGCAGCGGCAGCAGAGCCATCAGAATTTCACCGCCGCCGACAGCGAGATCATCCGCGGGATCGGATTGGCCGACTGCGGATCGTAGCCGCGGGTGGTATCAACGAACGGCGGATCCTCGTTGAACAGGTTGCGCGCGTCGAGGCCAATGCGGATACGCTCGTTCACCTCCAGCCCCAGCGACAGGTCAAAGGTGTCGTAATTGCTGACCTTTTGCGCCGGGGACAGGGTGTTGTTGGTATAGCTGGCCAGGTGGTTCCAGGTCAGCCGGGTGCTGAACATCCCCAGCTTGGCGCCGATATCCGACTGGCTGCGGAACTTCTGCGGGAAGTTGATCAGGCCCAGCACCGAGTTGAGCCCCGATCCGGGAACCGCCTCGAACAGGTACTTGGTATAGTAGGTGCCCTGGAAGCTGGCATCCAGCTTCACCTTGCCCATTTCCCAGTTGTAGTAGACCCCGAAATCGATCCCCTTCACGATCGACCGGCCCAGGTTCTGCCGCCGCCCGTCAACGATGAAGGTGACGTTGGAGGTGTTGATCTGGCTGTTGATCGGCAGGCCCGAATTGACCAGCGCGGTCACTTCTGCGGCAGTCGGGTTGAACTTCACGAACGAGGCGTAAAGCGGGTTGGTGAGAATGCCCGGCGTGCCGCGCAGCGCCTGGATCTGGTTCTTGTAGTCGATATCGAAATAGGTGACCGTGGCGTGCAGGCCCGGGATCGGATCGAGCTCAGCCCCCAGCGACCAGGTCCGCGCGGTTTCGGGCTTGAGGCCCGGATTGCCGCCAGCGAGGCCGATGCCGCTCTGGTTGCCGTTCGCGCCGGGCAGGGTGTCGTAATAGAGCCCCGCGCCGCCCGCGATGGTCGAAACCTCGGTAAAGGTCGGCGCGCGGAACGACTTGCCGTAGCTGCCGCGCAGGGTCAGCATCTCGACAGGCTTCCAGGTCAGGCCCAGCTTGGGGTTCGAAGTGCTGCCGAAATCGCTGTACTTTTCATAGCGGCCGGCGATCGAGAGCGAGAGCTGCTGGAAGCCCGGCACGGCGTTGTCCGCGCCGAAGATCGGCACGAACAGTTCGCCGAACAGCGCCTTGACCGTGCGCGAACCTGCGTCCTTGACGCTGAGCGGGTTGGTGCTCTGCCCCGACAGCAGGTCGGTGAAGGTGTATTCCTTGCGGTATTCGCCGCCCACCGCCAGCTTCGCCGCGCCGCCCGGCAGCTGGACCAGCGAACCGTCGAGCTGCAGGTTGGCGACATCGAGGCGGGTGCGCCCGGTGATCACGAACAGGCGGTCGCGGATCTTGGCGATGGTCGCCGGGTTGTTCGGCCCGCCGAACACGTTGAGCGCGGTGAGCGGGTTGGTGTCGGCCAGCGCCGCATTGAGCGCCCCGGTATCGACGCCGACGTGGCGGTCGGCCACGTCCTCGCTCTCGCCGTGGGCGTAATAGGCGGTGGCCTTCCAGTCACCCATCAGCTGGGCCTCGATCCCGCCAGACAGGTTCCAGCTGGAACCCCAGTAGGGGTTCATGTCGAGCCCGTTGTTGGTCGGCACCAGCGACCAGTTGACGCTGACCGAAGTCAGGCCGGCAACCGGGGTGACGAAGAACGGGTTGGTGTTGCGCACGGTCGCGCTGATGTTGGTCAGCCCGCCGATCCAGCCCTTGCGATAGGAATAGAACCCGTCCGCGAACACGCGCACGCCGGGCGCCAGTTCCTGGCTGACATTGCCGATCACGTTGTAGCGGGTCTGCTCCGGGATCACCGTGTCATAGGCGTTGTAGAAGCACTTGTTGGACGTGCCCGCGACCAGGGTGGAGACATTGGCAGCGGTCACCCCGCCGGCGGGGATCGCATAGGTCTTGCCGCTGGCGGTGATCGTGCCGGTATCGCAGTTGGTGACGCGCAGGTCGCGACCGCCGCGATAGCGGTTGTCGTCCTGGTAGAAATCGAGGTCGTGGCCAAGCAGAGCACTGTTGTGGGTCAGTTCGCCCGCGATCATGAACGATCCGGTATCCCAGCGCTTGCCGACGATGGCAGAGATCTGGTGTTCCTCGAACCCGCCCTGCGCGATCCCGCCGCGCGCGCGCATCTCGATCCCGTCGAAGTTGCGGCGCAGGATGAAGTTGACCACCCCGGCGATCGCGTCCGAGCCATAGACGGCGGAGGCGCCGTCGGCGACGACCTCGACCCGCTCCAGCGCGATCGGCGGGATCACCGACGGATCGGTGTACTGGCCCTGGGTCCCCTGGGGAGGAAGCCGCTTGCCATCGTAGAGGATCAACGTGGCGTTGGTGGAAATCCCGCGCAGGTTGATGCCCGCGCCGCGCGTGGCGTTGGCCGCGCCGTTCTGGGCCGAACCGCCGTTGCGGTTGGCGCCGAGCGAGACCACCTGCGGCACCCGGCGCAGCAGGTCGTTGGTCGAGGTCACCGGCTCCTGCGCCAGCTTTTCGCTGGTGATCGCGATGACATTGGAGCCGACCGGCGCGATCCCGCGAATGCGGCTGCCGGTAACGACGATCGCGTCGGCCTCTTCCCCATCGGCAGCGGTGTCCTGCGCAAAGGCCGGAGCCGCGCAGGCCAATGCCAGCGCGGCAGTCGAAATCGCGGTGCTCAGGCGCACTGCCCTGGTTGTCTTGGTCATTTCCCCACACTCCCTCATGTGAACTGGCGCCCCGCCTCCTGCGGGGGAAAGTCGATTACGGATTTTCGGCCCGTGCGCGCTGGGCCGCCTTGCGGGCAGCATGGCGCGGGGCCAGCGAAAGCAGGACGATGGCGGCGATCAGGATCGCAGCGCCGAGCAGTTCGGCCGGGCGCGGCATCTTCTGCGCGAACATCCAGGCCAGCAGCACCGAACCGCCGACGCCCGCGACCAGGCTGGCGGCGCGTTCCAGCGCGACGCAATAGGCGTTCTCGTTGGGATCGAGCAGGATGATGATCGCCACCACCCCGATCATCGCCAGGGTCAGGCCGATCAGGAACAGCGGCCAGATCACGCCGTCGCTCCACACCCCGACGAAGCCGAAGGCCAGTTCGCCCGCCTGCCCGCCGATGCCCGAAGCCGATACCGCTGCCAGCGCCGCGACCGACAGCGGCAGGGCGACCATCTTTTCTTCGACGAAATAGCGCCGCACCGTGGCCGGATCGCCGTTCTTCGACAGCCGGTTCATCACCGCGAGGCGGATGAAATAGCCGAGCGTGTAGAGCACCACCGTCAGGATCGCGATCGGCGGCAGGTAGAGTCCGCCCCGGTCTGCCAGGGTGATGACCAGCGCCGCCATGACCATCGCCAGCGCCACCCACGACCACCAGCGCACCTTGCGCCCGAACAGCAGGTCGACGATCGGCGCGATGATCAGGATGTCGCCGCGCATGATCAGCTGGATGAAGGGGATCGAGACACCTTCGAACGTGAACGACAGCGGCACGGTGAACAGCACCAGTGAAGTGCCGATCCCCGACAGGAAGGTCATCCAGGTCGGGCAGGGAATGCGCAGGCCCGCGATGGTCACGGCATTGGCATCCCGGTGCCAGCCCGACAGCCAGATGAACAGATAGGTGAAGCCCCAGTTGAAGATCAGCGTCGCGGGCAGTGTCTCCAGCCCGGTCAGCGGGCGGCCCAGCAGAGCATGGGGCACCTGCGTGACATAGCGGGTGAGCATGACGTTGGGCAGGTAGAGCAGCAGGTAGAGCCCGACCCATGCTTCCATCGACAGGGCGCGGCGGCCGCTCATGCCGCGACCAGCTCGACCATGTCGGCGCCGGTGCGGTAGCGGGCATTGAGCCCGGCCTCGCGGGTGACGGCATCGAGGTAATCGACGACCTGCGCGTGTTCGGCGCTGCCCGGGGCCACGATGTGCGGCACGGCATCGCGGCCGATGTATAGCGGCAGGAACCCGGCGCGCAGCAGCTTGCCCTCGCCGATCTCCAGCCGCGCGATCATCGACAGGCGCGCGGCGGTGGGGAAGTTGTAGAGACCCTCGAAGTCAGGCTCCCACTCCTCGGCCAGCACGCGGATCTCGTTCCAGCTTTTCGACTTTGCGTGGGCCTCGTCCATCTTCAGGTCGGTGGCGAAGTTGCAGAGCGAGTGGAACACAGGCTTGCCTTCGATCAGCTCGCACCCCTTCAGGATGTGGGCATGGCCACCCAGGATCGCGTCGGCCCCGGCGGCGATTGCCGCACGGGCAACGTCGCGCTGGTAGTCGGCGATCTCGGCACGGACGAAATGGATGCCCCAGTGCTGCGAGACCACCACGACATCGGCCTGCTCCTTCGCCGCGCGGATATCGGCCTCCATCGCCGCCAGATCCTCGCGGTGGGGAAAGGTGTGGATCCGCGCCGGGGTGCCGGGCTGGTCGTGCTCGATCTGCTCGTAGACGGTGTGGGCGCGCATCGGCGCGCAGCCGGGGCGGCGTTCGTCCGCCCAGTAGGAATGCGGCAGGATCGAAGAATAGGCCAGTACCGCCAGCCGGGTGCCGTCACCCAGAGTGCGGATCACCGGGCGGCGCGCCTCGGCAATGTCCGCGCCCGCGCCGACCACGGCGATCCCGGCGGCTTCCAGGTGGGCGCGGGTTTCGAAGAACGCCTCGCGCCCCCAGTCCATGCAATGGTTGCCTGCCATCGAGATCACGTCGAAGCCCGCCCGGCCCAGCGCCGCCGCCCCTTCGGGCCGGGCCAGCACCGCGTGGCGCGCCTGCGGCAGCCGTGTGCCGCTGCTGGCAAAGCTGGTTTCGAGCTGGCCGAAAGTCACGTCCGCGCTGCGCAGCACGTCACGGGTGGCGACGAAGCTTTCGTCGTAATCCTCGCGGTCCATCGCAAGGTCACCGGTGGCGAGCATGATATGCGGCATCACTTTCCTCTCCCCACCCGTTCCCTCACTGCCTGCATCCGGTTTCAAGATGCAATTTAGCAATGAGACATAGCAATCTGGTAATGCCAATCGCAAGCGCTTGCAACTGCAATCTGATCCCGATGCGACAGTCTGCCACGCGCGGAAAACACGCGCAATCCTGACATTTTGCGGCATCGCGCCGGTTCGGTGGGCAGAGGGCCTGTCCGCATTCGGCGCAGGAAGGCATATGCAAGGGCTTGCGCCGCAGCCTCTTCTCTCTAGGTTCGCGGGCAAATCGAAACTGAGGAAGGACCGGAAATGCGCAAGGGATGGATGGCACTGGCGGCAATCGCGGCGGCGGGGCCGCTGCTGGCTCAACCGGCTCCGCCGCCGAGCCCGGTCGATGCGGCGCGCGCGGCCTACGATGCCATGCCCAACGGGCCGGGCAGCGGCCCCTATCCCGCGATCATGGAGGTCGATCCGAGCCTCGCGAACCACGTCGTTTACCGCCCGGCGGACATGTCCATGCTGGGCAAGCGCAAGCTCGGCGTGCTGGTCTGGGGCAACGGCGGCTGCCGCGATGACGGCGCGAGCGCGCGCCAGCACCTGCTCGAGATTGCCTCGCACGGCTACCTCGTGGTCGCCCCGGGCCGCGTGCTGAGCGGGCCGACCGCCACCGAAAAGCGCGCCGAGCGCGCGCCCGATGCCAGCGGCAAGCTGCCGCCCGTCGCCACCACGACCCGGGACGTGCTGGCCGGACTCGATTGGGCGCTGGCCGAGAACGGGCGCAAGGGCAGCCGCTATGCCGGGCGGATCGATCCGGCCCAGGTCGCGGTCGCCGGCCATTCCTGCGGCGGGCTCCAGGCGCTGCAGGCGGCTGGCGACAAGCGGATTCGCGCGGTGCTGATCCACAACAGCGGGGTCTTCGCCGATGGCTCGAACCCGATTCAGGGCATCACGGTCGACAAGTCGCTGCTAAAGACGTTGCACACGCCTGTCGTCTACTTCCTCGGCGGGCCGGGTGACGTCGCCTTCCCCAATGGCGGCGACGATTACCGCAAGATCGACCACGTGCCCGCCGTGCAGGTCAATTTCCCCGTCGGCCACGGCGGCACCTTCCTGAAGCCCAACGGCGGCGCGGTTGCGGCGGCGGCGGTCGACTGGCTGGAATGGCAGCTGCACGGCGACCAGACCGCGGCGCGCACCTTCACCGGCGCGAACTGCCGCCTGTGCAACGGGCCGGAAGGCTACACCATCGAGCGCAAGGGACTGCGCTGAGGCATCGGGCGAAGGGAGTGCGAACCGCTACTCGCACTTCCCTCCGCGCAGGCAAGGGCGCAGCATCGGCGCGGGTTCGTGCAGCACCGTGCCGGCAGGCGGGTTAGGCCAGCGCCCTTCGTCGATCCGCGCCTCCAGCTGGCGCAGCGCGGTGATGGCTGCCTCCTTGCTCATCCCGCAATGTCCTGCCGCATCCAGCCACAGCCCCTGCGCCATGCGCGGCGGCGCGGCATCGATGTAAGCCTGCTGGAGCGAGGGCGAGGTCGCCCCGTCGCCGATCGCCTGAAGCGTGATCACCGGGACCAGCGGCCGGCCATTGGGGGTGTAGTTGCGGCGCATGTAGTCCACCGCCGAGGTTTTCGCGGCGATGCGCGGCGCGGCGGCCAAAGCCGCCACATCGGCAACGAGGCTGAGGCCGGCCTTGCGGTACAGCGCCTCCACCAACGCGCGGCGGGCCGAGCGCCGC
>JAYRMP010000033.1:0-31799 GCA_041912655.1 Novosphingobium sp. | reverse complement strand
AGTCCAGCCGGTCGCCGCTTTGCGCATAGCGGAATTCCTGGGTCCACTGGTCCTGCTGCGACGGGTTCTGCGACAGGGTGGTGATCGGCAGGCCCGTGAAGTCGCGGTCGTTGGCGGGCTTCCAGTCCCAGAACCGCCAGGCGGTGACCGAAGTCAGGCTGCCCGGCCCCAGATCCCATTTCACCCGCAGGTTGACCCCGCCGATCTTGTTGCCCGCGTTGAGGTCCGCATCGACGTCGGTCACGCGGTCGAAGG
This sequence comes from Novosphingobium sp., assembly GCA_041912655.1. GTDB lineage: Bacteria > Pseudomonadota > Alphaproteobacteria > Sphingomonadales > Sphingomonadaceae > Novosphingobium. The sequence goes on along the minus strand of JAYRMP010000033.1, from coordinate 31,544 downwards.
CATTGGTGCTGGGCACGGCATAACCCTGCGCGGCGGCGAGCGCGGCGTACTGCCGGCTGAGCGCACGCTGGGTCGCCCCGGTGCGGACATAGACCTGCGCGCAGCATTCGGGGTCCTGCGTGCTGTAATCGCCCTGGAGCAGGACTTCGAGCGCGTCGCTGGGTTTCCACAGCAGCTGGGCACGCAGGCCCAGGTTGTCCTGCTCGTTGATCCAGTTGCCGGTCTTGACGTTGAACACCGTGCCCTTGCGGCTGGTCGAGGAGATCGCCAGGCGCGCCGCCACGGTGTCCGACAGCGGGCCGGAAATCGCCGCCTTGGCCTGCTTGAACGACAGGTTGCCCACCGTCACTTCGGCGCGGCCTTCGAAATCGAAAGTCGGCTGGCGGCTGGTGATGGCGATCGCCCCCGCCGTGGTGTTCTTGCCATAAAGTGTGCCCTGCGGCCCGCGCAGCACCTCGATCTGTTTCACGTCGAGGAAGTCGAAAGTCGCCGAGGCGACGCGCGAATAATAGACGTCGTCGACATAGATCCCGACGCCCTGCTCGATCCCGTCGTTGGTCAGGCCGAACGGCGCGCCGATGCCGCGGATGTTGACCGTGCTGTTGCGCGGGTTGGAGGTGTAGAACTGGACCGTGGGGGTCAGCGCCTGGAGCCGCCCGACGTTGAAGGCCCCGGTGTTGTCGATGTGGTCACCGCCGACCACCGAGATCGCCAGCGGCACTTCCTGCGAGGTTTCCAGACGCCGGCGGGCAGTGACGACGATGTCGGCGGCCTCGTCGCTGGCGCCGGTCCCGGCGGAAGTGGTCTGGGGCGCCTCGCCCGCGCCGACTTCGGCGGCGAAGGCAGGCAGGGAAACGAATGCCGCCGAAGCGAGCAGCGAAATGCGGACGAACGAATGCATGGCCAATTCCTTGGTAAGGAGAATGGGCGCATCCGGTGGTCCGGTCTGGCCAAACAGGGTCTTTAGGTAGGTGCCGGGGCGGTCATGCGCTGCCGCCCCGGCGGGGTTGGTCGGTCAGGAGAAACGCTGGCGCTCGGTGACATCGAGTTGCACCACGCGCCCGTCATGGACGGTCAGCTGGATCGTGCCATAGCGCATCTCGCCAATCGCTCGCGCGACCGCCTCGATGGGCGCCTGCCCATCGGCCTTGCGGTCACTCTGTCGGGCTGGCTGGTTCGGCGCGGCGCGGTCCGGCATGGACTGTCTCCTTTCGCCGCCCGTTGTATCTCTACCATTAGAGTAGACAAGACGAGTTTCGCTTGTCGGCGACGAAGCGCAGCTTTCCTGCGGCGATCCGTTGTCAGTCCGCGAAGGGTGGTTCGAGAGTGATCTCGTCTGCCAGCGTCATCCGGTCGAGCATGGTCGCCATCTCGTCGCGCAGGGTCAGCATCAGGCCGCGCAGGCGGCATTCCGCCTCGGGCAGGCAGTTGTTGCAATGTTCGTGCGCGTTGCGGCTGGCGCAGGGAACCAGCGCCAGGCTGCCGCGCGTCAGGCGGATGATGTCGCCATAGCGGATGTCGACCGGGGGCAGCGCCAGTTCGTACCCACCATCGCGGCCGCGCGTGGAGAGCACCAGTCCTTCGCGGACCATTTCTGACAGGATCACGGTCAGAAACTTGCGCGGGATGTTCTGCGCCTCGGCAATCGTGTCGAGCCGCACCGGTCCCTGCCGCCAGGTGTCGGCAAGGTGCTGGAGCGCACGGATCGTATAGCGGGTCTTCTGCGAAAGCATGAGCGCCCCTATCAGCGCCCAGTGGCCGCAATTGTCAACCGGTCAGGTAGAAGTTGCCCCGCAGGCTCGACAAATCGCGCTCCGGCTTCCTGCCGAATCGGTCGGAACCGGATTCGGGCAATCAGCGCGCAGCGGTGTTCGGCGCGTGTTCCTGCATCAGGTCATAGGCCTTCTTGTACCACTCGCTGCCGGGATAGTTTGCACCCAGGACCGCAGCAGACTTCTGCGCCTCTTCCGGGATGCCCAGCACCAGGTTGCTTTCGACCATGCGGTAGAGCGCTTCGGGGGTGTGGCTGGTGGTCTGGTACTGATCAAGCACGTTGCGGAAGCGCAGCGTCGCAGCCAGCCACTTGCCCGAACGCTGATAGTGGCGGCCGATGTCCATTTCCTTGCCCGCAAGGTGATCGTTGACGAGGTCGATCTTCAGCCGCGCGTCGGCGGCATAGCGGGTGTTGGGATAGCGCCGGGACACTTCGGTCAGCGCGTCGAGCGCCTGCTTGGTGGTCTTCTGGTCGCGCGCCACGTCGTTGATCTGCTCGTAATAGCACAGGCCGATCAGGTAATAGGCATAAGGCGCGTCGCGGTTGCCGGGATGGATCGACAGGAAGCGCTGCGCCGATTGCACCGCCTTGGTGTAATCGCGGGCGACGTAATAGGAAAACGCGCTCATCAGCTGGGCGCGGCGGGCCCAGGGCGAATAGGGGTGCTGGCGCTCCACCTCGTCGAACAGGGCGGCGGCCACCTTGGTGTCGCCGCGATCCAGCCGGTCCTTGGCTGCCATGTACAGCGTATCGACGTCGCGCGCGACGAAAGCGGTATCCTTCGCCTTGTTGCCGCGCCCGGCGCAGCCGGAAGTCAGCACCAGCGCCGCAGAGACGGTGGCAAGGAGGGCGAGCTTCAGCGGTGAACGGGCGTGCATGGCACTGGCCTATAACCAGCCGCAGCCTGAACGCCAAGTGAAGTTCATCGTTCCCGCGTCAATCCCCGCTGCCCTTCTCCCGCCCCCCTTCCCTGCGCCAGGACGTCAGGGCAGGGGCGCGGCATCGGGGGCAATCCGATTGACAGACTCACTGAAAAGCTTGCACAACTGCGGCTTCAACCGGGGGAAATGCGATGAGCGGGCACCATGCCTTGCGGATCAGCCTGAGCGGCGGCGACCATTTCGACACGGCTGAACTGGCCGCAATGACCCCGGCGCTGATGCGCGAACTCGAAGCGATCGCAGGCGTGCTGGCCGACCGTCCCCCGGCCGGCGCCATGCCCGCTGGCGCGAAAGGCGATGCGATCACCCTGACCGAAGTGGTGCTGACCGTCGGATCGGCCGCGCTGGGCGGGGCGATGCAGCCGATGATCACCACCCTGCGCGACTGGATCTCGCGCCAGCCCAAGGGCCTGAAGCTGGAAATCCGGCCCGAAGGAGCGGGCACCAGCTTCACGGTTACCGGCAGCATGGACGAGCTCGATCCCCATGCCCTGGCCAAGGTGCTGATCCAGACGATCCAGCCGGGCGGCGAAGGCGCCAAGGGCGGGGCCTGATCCACCGTGGCGCGGCGGGCCCTGATCCTGGCATGCGGCCGCTATGCCGACCCCGCCATCCCGCCGCTCGCTTCACCGGTAGGAGATGGACGGCGGCTGAAGGCGCTGCTCGAACGGGCCGACGTGGGCGGCTATGAGGTCCGCCTGTGCGAGGATGCCGATACCAAGTCGGCGCAGGTCGAACTGCACGATTTCTTCGACCAGGGCCTGCCCGACGATCTCAACCTGCTGGTGATTTCCGGTCACGGGCTGAAAGACCGTTGGGGCCGGCTCTATTTCGCCACCACCGATACCGAGCGCGAGCGGCTTTCCGCTACCGCGCTCAGCGCGGCCTTCGTGCGCCAGCAGATGGACGACAGCCGCGCCGGACAGAAGGTGCTGGTGATCGATGCCTGCTATTCCGGCGCCTTCATCGAGGCCATGATCCCCAAGAAGGTCGGAGACCTGGCCGTGTCGCAGGCCGATTTCGGCAACCCGGAGGAAAAGGGCACCGCGATCGTCACCGCCTCCACCGCGGTGCAACTGGCGGGGGAGAAGGAATTCGACGGATCGGTCCAGTCGGTCTTCACCCGCTGCCTGATCGAGGGGATCGAGACCGGGCGCGCCGATTCGACCGGCGACGGCAAGATCACGCTCAGCGAACTGTTCGATTACGTCCGGGTGCGGATGCGCAGCGAAGCGCCGGGGCAGACCCCCGACGTGTTCAACCTGCGGGGCGGCGGCGCGGTGGTGCTGGCGCGCAACCCGGTGTGGAAACCGCTTGCCCTGCCAAGGGCGCTGGTGAGCCGCGCCAACAGCAAGGACAAGGTCAAACGCGGCAGCGCGGTGGAAGACCTTGAAGCGATTGCCGCCTCCGACGCGGCGGAGGCTCCTCTCGCGCTGGACCTGCTGCGCAAGCTGGCGCTCGACGACAGCCAGATCGTGCGCGGCTTTGCCAAAGCCGCGCTGATCCGGCTGGGCGCGGACGCGGCCTTGGCCGAGTCAGGGCCCGCTGCGGCCGAGTCGCCCGCTCCACTGCCGCTGATCTCGCCCGAACCGCCCGCGAGCGCACAGGAACATGCGGAAGCCCCTCCCCCGCCAGCGGAGCTAGCGCAGGCGAAGAGCGCGGCGCCCGCCATACGGGACAGGCCCACGCCTCCCCGAAACTGGCGCAAGACCGCGCTGTTCGGCTCGGTCATGGTCACGGCGGCGATCCTGATGGTGTCCTTGCTGTCCCCGTCTTCCCGCACCAGCCCGCAGGGCAGTCTCACGGTGGGAAAAAACGGAGCGGAAATTCCCATCCGCGAAACGCAGGCGGCGGATCATGCCTGGTTGCTGGGCGACTGGGTGATCGACCAGTCCATTCGCGGCTGCACCGCGCCATTCACCATCCGGCAGACCGGCCTGATCACACTGGCCATCACCATCAACGGCGTGACCAAGACTTATCCCTTCTTCGTCCGACCCGAGGGGCCGATCATTGCCGACAAATTCGAATTCAGCCGCTCCGGAGACCGGGTGCTCGTTTCGGGCATCACGCAGTTCGAACTGAGCAAATGCAGAAGCTGATCGCCCTGCTGCTGGCCCTGCTGCTCGGCCTCGCCGGAGCGGCATCGGCCCATGCCGCCGATCCGGTCGAATGCGAGGTGCTGCGCGTCACCAGCCCGGCGCGTTTCCAGCGTGAGTGTGTCCGGCCCCAGCCGCGCAAGGCCGAAACGCCGCGCCCGGCGGCGACGGTCCGCGCCGCTCCAAAGCCGCCGAAGCGCGCAGTTCCACCGGCGCAGGTGCGACCCGCCGCTCCGCCGCCGAACTTTGCCCTGTTGGGCGACCAGGCCTTCGATCGTGGCGATTACTCGCGGGCCAGACCCTACTATGAGACGTCCTGCGCCGCGAACAACCAGCTGGCCTGCGCCCGGCAGGCCTATCTTCTGCTGAACGGGCTGGGCGGACCGGCCAATCCGGCACGTGCCGCAAGCCTGTATTATGGATCGTGCACCAGCGGGAACGTCGCCCAGTCCTGCTACAACTATGCCGTCCTGCTCCATGCGGGCCGCGGAGAACCGGTCAACCTGCTGGCGGCGCGTGATCATTACGAACGTGGCTGCAACCTGGGCTACGCGGCCGCTTGCGGCGAACTTGGCCTGCTGTTCATATCCGGCAAGATCGGTCCGCCCAACGATGCCCGGGCGCGGCAGCTTTATGAAAAGGGCTGCGCGGGCAACGATTCCGGCAGTTGCTATTGGCTGGGCGTCCAGCAGGCGGCGGGCGTCGGCGGTCCACGCGACGATGTCCAGGCCCGGATCAACCAGGAAAAGGGCTGCACCCTGGGCTACAAGGGCGTGTGCCACTGGATCGGCCTGGTCTGGAGCGGCGAAGGTGCCAGCCCGCTCTGGGCACCGCGCGACCTGGCCCGCGCCCGGGCCTATTTCCAGCTGGGCTGCAGTCAGAACGACTACCGCAGCTGCGGCAAGCTGGGGGTCTACATGCTTGACGGGACCGGCGGTCCAGCCGACCAGAACAATTCCCGCAGCGTGCTTGAAAAGGGCTGCTCGGCGGGCGATTCGCTCGCCTGCGCAGGATTGTCGAGCGTGCTGATCTATGGGTTCGGCGGCCCCAAGGACGAAGTCCGCGCCCGCGCGCTGGCCGAACCCGCCTGCACTTCGGGACAAGCGCTAGGGTGCTCCGCAATGGGGGTGCTGCTGCTCAATGGCTGGGGTGGCGCGCGCGATGACGTGCGTGCACGATCGTTCTTCCTGACTGGCTGCAACGGCGGCCGCGCGCAGGCCTGCGTCAACTATGCCTTCATGCTGCGTGAAGGACTTGGCGGAGCGAAGAACGCGGCCCAGGCAGATGTCTATGACCGCCGTGCATGCCAGCTTGGCCTCTCGGCATCATGTCCCGCGGGCAAGACCGGGCTCTAGCGGTCGATCACCGGCCCCATCCACTCGCGCAGGCGCTGCTTTACCGCGGGCGCGGCGGGCGCGTTGCCGATGACGTAGTGCGGGTACAGCCGCAGAATCGGGTGATTGGCGGTGCCACTGCTCCAGAACCGGCGGGCTGCGACGATATCACCCGTCCGGGCGAGGTAGGCGGTGCGCAGATAGAGGGTCCAGTATGACGAGCGGTCGCCCGCCATGATCCGCTCCAGCGCGGCTCCGGCGGCCCGCGGATCATCGCGCATCATCGCCGCGATGAACTTGCCGATGAAATAGCGCGATGGCGGCGCCGGATGAAAGGCGAGGGCCCGGTCCAGCTCGGCTTCGCCCGACATGTCGTTCTGCAACACCAGCAGCAGGCCCATCGTGCTGTAGATGTCGGGATTGAGATCACCCTTCTGCGAAACCTCGGCTGCCATCCGGCGCAGCGCTTCGGTATCGCCCAGCAGGCCATAGGTCCGCGCCAGCGACATTGTGGCCAGCCGCGATCCGGGATCAAGCGCGTGCGCCCGCTCGGCGATGCGCAGCGCCTCGTTCAGACGCTCGTCGCGGCGTGAACCGGGGGGGTCGGTCAGGGTGGCGCTGCCCAGCATCCAGGCATGGATCGCCCCGGCCAGCGGATGGCTCGGCGTTTGTTTGTACCAGTCCTGCGCGCAGTCGGTCAGTTCCGGGTCGATCGCCGATCCTTCGGTCACCACCGAATTGCTAAAGCGTAGCCAGCAATCGAACGGGGTATTGGCCGAAAAGCTGTTACGGGTTTCAAGCGAGGTGACCACGCCCGAAAAGCCGAACAGGGCGAAGACCGTCCGTTCAAGCGCCTGCCGCTCCTGCGCGGTCAGTTCCGTTCCACCCGACAGCGCGACAGTGCCGGAAAACAGGCGGCGGTTGCGCAGGTGGTCGATCAGGTCGACCTGGATTTCGCTGCGGCTGGTGCCAGCAGGTGCCAGGGCAAGGATGTACTGGGTTTCGGGTTCGACCCGTTCGGCCAGCCGGACCGATTCATACTGCCTGATCGCCCCTTCGAACGCGCGGCCGACATTGTCCATCCGCTCAGCCCCGCCGGGGGATCCCGAAGCATCGGTCTGGACCATGACACGCGGGAAATTGGCCGTCTGCCAGCGCGCCGCATCGCTGCGCGCGGAGAAATACAGATAGGCAATCGCGGCCAGCAGCAGCGCGGCAACCGTCGCCGCCCCCGCCCAGACCAGCCGCCTGCGCAGCAGCGGGCTCAAACGCACAACCAGCTGCGCGGGCTCCGGCAACGGCGTCTGAACAGCGCAATTGGGGACCAGGTGAACCTCATAAGAGCCCTGCGGAATATCGAGGCGCCACTCACGAGTGGCCCCAGGCCCGCGATAGAAGGCATCAAGCGAGCGGCGCAGCCGCGCGGCCAGCACCCGGGAATAGGTGTTGGTCTGGGAATCGAAGTCCTCGTCGCGGCCGAGCCCTTCCACCGCGACCGTATAGGACTTGAGCATCGCGCCTTCGCCCGCCGCGCTGGCTTCCACCAGATACTTCAGCATCCGGATCTGCGCGGGGGAGCGGCTGAACACCGGATCCGCGACAACCGCCTCAAGCTCGGCAAGCAGGGACGCTGCCTCGCTGCTGCGGCGGTCCAAGTCGCAGTTCACAGTTTCTCCTGGGGGATTTCATCAAGTGACCGTGCATCACTCCGCCTTCAAATGATGGCGTAACGCGCGAGTTTCAATCCCGATCCCGTCAATAACGGCCCGTCGCAAAGAGTGTGACACGCTCCGGATCGCTGAACGCTGGAAAAATCCACACGATATCCGCTAATTTCATTAGTTTATCTTGAAACAACAATACCCATTCTGAAATGAAAATAATCCCGGCCAAGGGGGTTCGAAACAGTTTCAAACTTCCTTGAGCGGCACTCAACCGGCACGCAGCCATTCGGATCGCAGCAGCGGAGGTCAACGCAGACCACGCAGCAAACGGGGCCCGGCCGCAGTCCCGGCACGAGGCCCGAAAGGGAGCAAACATGTCAAAGTTGGATCGGGTGATCGCAGCAGATTTGCAGAACCATGCCTCCGCTGCCCTGTCCGACGCGGCAGGCCTCGCGGCGTGGAGCCGCCCTGAGCTAATCCGGATCGACCGGGCATCTCCTCGAGCCGAGCAGGCCAGGGCTGCCTTTGCGGCGCGCAGCCAGTCCGAATAGCGCTGACGCGTTGTCATTATTGCAATCCGGGATGTGGAATCCGTCTTGAACATCTTCGTCATCGACAGCGACTGGAAGCGGCGCGCGCTGATCGCCTTCAGCCTGAGCAAGGAAGGGATCAACGCCGTACCGCTCGACCCGGCTGACCCGATCGATATTTCCCCCTGCGAACCGCAGCTGTTCCTGCTCAACGATCAGGACGAGACGCGCGAACTGCTGGGTGCGATCCCGCGCCAGTCGCGGGCCATCTGCTACTCCGCCGAAGTGCAGCTGCGCGATGTGGTCTCGGCCATGCACGCGGGTGCGCAAGACTACGTCGCCTGGCCCGGCGATCTGGCCCTGTTGGTCGAGGCGATTCGCAGGTTCCAGACGCGCTCCAACGGCGACACCGTGGCCACTGCGGCCAACGGGGACCGGGGATGGCACACCGAATCTGGCCAGCCCGTCCGCTATGCGAAGCAGATCAGCCCCGGCCCGCGCAGCGCGGTGGTGGTCGATCTTCCGACATTCGCAGAAAGGGGCGGGGTGAATGCCCCCGCTCCATCACGCCGGCCGCGCACCAACGACCTGTCGGCGCGCGAGCTGGAGGTGCTGCAACTGGCCTCGCACGGACTGTCGAGCCAGTCGATTGCAGAAAGGCTGGGAATCCGCCGCAAGACGGTGGAGGCACACCGCAACAATATCCTGATCAAGACCCGCTCCAACAACATGGCCGAAGCCGTGCGCTGGGGAATCATGGGCAGGATAATCTGAGTCCGGGCTGCCGCGGGAAAACCACCCCCCTTCCCCGGCGGCCCGGCTCTTTTTTCAGCAGCCGGCGCTATTCCTCGCCCATCCTGAGCGCGGCGATAAAGGCTTCCTGCGGGATCTGGACGTTGCCGTATTCGCGCATCCGGGCCTTGCCCTTCTTCTGCTTTTCCAGCAGCTTCTTCTTGCGGGTGATGTCGCCGCCATAGCACTTGGCGGTCACGTCCTTGCGCATCGCGGCGATGGTCTCGCGCGCGATCACCTTGCCGCCGATCGCCGCCTGGATCGGGATCTTGAACAGGTGGCGCGGGATCAGGTCCTTCAGCCGCTCGCACATGTGCCGCCCGCGCGCCTCGGCCACGCTGCGGTGGACGATCATCGACAGCGCATCGACCGGCTCGTTGTTGACGAGGATGCTCATCTTGACGAGGTCGCCCTCGCGCAGCCCGATCTGTTCATAGTCGAAGCTGGCGTACCCGCGGCTGATCGACTTAAGCCGGTCGTAGAAATCGAACACCACCTCGTTGAGCGGCAGCTCGTACTGCACCTGCGCTCGCCCGCCGACATAGGTAAGGCCCGTCTGGATGCCGCGCCGGTCCTGGCAGAGCTTGAGAATGCTGCCCAGGTATTCGTCGGGCGTATAGATCGTCGCCTTGATCCACGGTTCGTCGATCTGCTCGATCCGGCTGGGATCGGGGTAGTCGGCGGGGTTGTGGAGCAGGATCTCGCGCGCGTCATCGGTCTTCGATTTACGCAGCTGGATGCGGTAGACGACCGAAGGCGCAGTGGTGATCAGGTCAAGGTCGTATTCGCGGGTCAGACGCTCCTGGATGATCTCCAGGTGGAGCAGCCCCAGGAACCCGCAGCGGAAGCCGAAGCCCAGCGCCGCGCTGCTCTCCATCTCGAAGCTGAACGAGGCATCGTTGAGCCGCAGCTTGGCGATCGATTCGCGCAGTTTCTCGAAGTCGGCGGCGTCGGTCGGGAACATCCCGCAGAACACCACCGGCTGGACTTCCTTGAACCCCGGGCAGGCCTCCGTCGCGCCCCCCTTCACCGTGGTGATCGTGTCGCCGACCTTGGCCTGGGCGACATCCTTGATCTGCGCCGTGATAAAGCCGATTTCGCCCGGCCCCAGCTCGCTGAGTTGCTCGATCTTGGGGGTGAAGCAGCCGACGCGGTCGATCAGGTGCTCGGTCCCGCCGGCCATGAACTTGACCTGCTGTCCCTTGCGGATCACGCCGTCGATAATCCGCACCAGAATAACCACGCCAAGGTAGGGATCGTACCAGCTGTCGACCAGCATCGCCTTCAGCGGCGCGGCGGGATCGCCCTTGGGCGGAGGGATGCGCTGGACCACGGCCTCCAGCACGTCCTCGATCCCGATGCCCGATTTGGCCGAGGCCAGCACCGCGTTGGAGGCGTCGATGCCGATCACTTCCTCGATCTCGTTGCGGACCTTTTCGGGTTCGGCGGCAGGCAGGTCGATCTTGTTGATCACCGGCACGATCTCGTGGTCGTGCTCGATCGACTGGTAGACGTTGGCGAGGGTCTGCGCCTCGACGCCTTGCGCCGCGTCGACCACCAGCAGCGCGCCTTCGCAGGCCGCGAGGCTGCGGCTGACCTCATAGGCGAAGTCGACGTGGCCGGGCGTGTCCATGAGGTTCAGCTCATAGTCCCTGCCGTCGCGCGCCTTGTACTTCAGCCGCACGGTCTGGGCCTTGATGGTGATCCCGCGCTCGCGCTCGATATCCATGTTGTCGAGCACCTGCGCGCTCATCTCCCGCTCGGTCAGGCCCCCGGTGAACTGGATCAGCCGGTCGGCCAGGGTCGACTTGCCATGGTCGATATGGGCGATGATGGAAAAATTGCGGATGGCGGACAGATCGGTCATGCGCGCGCCGTTAGCAGCACTGGACGGCCCTGTCAGCCTTTGCGCGCCTGCCTTTGCACCTCAGGCGACCCGCAGGCTCTTCATGTTGGGCGGCGCCTGGCCGAACTTGGGCAGGCTGAGCGGCACGCCCGGCGCCGGAACGAAGCCCCCGGCACCCGGCACGGCCTGCGGCAGGCCGGCCTGGGCGAGGACATAGGGCGAAACGCGGTGGCGCGTGCAGAGCCCCCCGGCCCCGTCGTCAACCAGCGGAATCTCGAATTCCAGCCCCTGCATCGACCCGGCGGAGCGCCGGACCATCGCCACGGCCAGCTGGCCTTCGCCGAAATCGACCACGAACTGCGTGCCGAGCGGTACGTCGAGCAGGCCTTCGACCATGCAGCCCGTGCGCGAGAGATTGCGCATCGTCGCCTCGTAGCGGTGGTCCTCGTGGATCAGCCCGACCTTGCGCAGCACCGTGCGGCGTTCCGGACGGTACTTGCTGGGGCCGTGGGGCTCGATCACCCAGTCGCCGCTCATCATCGCTTCGCAGACATCTTCGAAGGAAACGGCGGCGGCGTAGATGTAACCCTGAATCTGGCTCACCCCCAGGCGGCGCATCGCATCAAGCTCGTCGTGTGCCTCGATCCCCTCGGCGGTCGTATCCATCTTCAGGGCATTCGCCATGCTGACGATGGCCGAGATGATCGCCGAATTGCGGCTGGACGGATCGGTCACCCCCTGGATGAACGACTTGTCGATCTTGATCTTGTCGAACGGCGCGTGCTGGAGGTAGCCGAGCGAGGAATAGCCGGTGCCGAAATCATCCAGCGCGAGGCGTACTCCCAGCATCTTGAGCTGGGTGAACATTTCCTCGGTCATGGCCTTGTCGCCGAGGAAAATCGATTCGGTCAGTTCCAGTTCCAGGCGTTCGGGCGGAAGCTCCGAATGGGCAAGCGACTGCGCTACGAGCGAGGCGAAGCCGGGGTTGGAAAACTGCGCCGCCGACACATTGACGGCAACCTTCACGCCGCCCGGCAGCTGCGCCGTATCGATGCAGGCCTGCCGCAGGGCCCAGTCGCCCAGCGCGCCGATCAGGTTCGCTTCCTCGGCAATGGGAATGAAGATACTGGGCGGCACATTGCCCATCTCCGGGTGTTCCCAGCGGGCAAAGGCTTCCAGCGTGACGACCTTGTTGGTCGCGGTGTCGATGATCGGTTGGTAGGCCAGCCGCATCTGATCGCTGCCCAGCGCATCGCGCAGGTCCTCTTCGATCCGGCGACGGCGCTCGGCCTCGGAATGAAGATCGCTCGAATAGAACCGGAACTGGCCGCGCCCGCCGCCCTTCGAGGCATAGAGCGCAAGGTCGGCAGAACGCACCAGCTCTTCGCTGCTCACCCCGTCGAACGGTGCGATGGCGATGCCCACCGAGGCCCCGATCACGCAGCGGCTGCCCTCGATCTGGTAGGGCTGCGACAGCATGGTGATGATGGTCTTGGCAATCTCGCCCAGCCGACCGCGATCGTCGATATCCGGCAGCATGATCTGGAACTCGTCGCCGCCCAGGCGTCCGATCTCGCAGGTCTTGTCGGTCACGACGCGCTGCAGCCGCTGGGCAACCTGCTTGAGCAGCTCGTCACCCGCCGGATGGCCCAGCGTATCGTTGACCTGCTTGAACCGGTCGAGGTCGATCATCATCACCGCACAGGCGCGGTTGGCGCTCTTGTAGGCGGTCAGCGTCGCGGTCAGCTTCTTGCCCATGCGGTGACGATTGGCGAGTCCGGTCAGCGAATCGTACTGCGCCAGGCGCGAGGCGTCCTTGGTGCTCTGGCGCTGGGCGGTAATATCTGTGCCGTTGCCCCGATAGCCGATGAAATCGCCGCTGGATGAAAACTGCGGCCGGCCGGAGATCGACCACCACAGTTCGGTTTCCTCGCTGGCGGCGCGCACCTGCAGTTCGGAGAAGGTCTTGCGGGCGGACAGGATCAGCGGCAGCGTCCGCTCCACCGTGTCTTCCTCGTCGCGTTCGAGGATGAACAGCGACTGGACCGGCTTGCCCAGGATTTCCTCGCGCGGGCGGCGAATCGTCTGGGCGACGCATTCGGAAACGTAGGTGATCAGCCCGTCAGCGTCGCTTGCCCAGAACCAGCCGAGGCCCGACTTTTCATAATCGCGCAGCAGCAACAGCGCCTGGCGCAATTCCTGGTTCGAAGCCGGAGGTTCGGATGCGCGCGCAGCATCTCCGCCCTTGCTTCCCAGCAAGCCGCGCAGACGCCCGAGAGTCGATCCTTCACCTTTCGACATGAAACCTGCCGTCACCCCGCTGAGCCTGATCATCAATTGAAACTGCATGATAAGCAGACATGGTTTCGAATTGCCTAACGCGGGGAAGCGTTCCGGCGCGCTCAGGCGCTGCCCTGGCGCAGAATCGAAGGCCGCTGCTTGCCGCCGCCGCCCGGATTGATGATTGCGATCCGCCCCGCATCGTCGAGCGCCAGCGCGGTAGAGAATTCCACCCCCATGCGGTCTTCCTGGCACCAGCGCGCCGTGGCGGTGACCACGTGCCCTTCGGCCAGCACGATCCGGAAGATCGTTCCCGGCGGCACGTTCCACAGCCCTTCGACCATCGCCCCGGTGGCGGAGATGTTGCGAATGGTGCCCTGGTAGTGCTGCCCGCCGTGATCGAGCACCACCTTGCGCAGCATCGTCTGGCGGGTGGCGCGGGCGGCGCGCGGCCCCTTGGCGATTGCGCTCATCCCCACGGCCAGGCGCATGCTGGCCTGTTCGAGGCTGAGCGGCTTTTCATAGATATAGCCCTGGACGTGGCTGCACCCCAGCATCCGCACCAGGTCGAGCTCGTCGAGCGTTTCCACGCCTTCCGCCGTGGTTTCCATGTTTAGCGCTTCGGCCAGGCTAACGATCGAGGCAATGATCGCGCCATTGCGGCTGCCGGTGATGGTTGCGCCGCGCACGAAGCTCTGGTCGATCTTGATCTTGTCGAACGGCGCCTTCTTCAGATAGCCGAGCGAGGAATAGCCGGTGCCGAAATCGTCGAGCGCAAGACGCACGCCGACGCGCTTGAGCGCGGTGAACATCGCATCCACGCCCTCGTCGTCGGACAGGAACACGCTTTCGGTGATTTCCAGCTCCAGCCGCGACGGATCGACCTGCGCCGAGGCCAGCGCATTGGTGATGATCGCGGGCAGCGCCGGATTGGCGAACTGGAGCGGCGAGACATTGACCGCGACGCGGACGTTGTCCGGCCAGTGCGCCAGATCGCGGCACGCGGTGCGCAGCGCCCATTCGCCGATGTGGGCGATAAGCCCTGAATCCTCCGCCACCGGGATGAACTTTGCCGGAGACAGCGGCCCCCGCTGGGGATGGTTCCAGCGCAGCAGCGCCTCGAACCCGGTGATCCGTTCGGTCACGGTGTGGACCACCGGCTGGTAATGCAGTTCCAGCCCGCCGTGGGCCAGGGCATCGCGCAGGTCCTGCTCGAGCTGGCGGCGCTCCTCGGCATCGCTGTGGAGGTCGGGGGCGTAGAAGTGGTGGCGGCCGCGTCCCCCGTCCTTCGCGGCATAGAGCGCAAGGTCGGCGTTGCGGATGATCGCCTCGGCAGTCACGCCATCGTCTGGCGACAGGGCGATCCCTAACGATGCGCCGATGACCACGCGGTGGCCTTCGATCGAATAGGGTTCGCTGAGGTCGCCGATGATCCGCTGGGCAAGGGTGGCAAGGTCTTCGCGGCGGTGGCGCCCGGGCAGGATCACTTCGAACTCGTCGCCGCCCAGGCGGCCGACGCGGCCATATTCGCCCACCGCCCGCTCCAGCCGGCTCGACACCTGCTTGAGCAGCGCGTCGCCGGCGGGGTGGCCCATGGTGTCATTGACCTGCTTGAACCGGTCGAGATCGAGCAGGAACACCGAGCAGGCGCAGTGTTCCAGGTTCGGCGCGGTCAGGATCTTTTCCAGCGTCTGCGCCATCTGCGGACGGTTGGCGAGGCCCGTAAGCGAATCGAACCGCGCAAGGCGGGTGGCGTGCGCCTCGGAGCGGCGCTTTTCGGTGAGGTCGCTGCCCGACCCGCGAAAGCCCAGGTAGTTGCCGAAGCCGTCATACAGCGGACGCCCGCTGATCGCCCACCAGCGCTCCTCCCCCGGGGTCGCCGCACGCAGTGCAAGGTCGGTGAACGAGGAACGCGCGGAAAGGTGGAAGGCCAGCGTGCGCTCGCCCTCCTGCGTATCGGCATCGAGCACGAACAGTTCGGAGAACGGCCGTCCGAACAGCGCCGTCGAGGCACGTCCCAGTGCCTCGCCGATGGTCGGGGAGACATAGACCAGCATGCCGCGCCGGTCGGTTTCCCAGAACCAGCCCTGCCCGGTCTGCTCGTAATCGTGGAGGATTTCCTCGGCACGGACCTGGGTGCGCTCGCGTTCCTGCTGTTCAAGCAGCGCGGCACGGTCCGCTCTGGCCTGGTTGAACGAGGTGTACAGGCCCACCGCCGCGCCGATGGCAAGGGCAAAGAAGGTGCCCCGGCTGCCTTCGGTCGCCGCGACCCCGGTCCACAGCGCGACCTGCGCGGTGATGATGCTGGGCACCCGGCGGTGCAGGATGACCGACGCCAGCCCCGCGGTGATGACCAGCATGCCGATCGAATCTTCCCAACGGGCATGGCTGCCCACGGTCCAGCGCCCGATCGCGAGGCCGAACAGCAGCATCGGCAGGCCGACCACCGCCCCCATCCACAGCGCGCGTTGCGCAGGATCGTGCAGCCGTTCCTGCTCGATCCGGCTGGCCAGCGGAGTCGCCCCGGTAATCGCGATGGCGCCCAGCGCGAAAAGGATGGTCAGCGGCGTCGGCAAGGTCAGCGTAGCAATGCCATTGAGCAGCAGAATGCAGGCGATGACCAGCGCCATCAGCACCCAGTTGGGCTCGATCAGGTCAAGCGTGGCGCTGCGGACCGCCTTGCGCCGTCCAGTTGCTGCATGGGTCGGCCGGCGGGCTTCCGGCGGTCGTTCTGCGACCTGCGGCGCGGCGTCCTGCGGCAGGCTGACCACCTCCGGACGCGGCCCACGACCCGTCGCCCGCGCGGAAGGCGCGGAATCGCGAGGGTCGCTCTGGCGTGCAGGCTGGCTTGCCATATCCGCTCGCACATGCCCGACGAGCCTTTGAAAATTGGTTAAATTTACCATTCTCCGCTGCGGAATTCGCAGCGTTCCGGCACCGTGTTCGGGGCGCTTGAAATGCCCCGTCGCGCGGTGCATGCTGCCTCCCAACAGAACACAACGGACGGGGATTGGGATGGCCAAGGGGAGTTCGCCGCTCGAAAACGAAGCCGCGCAGTCGACAACTGCACTGGGACCGCTGGTGGGCCTGGCGCGCGAGGATTTCGTCGGGGCGGTCGCCCTGCTGCTGCGCGAGACCGCCAGCGATCCCACCCGCACCATGCGCCACGCCAAGACGCTCGGCGACGATCTGGTGAAAATCCTAACAGGAAAATCCGAACTGGCGCCCGATCCCAAGGACAAGCGCTTCATGGACCCGGCCTGGCGGTTCAACCCCTTCTTCCGCGCCGGGGCGCAGTATTATCTCGCCGTGCAGAAGGGCATGAAGAACTGGTTGGAAGAACTGGAACTGGACGAGCTTGAGCGCGACCGGGCGAACTTCATCTCCAACATCATCATCGACAGCCTGTCGCCGACCAACACCCTGATCGGCAACCCGACCGCGCAGAAGCGGCTGATCGACAGTGGCGGGCTGTCACTGATCAAGGGGCTGAAGAACGCCTACGACGACATGGTCAACAACCAGGGCATGGTCAGCCAGGTCGACAAGCGCCCCTTCAAGCTGGGCGAGAATGTCGCCGCGTCGAAAGGCTCGGTCGTCTACCGCGACGAAATGATGGAGGTGATCCACTACGCCCCGGCGACGGACGAGGTCTATGCCATACCGCAGCTGACAATTCCGCCGCAGATCAACAAGATGTACATCAACGACCTGTCCCCGGAGAAGTCCGTGGTGAAGTGGCAGGTCGACAACGGCATCCAGTGCTTCGTGATCAGCTGGAAGAACCCGGTGAAGGAGAACGGCCACTGGGGAATGGACGATTACGTCCGCTGCTGCCGCAAGGCGATCGACGTGGTCTGCGAGATCACCGGATCGGACAAGGTCAATGTCTCCTCCGCCTGCTCGGGCGGGCAGACCGGCGCCGTGCTGGCGAGCCAGATGGCGGCAGAGGGCGACAAGCGGCTGGGCGCGCTGACCTTCATGGTCACCGTGCTCCACCCCAAGCAGAACGATATCGAGGCCGGCGCGCTGATGAGCGAGAACGGCCTGGCCCTCGCCAAGCAGCGCGCGGCGAAGAAAGGCATCGTCAAGGGCAATGACCTGGCCCGCGGCTTCGCCTGGCTGCGGCCCAATGACCTGATCTGGAACTACGTCATCAACAATTACCTGATGGGCGAGGATCCCCCCGCCTTCGACGTGCTGTTCTGGAATGCGGACGCCACCAACCTCTCCGCCTCGCTGATGGGCGATTTCCTCCATCTGTTTGAAACCCTTGCCTTTACGAAGAAGGGTGAGGTCGAGATGGCGGGGCATGCGATCGACCTGTCCAAGGTCAAGAGCGACCTGTTCATCCTCGGCGGGACCACCGACCACATCACCCCGTGGCGCGCCTGCTATCGTTCGACCCAGCTGTTCGGATCGAAGGACGTCACCTTCGTGCTCAGCCAGTCGGGCCACATGCAGGCGATCCTCAATCCGCCGGGCAATCCCAAGGCGAAGTATTATGTGTCGAAAAAGCCGGGCCTGCCGCCCGCCGATGTTGACGCATGGCTGAAGGGAGCGGAGGAAGTGGCGGGCAGCTGGTGGCCGTTCTGGATGGAATGGCTGCAGGCTCGCGCAGGAAAGAAGGTTCCGGCCCCCAAGGCGCTGGGCAGCAAGAAACACCCGCCGATGGAGGCCGCCCCCGGTCTTTACGTGCTGGACCAGTCCTGAAAGGACGCCTCGAGTGAACGATCTTACCGCCGAATTTTCGATGGAAACCGTCGGCGGAAGGACGCTGCGCGTTGCCCGCTGGCGCTGGAACGAGCCCAGCGAGCACCTGCCGATCCTGTTCTTCAACGGCATCGGCGCGAATATCGAGGCGGTCGCCCCGCTGGCCGAGGCGCTGACCGAGCGCCCGTTCATCATGTTCGACATGCCGGGCGTGGGCGGATCGCCCGAACCGCTGATCCCCTACAACACCTTCACGATGAGCTGGACCGCCAAGGAACTGTTGAAGCGCTTCGGCTGCGACCAGGTGGACGTGATGGGCATTTCGTGGGGCGGCGGCATGGCCCAGCACTTCACCTTGCAGCACGGCGATCTGGTGCGGCGGCTGGTGCTCTGCGCGACCAGCGCGGGGATGTTCATGGTCCCCGGCAATCCGGCGGCCCTGACGAAGATGGTGAATCCGCGCCGCTATGTCGACGCGGCCTTCATGGAACGGCACTTTCGCACGCTTTACGGCGGGCTGACCGGCGACAAGGAAGACCACATCGCGCGCCTGACCCCGCCGACCCCGCGCGGCTATGTCTACCAGCTGCTCGCCATGATGGGCTGGACCAGCGCCCCGGCGCTGCCGTTCCTGAAGAAGGAAACGCTGATCATGATGGGCGAGGACGACCAGATCGTCCCGCTCGCCAACGGCAAGATCCTGGAAGCGCTGATCCCCAACAGCCGGCTGGAGATCTTCGAACAGGGCGGGCACCTGTTCATGCTGACCCACCGCGAACAGACCATATCCAGCCTGCGCGGCTTCCTCGACGCCCCGGAACGCACTCACAGAAAGGCCGCCTGATCCATGCGCCACATTGCGATTATCGGTTCCGGACCAGCAGGTTACTACACGGCGGAAGCGGCACAGAAGCAATGGGGCGATGATGTCAGGGTCGATATCTTCGACATGCTGCCGGTGCCCTACGGCCTGATCCGCACCGGCGTGGCGCCCGATCACCAGTCGATCAAGGGCGTCTCGCGCCGCTATGAAAGCACCGCGCTGTCCGACAACGTCCGCTTCGTCGGCAATGTCACCATCGGCGAGGACGTCTCGATCCCCGAGTTGCAGGAGCTTTACGACGCGGTGGTGCTCGCCACCGGCGCGCCGAACGACAAGGCGGCGGGCATCCCCGGCGAGGGGCTTGAAAACGTGTTCGGCAGCGCCGCCTTCGTCGGCTGGTACAACGGCCACCCCCAGTTCGCCAAACTGGGGCCGGACCTGACCGCGAAGACCGCGGTGGTGATCGGCAACGGCAATGTCGCGCTCGATGTCGCGCGTATCCTCTCCAAGACGGCGGACGAATTCACCGGCAGCGACATTGTCGCCCACGCGCTCCATGCGCTGCAGAAGTCGCATATCGAACGCATCGTGATCCTGGGCCGGCGCGGGCCGCACCAGATCGCGATGACGCCGAAGGAACTGGGCGAGCTCGCCCACCTGACCCGCGCCTGTCCGCGCGTCGATCCGGCCGACCTGCCGCCGGCTGACGACGACCTGTTCCTTGAACCGGGCCAGCGCAAGTCGGTCACCCACCTGCGCAGCTTCGCCGCAATCCCCGAGGAGTTCCGCTGCGACAAGCCGGTGGAGATCGACTTCGACTTCTTCGCCAGCCCGCGCGCGATCCTGGGCGAGGACCGGGTCACCGGCATCGAGGTCGAACGCACCGCGCTCGACAGCGAAGGCCGCGCCAGCGGCACGGGCGAGACCTACACCATCGACTGCGGGCTGATCGTCACCTGCATCGGCTACAAGACCTCGCCGATCCCCGGGGTTCCGTTCGAGGAAAGCGCAGGCCGCTTCGCCAATAACGAAGGCCGGATCGTGCCGGGGCTCTACTGCGTCGGCTGGGCACGGCGCGGGCCTTCGGGCACGATCGGCACCAACCGCCCCGATGGCTTCGCGGTGGTCGAGGCGATCGCCGAGGATCTGGATACCGGCCAACTCGGCCATGGCGGCAAGCAGGGGCGCCCCGGTTTCGACCAGCTGGCCGAAGCGCGCGGCCTCGATGTCGTCACCTTCCGCGACTGGAAGAAGATCGAGGCCGTCGAGGAAGCCCGCGCCCGCAGCGGCGCCCCGCGCGAGAAGTTCGTCAATGTCGAGGACATGATCAAGGCGGTCGAGGGCTGACCCCGTCGTCCCGGGCTCGACCCGGGACCGCTGGCCGCCTCGCGCTACCGCTCGCGCTGACCCGCCCGCGATCCCGGCCTGCGCCGGGATGACGTGATTGGCAGCCCTCACCATTTCTTCACCATGGCCCGTTAGCCATGAGGGGTGCCCGGCCAGACAATCCCGCAGCGCTTCCATACGCTTGACGCGCTGCGCGGGGTGGCCGCGGTGGCGGTGATGCTGTTCCATGGCGGAGCCGACGCCCCTCTGGTCACCGCGCGCGGCTACCTTGCCGCCGACCTGTTCTTCGCGCTCAGCGGTTTCGTGCTGGCCCATGCCTATCTGCAGAAGCTGCGCGATGGCCTCAGCCCGCTGGCCTTCTTCCGGGCGCGGCTGATCCGGATATATCCGCTGTTCCTGCTGGGCGCGGTGATCGGCTACCTGCTGTGGCCGGGCAGCCTGCTGGTGCTGCTGATGATCCCGACCCCATCGCCGGGCGGAATGCTGTTCAGCAATAACGTGCCGCTGTGGTCGCTGCTGTTCGAACTGGTCGCCAACCTCGCCTGGGCACTGCTGGCGGTGCGGCTGCGGCTGCGCTGGCTGATGCTGCTCGCCGCCGCCTTCGCCGCGCTCTATTTCCCCGCCGCACTCGCCGCCGGGCACGGCGATCTGGGGGCCTTCTGGGCAAGTGCCCTCCCCGGCCTCGCCCGCACCTTTTTCTCCTTCACGCTGGGCCTGATCCTTCACCACCTCTTCGTACGGCGCGGCAGCGTGCAGATCGCCGCCGCGCGCGGCTGGCTGCTGCTGCCGCTGCTGCTGGCGATCCTGGTCCCGCTGACGGCGAGCCCCGCGCTGGCCGACATCGCCACGCTGTGCCTTGCCCTGCCGGTTATCGTCTGGCTCGGCGCGCGCTGGCAGGTGCCGCAGGCCGGGCTGGCCGACCGGATCGGCGGGATCTCGTTCCCGCTCTATTGCATCCACGCCCCGATCCTCGCGCTGGGGCGCGGCTCGCCGCTGGCGGTGGGGCTGCTCAGTGCCGGGCTGGTCGCGGCGGCGCTGCTGCTCGACCGGTTCTATGACCGCCCGGTCCAGGCGCGGCTTCGTGCGTGGCGCCAAACGTCTTGCCGGGACCGCGCCGCTCTGGCTTAATCGCCCGGTTAAGAGCGGCCTGCGAGTCGCCATCCGGGAGAGTCCTATGCCAACCTATGACCTGATCATCCGCAATGGCACCATCGTCGATGGCACTGGCGCGCCGCGCTTTTCCGGCGACGTCGCCGTCAGGGACGGGCTGATCGCCGCTGTCGGCACCGTGCGGGGCGACGCGGCGGAAGAAATCGACGCCGCCGGCAAGATCGTCGCCCCCGGCTGGGTCGACATTCACACCCATTACGACGGGCAAGCAACCTGGGACCAGGAAATGGCCCCGTCCAGCTGGCACGGCGTGACCACGGTCGTCATGGGCAACTGCGGCGTCGGCTTCGCGCCTGCGGCCCCCAACCGCCACGAATGGCTGATCCAGCTGATGGAAGGGGTGGAGGACATCCCCGGCACGGCGCTGGCCGAAGGGATGAAGTGGGACTGGGAAACCTTCCCCGAATACCTCGACGCGCTGGAACGGCTGCCGCGCACGGTCGATGTCGGCACCCACGTGCCGCACGGCGCGGTGCGCGCCTATGTGCTGGGCGACCGCGAAAAGCCCGGCGCCGTGCCCACTGCCGAGGATATCGAAAAGATGTCCGCGATCGTCGAGGAAGGCGTGCGCGCGGGCGCGCTGGGCTTTTCGACCAGCCGCACCGTGCTCCACCGCTCGGTCGACGGAGAACTGGTCCCCGGCACCACCGCCACGGCGGAGGAGCTGATCGCCATTGGCCGCGCGATGGGCAAGGTCGGCTACGGCGTTTTCGAACTGGCCAGCGACCTCAAGCGCGAATGGGACGAATTTGGCTGGATGGGCGCGCTCAGCCGCGAAACCGGCCTGCCGGTAACCTTCGCCGCGCTCCAGTCGATCGCCAAGGAGCAGCCGCTCAGCGAACAGATCGAGCGGATGCGGGCCGAGAATGACAATGGCGCCAACATCGTCGCCGCCATCGCGCTGCGCGGCAACGGGATCATCATGGCCTGGCAGGGCACGGTCCATCCCTTCCGCATGCGCCCCAGCTGGCAGACCGTCGCCGACCTGCCGTGGGAGCAGCAGCGCGCGAAGCTGCTCGATCCCGCGTTCAAGGCTCAGCTGCTGTCCGAAGCCAACGATTACAGCCAGGTCCCCGAAGGGATCATGGGCGTCGCCATGGTGATCAGCGCCGGGTGGGGCATGCAGTTCGAAATGGACGACGATTTCGACTACGAACCCCCCGCCGACGCCAGCATCCAGGCGCGCGCCGAAGCGAAGGGCGTGACCCCGGACGAATACGCCTATGACCTCCTGTGCCGCAACGAGGGCACCGGCTTCATCTACCTGCCGATCCTCAACTATGCCGACGGCAACCTCGATTTCCTCGAGGCGCTGCAGGGCAGCGAGGACTGCGTCAATTCGCTGTCCGATGGCGGCGCGCACTGCGGCACGATCTGCGATGCGGCCAGCCCCACCTTCATGCTCCAGCACTGGGTGCGCGATCGCAAGCGCGGCGCCCGGCTGACGCTGGAGGCAGCGGTCAAGCGCCAGTGCCTCGACACCGCGCGGCTTTACGGCCTCGACGATCGCGGGGTGATCGCGCCGGGCTACATGGCCGATCTCAACGTGATCGATTTCGACAACCTCAAGCTTGGCCGCCCCTGGCTGGCCTTCGACCTGCCGGCGGGCGGCAAGCGTCTGCTGCAAAAGGCCGAAGGTTATGTCGCGACGATCAAGTCGGGCGTAGTCACCTTCCGCGACGGGGCGTGGACCGGCGCAACCCCGGGCGGCCTGATCCGCGGGCCCCAGCGCGCCGACCTGCTGGAGGCCGCCGAATGAGCATTGCCGTAGTCCGCTGCGGCGCGCCCGCCAGTCTAGACAGCCTTACTCCCGGCACGATGGACGATCCCGGCCAGCCGGGGCCGGGCGAGATCCGGGTGCGGCTCCAGGCAAGTTCGCTAAACTACCATGACTTTGCGGTGGTGGCGGGGATGATCCCCTCCGCCGAGGGCCGCATCCCGATGTCGGACGGCGCGGGCGTGGTCGAGGCGGTGGGCGAGGGCGTGAGCCAGTTCAAGCCCGGCGACCTCGCCGTATCGCTGTTCTTCCCCGACTGGAGCGACGGCGCCCCGCCCGCTTCCGCCTTCACCCGCGTTCCCGGCGACGGGATCGACGGCTACGCGCGGGAAGTGGTGGTCGTGCCCGAACACTGGTTCACCCGCGTCCCCACCGGCTATTCGGCGGCCGAGGCGGCGACGCTGACCTGCGCAGGCCTTACTGCCTGGCGCGCGCTGTTCGTCGACAACGCGATTTCCCCCGGCCAGACCGTGCTGGTCCAGGGCACCGGCGGCGTCTCGGTCTTCGCCCTGCAATTCGCCAAGGCGGCGGGTGCGCGGGTGATCGCCACGTCCTCCAGCGATGCCAAGCTGGAGCGGATGAAGGCGCTCGGCGCGGATCATCTGATCAATTACAAGGAGAACCCCGCCTGGGGGATGAAGGCGCTGGAACTGACCGGCGGCACGGGCGTCGACTGCGTGGTGGAAATCGGCGGGGCGGGCACGCTCGACCAGTCGATGATGGCCACCCGCGTGTGCGGCCATGTCGCACTGATCGGAGTGCTGGCGGGCTTTGCCGGGCCGGTCCAGACCGCGCTGCTGATGGCCAAGAACCTGCGCGTCCAGGGCCTGACCGTGGGCAGCCGGGCGCAGCAGCTCGCCATGATCGCCGGGATCGAGGCGAACGGGATCAGGCCGGTGATTTCCGACCACTTCCCGCTCGCCAGCCTTGCCGATGCCTTCCGCCACCAGGCGGCGAACGCCCATTTCGGCAAGATCGTGGTGGATATCTGATCCGGGCAAGGCCATAGTCAGCCCAGAACACCGGAACCAACGGGTCGCCTTTTGCCAGCCAGCAACAAGGAGACGATGATGCCGCAATTCGTGATCGAACGGGAGATGCCGGGCGCCGGGTCGCTCGGCCCCGATGACCTCAAGGGCGCCTCGCAGGCGAGCTGCTCGGTGCTGCGCGATCTCGGGCCGCAGATCCAGTGGGTCCACAGTTACGTCACCGACAACAAGATCTACTGCATCTACCGCGCCCCGGACGAGGCGATGATCCGCCAGCACGCCGAAAGCGCCGGGTTCCCCGCGAACTCGATCCAGGAAGTGCGCTCGGTGATCGACCCGACCACTGCCGAATAGGCGCGGCCCTCCGCCGGCGGGCAGGTCACTGCAAGGGGATCAGCCCGCCGAGCGAGAGGCCGCCGTCCAGCTGCGCAAGGCGCGGATCGTTCGCCGCCACCTTGGCCGCGCCCCAGGTGCCGTCCGGGCGCTTGCCGGTAACCACTGCCTCGTCAGCCGAAAGGCTGCCCAGATCGACATCGCGGTCGGGGAAGATGGCAAAGACCCGCGCGCCCGCCGTCACCAGCACCTGCCGTCCATCGGCAATCGCCCGGATCGCCAGCGCCTTGATATCGTCGTACCACGGCTTTTCGCGCCAGCGCCCCGGCTGGCCGGCATCGACGTAGCAATTGATGCGGAACCCCAGTTCGCTGACCACCACGATCTTCGCCTTCGCCGGGAACCAGTGGTCCGGCACCGCATCCCAGATCAGGTAGCCGCAATGGAAGGTGCGGCACTGCTCGGGCCGCGCATCATAGACCCTGCAGCCCTTGCCCACCGCGCAACGGGGGCACCACGCATCACGCGGGGTCGGCACTTCGGCAATCGCCAGCACCTTGCAGCACAGCGTGCAGGAAGCGCAGGTCCGGCCCTTGACGGTCTGGACCGCGCTCATCCGCCGGTCAGCGCCCGGCCTTTTTCAGCAGCGTTGCAAGCTTTTCCAGCCGGTTGCCGAAACTCTCCATCCGGCCCACGCATTTGCCGGCCAGCTCCTCGCTGCGCAGCGCCGCATCGTTCAGGCCGCGCGGGGTCATCACCACTTCGAACTTGCGCCCGGTGGTCCCTTCCCAGCGGCCCGCGAAGTAGAGCATCATGAAGATGAGGCCGTTGCGGGTCTCCGCATCCTCGGCCTTGCCCGCCTCGACCGCCGACAGAAGCGCGCAGTCGAGATCGTCCTCGGCCGAGGGGCCACTTTGCGCCGTGGCAGCGGTTGCAAGGCCGAAGGCGACCAGCGCGGCGGCAGAGATCAGGGCGCGGCGCACCCGATCAGACCCGCATCGGCATCAGGACGTAGAGCGCGGGGCTCTTGTCGTCCTGGCGGATCAGGGTCGGCGCGCCGGCATCGGCGAGGTGGAGTTCCACCGTGTCGCCCTCGATCTGGCCGAGGATGTCCTTGAGGTAGTTGGCGTTGAAGCCGATCTCGAAGGGCTGCGAGGCATAGTCCGCCGGAACCTCTTCCGCCGCGGTGCCGTTGTCGGGCGAAGTGACCGAGAGGGTCACCTTGTCATTCTCCAGCGCCATCTTGACCGCGCGGGTCTTTTCGGTGGCGATGGTGGCGACGCGGTCGACGCCCTGCCAGAAGCTCTTGGGATCGAGCCGCAGCAGCTTGTCGTTCCCGGTCGGGATCACGCGGCTGTAATCGGGGAAGGTGCCGTCGATCAGCTTGCTGGTCAGCACCACGCCGTTCTCCCCGCCGAGGGTGAAGCGGACCTTGCTGGCCGAAAGGTCGACCAGCACGTTGGTGTCGAGCGCCTCTTCCAGCAGCTTGCGCAGTTCGGCGACGCATTTGCGCGGCACGATCACGTCGGGCATGCCCTCCGCACCATCTGGGCGACCAATAGTAAAGCGCGCCAGGCGGTGGCCATCAGTGGCGGCGGCCTTCAGTTCCTCGTCGGTGACGTGCAGGAAGATGCCGTTGAGGTAATAGCGCGTTTCCTCGGTGCTGATCGCAAAGCGGGTGCGGTCGATCAGCTGGGCAAGCGTGGCGGCGGGCAGCTCGAAGCTGGTCGGCAGGTCGCCTTCGACAATCACCGGGAAATCGTCACGCGGCAGGGTCGGCAGGCTGAAGCGGCTGCGCCCGGCCTTCACCGTCATCCGGTTCTCGCCGGTTTCCAGGCTGACCTGGCTGCCATCGGGCAGCTTGCGGGCGATGTCGAACAGCAGGTGCGCCGAGACAGTGATCGCACCCGGCGCCTCGACCGAGACCGCGCCCATCGTTTCCACCACCTGCAGGTCAAGGTCGGTTGCCATCACGCGCACGGTGCCACCCGCAGCCGCCTCGATCAGCACGTTGGAGAGGATCGGGATGGTGTTGCGGCGTTCGACGACGGACTGGACGTGCGACAGGCACTTCAGCAGCGTCGCGCGTTCGATGGTGGCCTTCATGTCAGCTCGAGTCCCCTGCGGACGCGGCAGGCTGGAATCGCCGCCACGGCCCTTGCTTTCGGACTGTCTTTCTTAACGCCGGGACCTTTCCGGGCAAGCGCGAAGGCCGCGCCACCGGGCGAAACTGGGGATAAATGCGGGTATTTCCACGTTCAAGCGTCATCCCGGCGAAAGCCGGGATCGCGGGCCATCCGGCGCTGACCGGCCAGCGGTCCCGGATCAGGTCCGGGACGACGCGGGTCCGACCAGGACTTACGAAATCATCGCCATGCCGCCGTTGACGTGCAGCGTCTGCCCGGTGACGTAGCCGGCTTCCCTGCTGGCGAGATAGGCGACCGCCGCGCCGATATCCTCACCCTCGCCCATCCGGCCCATCGGGATCCGGGCGTTGAGCGCCTCCTTTTGCGCATCGGGCAGAACGTCGGTCATCGCGGTGCGGATGAAGCCGGGGGCGACGCAGTTGACCGTGATCCCGCGGCTGGCGAGTTCCTGCCCCAGCGACTTCGACATGCCGACCAGGCCCGCCTTGGCCGCGGCATAGTTGACCTGCCCGGGATTGCCGGTGGCGCCGACCACGCTGGTGATGGTGATGATCCGCCCGTGGCGGGCCTTCATCATCGGCTTGGCAGCGGCGCGCATCAGGCGGAAGGCGGCTTCAAGATTGATCTTGATGACCGCGTCCCACTCCTCGTCCTTCATCCGCATGGCGAGGTTGTCGCGGGTGATCCCGGCGTTGTTCACCAGGATGTCGATCTTGCCCAGCGTGTCGACCGTGGCGGGGACGAGATGCTCGACCTGCTCGGTGTTCGACAGGTCGCAGGTGATTTCCACGTGGTCGTGGCCATAGGTGTCGTTCAGTTCCTCGCGGAAAGCGCGCAGCTTGGCCGGGTTTGTGCCCGAAAGCGCCAGCCGCGCCCCCTGCCGCGCCAGCGCGTGGCTGATCGCCGAACCGATCCCCCCGGCAGCGCCGGTCACGAGGGCGGTCATTCCGGTGAGGTCGAAAAGGCGGTGTTCCATGATCAGAGCTCCTTCGCGAGCGCTTCGATATCGGCCATGCCGACGACACTGGTGACGTTCACATCGCTGACGCAGCGGCCGATCATCGGTCCGAGCACCTTGCCGCCCAGTTCGACGAAGCTATCCACGCCCGCCGCCTGCATGGCAATCACGCTTTCGCGCCAGCGGACGCGGCCGGTGACCTGTTCCACCAGCAGGCGCGCGACTTCGGCCGGGTCGGTCACCGGCGCGGCGGTGACGTTGGCGAACACCGGGACAGTCAGGGCGCCCGGCAGGGTCTTGCCCAGCGCATCGGCCATGGCATCGGCGGCGGGTTGCATCAGCGGGCAAAGGAACGGCGCGGAGACCGGCAGCAGCACGCCGCGCTTGATCCCGTGGTCCTTGACCAGCGCCACCGCGCGGTCGATCGCGGCCTTGTGGCCGGACAGGACGACCTGGGTGGGATCGTTGTCGTTGGCGACGGTGCAGACGTCCCCCTCAGCCGCCGCGTCGGCCAGGGCCTGGGCCTTGGCGATATCGGCGCCGAGCAGCGCGCACATCGCACCCTCGCCCACCGGCACGGCCGCCTGCATCGCCTGCCCGCGCAGCTTGAGCAGGCGGGCAGTATCGGCCAGGCTGAAGGCCCCGGCGGCGCACAGCGCGGTATATTCGCCCAGGCTGTGCCCGGCGACGAAGGCGGCCTTGTCGGCCAGCGAAATCCCGCCTTCCTGTTCAAGCATGCGCAGCACAGCGATGGCATTGGCCATGATCGCGGGCTGGGCATTTTCGGTAAGGGTCAGAACGCCTTCCGGGCCTTCCTTCATGATCTGGAAAAGCTTCTGGCCGAGCGCGTCATCGACCTCTTCGAACACCGCGCGCGCAGCGGTGCTGGCCTCTGCCAGTTCCAGCCCCATGCCGACCTTCTGGCTGCCCTGTCCGGGGAAAACGAATGCACGCATAAGATTGCTCCTTATCGGGGAGATAATGGTGCCGCCTCTAGGGGCGGCTAGTCCCCTCGGGCAAGTCCGAAGGGCACGATCCTGTTGGCAATGTCGTGCCCGATGTCGGCAGCCCCAAGGAACGGGATTGCGTGGCGCGCGCACCAGCGGCGGGCGATTGCCTCGCCGTCCTCGCCGAATTCGACGTCGTTTTCAGGCACGTCGCCGATCCGCCCCAGCCTGATCCCGGCGATCCCGCCAAGGTGCGCGGTGAGGTGGAAGAACAGCCGGTCGATCGCGTAGAGGTGCTCCGCCACTTCCTCCAGCAGCACGACGTGGCCCGCCAGCCCCGGCATCAGCGGCGTGCCCGCCAGCATGGCGAGCGTGGTGAGATTGAAGGCGACACGCGGGTGTTCGTCCCGCGCCGGTTCCTCGCCCGAACGGTCCCCCGCCAGCCAGGCGAGCGAGCGCCGCACAGCCGCTTCCCCGCCCGCGCGGCGAATGTCGGTGGGCATCGGCGCGTGGACCTGCCGCCCGATCCGCGCGCGGTAGAGTCCGCCCAGCAGCGTGCCCGCGTCGGAATAGCCCAGCCAGGTCTTGTCCTGCGCGGGCGCTTCCAGCCGGGCAATCACATCCTGCGCGATCCGCGCCGCGCCATAGCCGCCGCGCGCGAACCACACCGCATCGAAGGCAGGATCGTTGCCGCATTCGACCAGCGCGGCAAGCCGCTGTTCGTCGGTCCCGGCGAAGTGCCCATGGCTGAGGAAGCACTGCGGGTGGAAATGGAGCTCCAGCCCCGGAAAGTCCGCTGCCAGCGCCGCCACCCGCGCGGCATCCTCTTCGGGCAGGCGGCGGGACGGGGCGCAGATGGCGACGCGAAGCATGGCGCAGTCCTAGACCGGACTCCGACGTCGCGAAAGCGCGATCAACGCTCCAGCAGCGGCTTGAGGTAATGCCCGGTGAAGCTGCGCGGATTAGCGGCGACCGCTTCCGGCGTGCCTTCCGCGACTACCTCACCGCCGCGCACCCCGCCTTCGGGGCCAAGGTCGAGCAACCAGTCGGCGGTCTTGATGACGTCGAGGTTGTGTTCGATTACCACCACCGAATTGCCCTGGTCGACCAGCCGGTGCAGCACTTCCAGCAGTTTGCGCACGTCCTCGAAGTGGAGGCCCGTGGTCGGCTCGTCGAGGATGTAGAGCGTCTGCCCGGTGGAACGGCGCGACAGTTCCTTCGCCAGCTTCACCCGCTGCGCCTCGCCCCCCGACAGCGTCGTCGCCTGCTGCCCGACCTTGACGTAGCCCAGCCCCACCTCGTTCAGCATGTGCATCTTGTCGCGGATCGGCGGGACCGCCTTGAAGAACTCTTCCGCGGCCTCGATCGTCATGTCGAGCACGTCGGAGATCGAGTGGCCCTTGAATTTCACTTCCAGCGTTTCGCGGTTGTAGCGCTTGCCGTGGCATTCTTCGCAGGTGACGTAGACGTCGGGCAGGAAGTGCATCTCGATCTTGATCAGCCCGTCGCCCTGGCACGCCTCGCAGCGCCCGCCCTTGACGTTGAAGCTGAACCGTCCGGCCTTGTATCCGCGCGCCGCGCTTTCCGGGAGCCCCGCGAACCAGTCACGGATCTGGGTGAAGGCGCCGGTGTAGGTCGCGGGGTTGGAGCGCGGGGTGCGGCCGATCGGCGACTGGTCGATCTCGATCACCTTGTCGCACATTTCGAGCCCGGTGATCCTGTCATGCGGCCCCGCGATCACCCGCGCGCCGTTCAATGCGCGCGCCGCCCCGGCGTGGAGCGTGTCGATGGTGAAGCTCGACTTGCCCGAGCCCGACACGCCGGTCACGCAGGTGAAGGTGCCGAGCGGAATGCTCGCCGTGACATTGCGCAGGTTGTTGGCCCGCGCGTTGTGCACGGTCAGCAGGTGGCCATTGCCCTTGCGCCGAGTCTTCGGAACCTCGATCCGCCGTGCGCCGGACAGGTACTGCCCGGTCAGGCTGTTCTTGTTCTTCAGGATGTCCTTCAGCGTCCCCTGCGCGACGATCTCGCCGCCGTGGACGCCCGCGCCGGGGCCAAGGTCGACGATATGGTCGGCAGTGCGGATCGCGTCCTCATCATGTTCGACCACGATCACCGTGTTGCCAAGGTCGCGCAACCGCCGCAGCGTTTCGAGCAGCCGGTCGTTGTCGCGCTGGTGCAGGCCGATGCTGGGTTCGTCGAGTACGTAGAGCACCCCCGACAGGCCCGAACCGATCTGGCTGGCGAGGCGGATACGCTGGCTTTCCCCGCCCGACAGCGTGCCGGAGGTGCGATCTAGATTGAGGTAATCGAGCCCGACATTGTTGAGGAAGCCAAGCCGCTCGTTGATTTCCTTGAGAATGGCTTTGGCGATCTGCTGCTGCTGCGGGGTCAGCCGGTCATTGAGCCCGGCGTACCATTCGACCGCTGCCGCCACCGACAGGCGGGTAACGCTGGAAATGTCCTCGCCCGCGACCTTCACCGCCAGCGCCTCGGGCTTGAGCCGCTTGCCCTCGCAGGTCTCGCACGGCTGGGCGGTCTGGAACTTGCCCAATTCCTCGCGCATCCACGCGCTTTCGGTCTGCAGCATGCGGCGGTTAAGGTTGCCGATCACGCCTTCGAACGGCTTGTTGACCGTGTAGCTCTTCTTCCCGTCGGTGAAGGTCAGCGCCACCGGGCGCCCGGCGGTGCCGTGAAGGATCACGATCCGCACTTCGACCGGCAGGTCCTGCCACGGCGTTTCCAGGCTGAACCCGAACTGCGCGGCAAGGCTCGCCAGCACCTGCATGTAGTAGGGCGACGGCGGGTTGGACTTGGCCCAGGGCACCACTGCCCCCTGCTTGAGGCTCAGCGCCTCGTTCGGCACGACCAGCTGCGGATCGAACAACAGCTTTTCACCCAGACCGTCGCAGGCGGGGCAAGCGCCTTGCGGCGCGTTGAACGAAAACAGGCGCGGCTCGACGCTTTCGATGGTGAAGCCGGACACCGGGCAGGCGAACTTTTCGGAAAAGACGATGCGGTTCGGCGGCAGGCCCGCGCCCTTCAACTTCCCCCCCTGCCCGTTCGCGTCGAGCGAAGTC
>JAYRMP010000032.1:6548-32546 GCA_041912655.1 Novosphingobium sp. | reverse complement strand
CGGCCATGATCAGCCCTCCGCCTGGGTGAGCTCGCGCCGGATCGTGTCCGGATCGAGGCCCGTGTCGATGAAGAATTCGTCGGTCTGGACGACGGTCACGCCGCCGTCGGCCAGCTTGGCGCGCACCCAGTCCTCGGCCTGCGCGGCCTTGATGATGCCCGGCTTGTCGAGCTCCACCTTGGTGCGGATCATCCCCTTGGCGGCCGATCCCGTCCAGCGCTTCAACCAGGCGATCACCGCTACGGGCTTGACGCCCCGGCCCAGCTTCACCGCAGGCGGGGTCAGCCGGACGCCCAGCTTGGCCCCGGCGATTTCGGCCGATCGGCCGCGACCGGCGGCCTTCTTTCCGCCCGCTTCCCACCATGCCTTGATTGCGGCGAACAGCAGCGTCTGGCCCTTGGCGATTAGGGTGAGCCGCGCGTCGCGCTCGACCTTCAGCTCGTCGATCCGCTCCTCGTAGGCGAGCGTGGTCCTGAGCATCTGCCGGTCGCCCTTGACGTAAAGCTCGATCAGCTCGCGCGCCTCCTCGGCGGTTTCCGGCACTTCCACCGCTTCCTGTTTCCTGCGGGCCATCAGATCCATTCCTCCATCGAAAAGTCCCACCGGGTCTGCTTGGGATTGCGGCGCTCGTAGGCGCGCAGCGAGGTGAAGCGGCCATAGTGGATGCGGTTGCGCAGGCCGGTGGTCGCGGCCGGGTCTTCGACCACCAGGATCGGGCGCGTCTCGCCCCGGTCAATCTGCAGCGCGTAAAGCGCATCGACTTCGGCATCAGTCAGGTCGCCCAGCGTCCAGCGATAGGAACCGGGCCGCGCGCCCTCGACCATCGCAAAACCGCCGCCCGGCAGGCGGGTGGCGCTGCCAGTGTCGATCACCTGGCGGCCCGATCCCCATTCCTTGTTCCAGGTGGGCTGGAACGCGCTGCCAACCATGACGTTGCCCGCCTGCAACACCGGGTTCCCGGCGGGCTGGGTCAGCGCCAGGCGCAGATATCGCACGGTCGCGGCATTGCCGGTCCAGAACCCGTGGCTGACGCTGGGCGACTGGCCGGCGGCGTCGTTCGCGCGCAGCGCACCGGATGCCTTCAGCGTGGTGGTGGTATAGGCCGCCGTCCCCCCGGTGATCGTCCATGTCGCTCCAGCCACCGCGCCCAGGATCGAGCCCAGGAACACCGTGTTGATCGACTGGTTCGCGCCCAGGTCGATATCGATGTTGACCACACTGCCCACCGCGCTGTCGGTCCAGACCTCCTTGGGGTCGGCGGTCAGCAGGTTGGCCCCGCCGGACCCGCGCGAGACGGCCAGCGCGGAGATCGCGGTGGGCCCCATGACCAGGATGTTAGCCATCGCTCAGAGCCTCCTCAGCACGGTAACGCGCGAGGTGCCGGTGGACCGGTCGTCCTCGGCGCCCAGCAGGAAGACGTCGAGCCCCGCGTCATAGCCCAGCTGGTCGATCGTCAGCGTGATCACCTGGCCGCGCAGGTGCGCCCACTGGCCCGCCAGCAGGTGCTCCTCGATCGCAGCGGGCGGCCCCATGAATGCCAGCTGGCGCGCGGCTTCGGCATCGGCGTCGGCTTTTGTCGCGATCGTGGTCATGCGTTGCGTCGTCAGCCCGCTGTCGCCCCAGCGCGCCTTCAGCACGGCGTCCTCGGTCACCTGCCACAGCCCCTCGGATTGCAGCCACTGGGCATACACGGGATCGACCGCGCTCATGCCGGATCACCCTTCAGCCCGTTGAGCACGAACTCCACGGCCGCCGGCGCATCGGCGCGGCGCAGCAGCTGCTCCATCATGTTCGACCAGCCCCGCACCGCGTCGATCGCGGCCCAGCGTTCATCGCCGGCCGGGCTGGGCAGGCGCAGGTCGTTGCGCTGGCGCCAGTCGGGCGAGATCGCCTCGATCCGGCGCGCGGCCTCGGCCTTTATCGCGGCGATGATCCCGGCCTCGACCCGCGCCAGATCGAAATCTAACGCCCCGTTTGCCGGGTCGATCCCCTCGCCCAGATCGGCGCGCGGCTCGCGGGGCAGCTCCCACACCTTGCGCCCCTTGCACTCGCTACGGTGGCCGCAGCGCGCCGGGTGCCGTTCGCAGTGGCGCAGGACATAGGAGCCGTCCGGCGCGACGATCGCCCACAGCCGGCTCATACCTTGGCCTCCATCGTCGCCACGCCCGACGGGGTACAGGTGCGGCCGGTTGCATTGCACTGGGCCACCAGGCGGATGTCATAATCCCCGGCCGAAAGCCCGCTCTTCGTCTGGGTCACCGCTACCGTGCCCGGGCTGGGCTCGGTATATTCAAAGGTCTCGCCGTCGTAGAAGGCAGAGGTGGCCCAGCCCCCGGTGATCCCCGTCGCAAAGTCGTTCCAGCTGCCCGAACCGGCCACGGCATACTGCCATTTGAACGTCATGGTGCGGCTGATCGCGCCAAGGCCAGAGACGATGTAATCCAGCGGCGCCGTGCCGTAGAGGCTCTGGCCGCTCGTCAGCGTGATGGTCTTTACCGGCGAGACCACGGCGGTGAAGCTGGTCGTGTTGATCCCGATGAATTCGCCTGCCGACCAGCTGATCGTGGCACCCGATCCGCCGCCGCTCGGCGGCGGCGGCGCCGCCAGCTGCTTGGTCAGGCGCAGGATCAGCTTGGGCTGGGCCGCCCCGTCGACCGTAACCGTCAGCTCCACCGTGGCGACATTCGCGGTCATCGCGGAGATTGTGACATTGCCCTTGGTGGCGGATCCGTTGGTGTTGTCCACTGCGAAGGTCCCGCCCGAGGCATTGGCCAGCGCATAGCTGGTCCCGTTCGCCACCTTGATCGCAGCGGCGCCGCGCTGGACGACCGGAGCCCACAGCGCGTTGCCCAGGTCGGTAGAGGAGACCGCGCCCCGGTAGGCGGCCGGAATGGACTTGTCCGTCGCCAGTTCGACCGTCACCTGCGCCGCAGCGGTCACGTCCGCGCCAAATTCGTGGCCGGGCCCGGGCGCGAAGGCCGGGTAATCGCTTGCGGTACCCGCAACCCCCTGGATCGACGGCCGGGTCAGCGTGATGGAGGCGGCGCCGGCGGCGTTGGAGGTCGCGTAGACCTCGATGCTCGCCGAGGTCGCGTTCGCCGGAACCTGGACGAGCCCCCGGTGCTGCGTGGCGATGCCGCCCATGGCCGTGCCGGTGTTGGTCAGGTCGGTCGAACTTATCGCCGTCCCGGCCGCGTTGCGGAACCACACGGTCGCGCGGCTTCCCACCGTGGCCACCGGGCCGGAGAAGCCGACGCCGATCGAAACAGCAAGCCATTCCCCTTCGGTCACCGGCGTAAGGAACTGCGCGCTGGTATCCTGGCCGAAACTGATCACCTGCCCCGTCGCCGTGAAGCTGAAGGACATGGCCGCATAATAGTGCGCGGCCGTGACGCCCGAGCTATAGCCCGGCGCGGCCAGGCTGCTCGGGTTGTAGAGCCTGGTCCAGCCGGCCGGCCCCTTCTCGAACTGCGAAAAGCGCACCCGGTTGCCGAAGGCCGCCAGCACGATCGCCGCCAGCTCGCCGCGCGCCTGCTGGGTCTCGTTGCGCTGATAACCCAGCTTGCGCACCGCCAGTGGCGCCAGGGTCTTCCTGCGGGTCACCGCGTGGCTCTTGGCAGAGGCCGCGCTCGCGCCCCAGGCATAGGGCCGCAGGACGATCTCCCCGGAAGCGTTGAGCATCCAGGCGAGCGAGCTGTTGCCGCACAGCTCGTCCAGCATGGCCGCGACCGTGGTGTTTTCGTCCTTCGCCAGCCACCCCACCGGCGCGGGCCGCGACGCGGCGGCGGCGGCGACGGTGCCGGCGGCAAAGGCCGGTCCGCCCAGCGCCTCGATCAGGCGCGCGGCAATCTCGGCCGTAGTCTCGACATAGGCGGCGCCGTTCTCGCCCTTCAGGTCGGCGCACAGCGCTCCGGCCGGCTGGGTCCACCACTTCACGCAGGCGATGGACGGGCACACCACGCCGCCGCCGGCGGGCGCGGCTGCGGCCTGCAGCGCGGTGAAGGTCGCCGCAACGCTTCCCTGCCAGGCCAGGGTATTCAGCACGTCGGCCGGGGCGCCCTTGTCGCGCACTGCGGTGATCGCGTTCAGCTGGCGGGCGGGATCGGCAAAGCAGTAAATGTTGTTGGCCTTGTCGATCGGCTGCCCGGCCAGGTTGAAGACCCGCCCCCAGACGCGCGGCTTGATCTGCCCGGCCCACTCCGCCGGGCCTTCCGCGCCGCCTGTTCCGGCATAGCGCGCGCTCAGCAGCGGTTTCTTGATCGCGGCGGCCGGGTCGGACAGCGACAGTTTCAGGCGGCCGCCGTCGATCTCGGCCTCGATCACCTTGCCGGTCAGCAGCACGGCGGGCAGCGCCGGCGCGGGCGCGATCGTCTCCTCGCCCAGGCGCACGGTAACGGCGGCGTCCTTCCAGAAGTGGGCGGCCACCGCCGCCAGCCCGGCCTTGGTCGCCGGTGCCCAGACCAGCTCCATCGCCTGCGGCACGCTGCCCGAACCGAACTCGCCGCCGGCGTATTCCAGCGCGGCGATCGTCGCCGGCAGGGCCTGGATGCCTGCCAGCCAGTCGTTACCGCCATAGGTATAGGGCTGCAGCGCGCCGCCGCCGGCAAGCCGCACGGTCTGCACCGCGCCGTCGCTGACCCGGCGCGGGCTGGCCTCGATCAGGATGACCTGCGCGCTCATGCCAGCGGCGCCGAGGTGCGGGCCATGTCGGC
The DNA here is from genome assembly GCA_041912655.1 of Novosphingobium sp. Lineage (GTDB taxonomy): Bacteria > Pseudomonadota > Alphaproteobacteria > Sphingomonadales > Sphingomonadaceae > Novosphingobium. The sequence continues at coordinate 27,834 of JAYRMP010000032.1, read as the reverse complement.
CAGGCTGCCGCCGCCATACCAGCCCTGACTGGCCAGCGAGGCGAGGTATTCGTTGGTCAGGCCCAGCGCGGCCAGCATCTGCGCGTTCTGGTCATTGTTCTCGTCCAGGGCGGAAACCACGGCGCTGTCGGTCGCGGCCCGGGCATCAGCGATCCGCTGGTTGGCCTTGGCGATGGTATCGCGCGCCGCGTCAAGGATTGTGGTGCGGTCGCTGGCGAAACCGCCGGTGGTGCCGAAGGCATCGCGGGACACCTGGTTCAGGTCCTGCAGCAGCTGGGCAAGCCGGTCGGCAGCGCCCTCCTCGCCCGCGTCGGCGGCGGCCTTGGCCGCAGCGACCTGGTCAAGCAGCAGCTGGCGTCGTTCCACCGCAGACCCTTCGAACAGCGACCCGCTGGTCATCTCGTCAATCAGGTCCTGCAGTGACCCGACCTGCTCGGCCAGCAGCTGCTTGGTCAGTTTCAGCCGGTCGGCGGCATTGCGCTCCTCGATCTTGACCACATCGAAGCCATACTCGCGGGCGATCCGCACCCGCTCGGCCGCGACGCGCTCGAAGTCGCTCAGCGCCTTGCCGATCGCGCCGCTGATGCCGCCCGCCAGCAGCTCGACCTCCTGGACCTTCATCGCTTCCTTCAGCGCCTTGTCGATATTGCTGTCGGACTTCAGGGCCCTCTGAACGGCCGCTGAGATGCCTGTGATTGCACCGTCAGAAATCGCGTCGGAGAGGGCAAAGGCGAAGGCCTGCTCACCGCCTTCCTTCCCGAAGTTGGTGACGTCCTTGTACTTGTTTTCCAGCTTGCCGGTGCGGCCGGTGGTGGAAACCCGCCACTTGCCATCCATCTGCCCGATCGAGACCGAATAGCCTCCCAGCGAACCGCCCAGGCGCGAGGCGATTTCCTCAAGCGCGCTGCCGATGCTGCCAGCCGCCGATCCGGCGTTGCCCTTCAGGTCGCTGTCATTGCCGCCAGTGGTGACCTTTCCGTTGACAACCGACGCCGTGCCATATTTGGCGCCGCCGCCCAGCAGCTTGCCCAGCGTCGAGCCAATCACCGAGCCGATCAGGTTGCCGACCGGTCCGCCCACCATCTGGCCGATCGATCCGCCGATCGCGCCGCCGATCTGGGCGCTCTTGTTGCCGCCAAATAGCAACGAGCCCACGGCCGAGCCAGCGCCCGCGCCCTTGAGCATATTGGTGAAGTCGCCGTTCTTGCCAAACACGCCCTTCAGCACGTCGTCAAATCCGGTGACGATCTTGCTGCTGAATTCCGGGAATGCCTGCTGGAAAACCTGCGCCACCGTGCCAAGCGGCCCGCCTGCCTGGTCGAAATTGCCGGTCTTGAGCCCCAGCATGACCCCGCCGACATTGGCGAGCGTCGATCCGAACCCGCCAATCTGCGAAAGATAAGCGATCGTGCCGCGCAGGTTCTCATTCCATTCAAGGTTGGCTTCCGCCGCCTTGTTCAGTCCCTTGTAGGTCTGCTCGAAGGCGAGGTCGGCGGCCTGCCGGATATCGAACAGGTCGCTCTCGGTCTGGGCGGCCAGGCCCTTCAGTCGCTCCTGTATCTGCGGGTCGAACTTCCCGAGGCCTTCCAGCAGGAGCTTGCCCCATTCGTCCGCTTCGGCCTTGCCCGCTTCCCGTCCGGCATCGCGGCCCGCGCGCTTCTTCTTCTCCTTGTTTCGCTCGATCGCATTGGCCTGCGCCTGCTCCGTGACCGCGTCCGCCATGTTGCCAAGATAATCGGTAGTGAACGAGCCCTTCATCGCATCGAACTGGGCGCCCGAAAACTTGGCCAGGCCCCCGGCAAAGGGGTTTTCGACCCGGCCGAACGATACCGAGGGCAACTTGCCGCCCAGCAGCGCCATGCCCGCCGCCGCCAACAGCGGGTTCGCTGTGGCGATCGCGGTGGCGATGGCCTTGATCGATGCGTTGACCAGGATCTCGATCGCACCGATCCCCAGGTTGACCGCGCTGTAGAATGCATCCCCCAGCGCGGCCGGTAGTGTCTGGAAGCCGGCAATCAGCGAGCGGACGGCAAAGGTGCCCGCGCCGATCATGAAATTCAGCGCCCATTTGGTCGCGTTGACCGTTTTGCCCCAAACGTCATTCGTCGACAGGCCGAATGCTTCAAACCCCTTGGTCAGCTCTCCCTCAAGGTAGGACTTGACCGTCTGCATCGAGGCGAGCGCGACGTCCTGCCAGGTGACGGTCACGGCGCTGGTCTTGTTGATCTCGGCGGTCATCACGCCGAACCCGACGGCGACCAGGCCCGCAGCGGCCGCGATCATCGACATCACCGGATAGGCGGCGATCAGCGACCCGGTCATGCCGATCACGCCGGTGCCGGCCTGCGCCATGATCTGTCCGATCTGCGCGCCCTGCTGCATGAACACCGTCATCGGTGCCTGCCCCGATGCCAGGCCCACGATCAGGTCGTTCACCTGGAAGGTCATGTTCTGGACATGGTGGCCGGCAATCCTGGTGCGCTCGCCCATCTGGGCGTTGGCTTCACCGGCCTTGCCCGCGCTCTGCATGGCATTGTTGAATGCCGCCTGGGCTCCCTTCAACCCGTTTACCGCTTCGCGGTGCGCCGAGCTGACCAGACCGACCCGGGTTTTCGTCTCGATCAGCGTGCGGTTGTACTGATCAAGGGTGATCTCGCCCGCCGCCAGCGATGCCTTCGCCGCGTCGGTCGCGGCCTTCGCCTGGGTCTGCGCGGCCGCCAGGCGGGATGTTGCGACGTCAACATCGCCGAACGCCTTGGCCAGCTGACGGGCTTCAGCCTCGGCACTGCCCAGCGCGGCTTCGGTCGCCTTGAGCGCCGCTTCGGCACCGGCGCTATCACCACTGACGAGGATTGAGGCCTTCATGCTTCGCCGCTCCGAAGTCCGTTCAACACGTCGCGGGCGGCGGCTTCCATCACGCGCAGCCCGTTCCACAGCTCTGGCGTGGCCTCGATCCCGTGGCCTGCCAGGCCCGCCGCCACCCCGGCATAGTCAAGCCCGTGCCAATAGACCTTGCCGGGCTCCATCCCGCCCGGCAGTGCCGTCGCGCGCCACTGGGTGGAAACCACCTCGAACGCCTCGACCGTAGGCCAGTTTTCGGGCCAGACTTCGAACGCTCGGGCCACCTGTTCCTGCTCCAGCTGCGCAAGTACTTCTTCCGGCGCACCGAGCTCCCGGGCCTCCTGCAGCGCTTCGCTGAGGTCCGACCCGCCGCCACCCGCCCAGCGGCGGGCAGCGGCCATCAGTTTCCCGACTTCGCCTTCGTTACCGCCGACAGATAGGTCCGCAGCAGCGCGATCCGGACGTAGGGCACTTCCAGCAGCTGGTCGCGCAGCGCGTCCGAATAGGGCAGCGGCTGATCGTCGTCCCCGACCAGGTCGGAGAAGCTCACGATCACCTTGCGCAGGGTGCGCAGCTGGCCTGCCGCCTTGTCCTCTGCATCGTCCTCGGCTGCCAGGTCCTCGATCGGGATCACCCGGAACGTCGCCTTGAAGCTCTGCTCCATGTGGCCGCCATCGGTCGGAACCATGACCTTGATGGTATGGGTAAACTGGGGCTCGGAAGTAACCTTGAACATCGAATGATCCTTCTGTTTCTGCGACGGGCCTAGAGCAGCGACAGCTTCCACTGGTCGTTACCGCTGGTCTGGAGCGGCATGAAGCTCAGCGGCCACTCAACGATGTTCTGCTCGATCGCGTAGCCGTTGAGCCGCGCCTGCTGCGCCTTTGACCAGTCAAGCTGCACGCGGATGCTCGCGACCGTTCCGTGGATCAGCTGGATCGCCTGCGTCGTCTGGTTCTGCGCGATGGTGAAGGGGTTGTAGGTCGCGAGCGAGATCGCCTCGACCTGCGCGCTCAGCTTTTCGGCCTTGTTGACGATCAGCACCGCTTCCGATCCGACCAGCATCCGGGTCTGGACATCGCAGCCCAGGTCGAAGCTGAAGTTGCGCAGGACAAAAGCAGTGCCGCCGATCGTGAAGGTCGGGGTGTTGGCCTTGGTCGCAACGCTCGGCGTCTTCCACGCGGTGAACACCGGGGTGACTTTCGCGGCATTGGCGGGCGTGGTGAACAGGCCCGTCATGGTGAAGCGGATCACCGGGATGCCCTGCGCGTTCAGCGTGATCACCGCCGTGCCCCGGCAACCCAGCATCACGTGCTTGATCGTGTCGATCGCGAAGTAGATCGAGCCGCTTTCCGGGTTATCGGTGATCGGGCTGTATTCAACCTTCACGCCGGCGGTAACCACTTCGGCGACGCCGCACATCCGCAGCAGTGGACCCCAGGCGGGCGCGGTGCCCAGCGTTCCCGATCCGACCAGCTCGACCTCGAAGGTCAGCGTCGAATAGACGCCCACCGGGATCGAGGGCAGCGCGCCCATCGCCGGCATTTCGAGGTTGCGGGTGACGTCCTGCCCTTCCATCGGCGAGAACGAGACGTTGAGGGCAAGGATCGCGTTGGCCGCGGCCGTCGGTACCGAGTCGGTCCCATAGGCCGTTTCGATCTTGGCGAGCAGCGTCTTCGACTTCCAGTACAGCGGCATGTCAGGCGTTCCCTTCGGCTTCGGCGACCTTCACCAGGCTGCCGTCGGGCTGGCGGACATAGCTGCCGCCGCCCTGGGGGATTTCTTCGTGAGGCTCCCAGGCCGAGGCCTGCGCCTCCGGCTGCTGGGTGGCGGCTTCGGCGGTCTGCGCGGGTGCCGGTTCGGCGGCCGCGTTGTCCTGGTTGCGCTTGGTCATGGAATGATCCTCAACTGGTCATCGAGCAGGAAATCGATCTGAAAAACGAGCGCGCCGTCCTTGGCGCCGACAAGCTCGGACTGGCCGAACACAAAGGTCCCGGTGGCGTCGTCGGGCGCCCATCCGGCGACCGCCTGAACCACCTCGCGCACGATCGGCGCGGTGGTGTCGATCGCCTTGGCCGCCAGCGCATCGCCGGTGACGCGGTGGACCACGACGACGATCACCGTCTCGACCAAGCCCTGGACGAACAGCCCGGACATGGCGGTCGCCTGCCCGCCGTTGACCGTACCGGGCAGCACGAAGGCGGCCGGGGTATGCTGCGGCAGGCGGTTGGTCTCCACCATCACGGCAAAGTCGGCGGCGTTCTGCAGCCGTCCCGCCAGGGCTGGAACGCGCGCCTCGATCCGCTCGCGAACCTCGTCGATCCGGATCATATGAACCCCGTCATGGTCTCCGGGGTCAGCGGGCGCTCGCGGTCGATCGCCTCGACCCCGGCCGATTGCGAACCTGCGGGCTCGACGCCTTCGACCGGCAGCCGCACCGTCCCCTTGCCGATGCGGTCAAGCATGGCGAGAGCATCGCGATAGTCCGTGTCGACCTTCTTGTCGGGCTCGTAGGTGTGGAGCTTGTAGATCGCGATCGCTTGGCTGAGGTCCGCCACCAGGGGCGGAACCTCGGCCAGCGGCAGGACATAGCGGCCGGCCAGATATCCATCGATCACCGCGTCCGTATCGGCCAGCGCCCGGTTCACGACCGCAGCGTCGATGACGCCCGACGGCGGCGTGGCCCGGTCGGTCAGCCCGAGGAGCATCTGCTCCCCGAACCGATCGGTCAGCTGGCTGAGACTGGTGTAGGACATCGGCCGGCCGCGCCCCCCTTACAGGACCGTGACGGAAAGCTGCGGGTCAGACAGGATCGCGCCGATCTCGTCCTCGCTCAGCTCGTCGGCGGCGATCTCGACCGCCTCCTGGGTGAAGGCCCGGCCCGCGCGGCGCCGCCCGGTGGGCGAGCTCGCGCGGATCGACAGCACCTTGCCGGTGATGTCCGCGCCATCCTCGGCGGCCTTGGCGGCAGCTTCGGCGGCGGCGGCTTCTTCAGCGGCCTTGTCGACCTTGCTCTTGGTCATCGCTCAGGCCCTCCTCAGACCAGCCAGGGCAGGACGAGCAGCTCGGCCGTCCCCTGGTAGGTATTGGTGGCGCCGGCGGCGGTGCGTTCGGCGAGCAGGATGTCGCGGAAGGCCTTCTCGTTCGACGGGCCGCAGACCAGGAGGTTCGGGTTGACGCCCAGCGGCCGGCCGTGATCGCCCTTCATGCCCAGCAGGGCCTGGCGGGCGGTCGCATACTTGGCGGCGTCCGGCACCTGCTTGGAACCCCAGGCGAACTGCCAGAAGCCGAAGCCGACATTGTAGCGGGCGTCGAGGCCATAGCGGAACTCGTTGAGGTCGAAGACGTTGTCGTCAGTGACCTTGTCGCGCGCCACGATATCGCCGAAGCCGCGCCGCTCCTGCAGGATGATCGGCTTCAGCGCGCGGCTGACGTCGAGCAGGAACCACGGCGCACTGGCCCCGCCGTCGGTGTTGGCGACCGACAGCATGGTGACGCCGTCCGCGTCGAGCACCGGGTGATCGGTGTCGAAGAAGAACTGGCCATCGTAGCAGTTGGTGCTGAAGCCGGCGACCAGCAGGGCGAAGACCAGCAGGTCGGGATGCGCGGCCGCGGACATGCCCATTTCCTCGAACAGCGGCGCATAGATCCCGAGGTTATCGGTTTCGATATCGTCGCGGTCGACGCCAATGGTCAGTTCCCAGGGCTTTTCCTTGATCGAATAGTCGCTCTCGGAAATGTTCTGGATGACGCGCGGGCCGATCCATTCGCGGACGTTCGGCACCTTGCCGAGCCAGCCATAGCGCTGTTCCTTGGTGCTGGCCGGCACCTTGGTCGCAACGCGCGGCCAGGCGGGCTTCGCCTGGCCGAGGCCGCGCTTCATCGCGCCGTTGAAGCCGACGCGCAGCTTGTTGAGGTTGTCGGTGGAGACGATCATGGTCCCGGGTCCCTTCTTAGATCTCGACCCAGACGCCGGCGGCGTCCACGTCGAAGCAGATGCCGGCGACGGGGCGCGCGCCGGCGTTGTTGGTCTTGGCGACAGTCTGGTCATCGACGACGTAGACCTGCTTGCCGATCTCGGTGCGGGCGATCAGGTCGCCGGCCGACGAGTTGGCGAAGCGGAATATCCCGCGCCGCACGTCGATCGACACGGCGCCATTGGCCCCGCCGGTGTTGTCGACGGTTTCCTCGGCCCGGCCGATCGTCACGTTGGCGGCGGTGGCGCTGGCAGCCGCCGCGTAACCGGCGGCGGTGACCTGAACCATGCCGCCCTGGAAGATCTTGCCGTTCGCGGGCAGCGGGACGCGGCGGATATCGCCCTGGGCAGCGGGGGTGCTGCGGGCAGCGGTAAGAGCGGCCATTACAGGACCTCCTTCTTGATGCCGGCGCCCTTCAGGCCAGCGGCATAGGTTTCCTCGTCAACGCCCATCAGGGCCATGATCTGGCGGTCGGTCGCGTCGAGGCCGCCTTCGCCCGCCTCAGGGGCAACATCGCCCGCGATCGTCTGGCCCTTCAGGACCGGCATGGCGCCGATCATCTTGCGGGCCTGGTCGGGGTCCTGCATGTGCAGCGCGATGTAATCGTCGCGCACCGGCTTCAGCCCGACGCGGCCTTCGGCGATCGCGCCATCGACATAGGCCACCGCCTTCTCGCGCGCCTGGTCATCGCGGACCGCGTTGAGCTGGGTGGTCAGCTCGGTCACCTGCCCCTGCAGGGCGACGACCGCCGGCAGAGAGAGGACTTCCTCGCCGCACAGCTCCGTGCGGGTATTCATCTTCGCCGAGAGCGCGGCTTCGATCGCCGCGTCGTCGGCGCTGCCATCGAGCCCCAGGAGCTCGATCAGCTTCGCTTTCCAATCCATGCTGGTTTCCTCTGAGTGCAGGGCCGTCAGCCCAACCAGGTTCGGGGTGTTGATCAGGCTGGCACGCAGCACGCCCAGGACCTGCTTGGCCTTGTCGTGCAAGATTGCCGGACTGATGCCTCGGTAGGCCTTGCCCGCCATCAGGCGCTGGCCTTCCTCGGTCCATTCGACGCGGCCCCACAGGCCATCGTCGCGGGCCTGCAGCTCCACGATCCAGCCGCGCGCGGGCGCGGGCAGACCAAGCGGAGCGGCGAGGTCGATTGCATGACATTCATCGATCGGCAGCCGGTCGCCATCCTTCAGGCGCGCGGCAATCGCCGACATCGAGGCCACCGTGTACGGCCCGCGATTGTCATTGGTGCGGATCTCGCCCGCAGGCAGCAGATGCACCCATTCGGGCACGTCGCCGCCAGCGTCGAGCGGCTGTGCCGCGCACAGGGCGATGGTGGGTTTCTGCGTCATCGGGCAAGCTTTGGGCCTTGCCGACGCCTAAAAATATGGCCGCCCCGGCGGTCGTGAAACCGGCCGGGGCAGCCTTACCCTCACCTGATGGCCTGGCCGCGCCGCAAAATCAACCGGGCATGAACGCCACGGTCAATCGCGGCCGAGATCGGCGGCGAGGCGCAAGTCGACAATCTTGACGATCTTCGCCTTATCCTCGCTGGAAAGCCCCAACCAGCGCCGCGCCGGGATGGTGCCGAACGGGATCGGTGCACCGCGCGATGTCTTGCCGAAGGCGCCCTTCGCCGCGCCCTCCTGCATGACGGCGGCATAAATCATGTTCGAGCCGATCACGACGCCATCCTTGCTGACGAAGCGCAGGATCATCCGCGATAGCGATTTGGATGGCCCGATCAGCGGCTGCCCCAGAAAGCCGTAGCCGCGCCGCCGGTAACGCTCGAGCGTCACAGCGCTCTTGGGCGCCCAGGGCTTGCCATCCGGGTCCACTCCCTTGATGAAGCGCTGGCGGTGCGCCTCGATCAGGTACTCGCCGATATCGGTGTAGATCGGCGTCATGTCCTCCAGCGTCTCGATAGCCCGGCGGATCGCGCCGCGCACCTCGCTGGTATCGATCTCGATCTGGATCATGGCTGCGGCTCCATCCCGGCCTCAAGCGCGCGATAGGCCTGCGCCAGCACGTCCGGCGGCGCATCGCCCAGGCTGTCCATGAACGCTTTCGCTACCGCCGGGTCCCACCGGGACAACTTGGCGGCGATCGCATTAACCGGATCGGCGACGCTAGCCCCGGGCGCATAGGCCCAGCCTTTGCCGATCCCGATCGGCAGCCCAGTGCGCGGATCAATCCGGTTCCAGCCCGGCCGAAGTTGTTTGTCCAGATCGCCGCCCAGCAGCTGTGCGGCGGCCTCACTGCTCGCGCCCACCACATAACAGCTGCAGCCCCAGTCGCTCGGCGGATAGCGCGTGATCCAGAACTCGTGATCGGGCGGCAGAACCAGGCCGTTCCAGCCGAGGTGCTGAACGCGTGGCTCCTGGCTGCCGCCGTGCCGGTAGACCCAGAACGGGAAATTACCCGCCTTCAACTGCGCCATGCGCCCGGCGGCATAGCTGGTGTAGGCGTTGGTCCGGTAGATCACGCCGACGCGCCAGGCCTCGCCCTTCACGGATCCTTCGCCGGTCCAGCCCGTCCACCCGTTCTTCGCCACGACCGCGCGGAAGTCGCGGCGGAAGTCCTCGACGCCGCGTCCCTCGCTGATCGCCTTGTCGACCGCCTTGGCCAGGTCGGTCAGCAGGTCGGCCTCCGCCGCACCCGCCACCATGAATGCCGTGTCGTGGGCTTCGCCCTGCAGATCGGTCCAGCGCCGGGTCGGCACCCGGTTGCCCAGCTTGCGGCGGAAGAACGCCAGCTGCTCGGGGAACGACTGCCCGAAAGCGCCCGACAGACTGCTGGGGTGTTCGCCGGCCATGGCGGATCAGCGCGCTTCGTCGACCACGTCGGACATGCCGGCCGCCTGCGCCGCCGCGATCCCGCCCGCGATCGCCTGGGCCAGCTGTTCGCGCCCGTCCAGCTTGCCGAAGGCCGCGCCCAGCATGGCCCGGAACTCGCCCAGGTCGCTGGCATGGTCGAGCATGGCCGCGATGCTTTCTGCCATCAACGCCACGCCGGCATCGCCTTCGCGGGCCATGGCCGCCGCGATCTGCTCGGCCGGGTGTTCCGGCGCGGCGGGCTCCTCTGCCTGCAGCGCGGGCGTGGGCAGCGGCTCGGCCGGAGCAGCCGGGGGCACGGCGCCCGGCGCGATCGGCGCGTCGCTTGGCGGCGCGGGCGCGGCCTGCAGCAGCTCGGCCCCGGCGTCGGGATCGGACAGGCCCAGCTTGTCGCGCACTTCGCTGGCCTGGACGCGCAGCCCCAGCGGGACCAGCGCGGCCAGGCTCTCGGTCAGCTGCTTGAGGTCTTCCTGCTTGGGCCGGGCGATGACCACGCGCGGATAGGCTTGGCCCGGCCCGAATTCGAGGTCCATCCACGGCCGGATCAGGTCGCGGTTGATGACCGCCGACAGCGCCTTGCAGTCGGCGGTCTCGATATCCTCCTGCACCTGCCGGTGTTCCTGGCTGACCGCGTGGCCGCCGGAAATCGCGTCCGTCGTGGTGGTCTGGCCCAGCACCGCCTTCGATACCTGGCGGTCCAGCCAGTCGGCGCGCCGCTCGTAAAGCTCCGATCCGGCCGTGACGTTCTTCGCCTCGATGAACTCGATCTCCATCGACTGCGGGATAATCGCGGCGCAGTCCCCGGCGATGTTGGCCACGGCGCGGAACAGCGTGGCCTTGTCCTCGCGGGTCGCGCCCTCGTGGAACTTGCCGACGCGCACGGGCTGGCCATAGGTCTGGGTGAAGATCGCCCAGTCGCGCTGGGTGAATGCCTTGAACATCCACGCCCAGGCGGCGAGCCGCGCCAGGCCGCCGCGCACCGGCAGGCCGGATTTGGCCTTGACCTGTGTGGTGATGAACTTGAACGCGGGCAGCGGGCTGGCCACCTCGGTGCCGTCGATCCCGCCGCGCAGCAGCGGAGTGCGCAGGTCGCGGCGGGCAAAGGTGAACCAGCGCGGATCGCGCCACTCCAGCCGCTGCGGCTGCCACTGGCCCATCGAGGTATCCCAGATGATCTCGGTGAAGCTCACGCCCTTGCCGATCGCGTCGAGCATGTCGAACACCTCGTCGGACAGCTCGTCGCGCTTCAGCCAGGCGCGGACCAGGTCTGCGCGGGCCACGTCCTCCGGGCTGTCGCTCGCCGCTTCGACCGTAATGTCGATCTGCGCCACGCTGCGCTTGCGGGTGGCCAGCACGCCGGCATAGTGCAGGTCGCGCTCCTCGATGATCTCGGCCAGCTCGAAATAGCGCAGCGGCTCGCCCTGGTCGGCCTCGCGCAGGATGTCGGCCAGCCGGACCGGGGTCATCCCGTCGGCCGGATAGCCCGCCAGCGGCGATCGGACGCCGGTCACCGAAGGCCCCGCGACCTCGCGCGTGAGCAGCTCGCGCTGGAGCGGCCGGCCGTACTGATCGACCAGGGTCGGAACGGGTTGGTTCATCGGGGGGTCTCCACCGGCGTCTGAAACGCCTCTAAGAAGCGATAAGAAGGCCCACAGGGCGTTTTCAGCGCCCTCGGCGGGCACATGGGGCCGATCTGGCTGGGCGGCATCAAATTCCGCCCCCTCTCAAACGGGCTCCCAGCGGCGAGCGGAACGGGTCGTCGAGATCGCCCCAGCCATCCAGATCGTCGTCCGGGCTCCCCCAGGGATCGGGCTCGCGCCGGGTGACCGGCTGATAGCCATATTCGACCGCGCCCTGGCGCGATGCGTACCAGGCGAGCATCCCGGCGATCGCGGTGTCGCCGTGACGGTCCAGGCCATCGCCGCCCTTGTAGCGCAGATCGTCGGGCACCTTCACGACGCCGTTCACGTATTGCAGCGCCTGGTGATCGCGCAGGACGTCGTCATCGGCCGCGATCTGGACGGTGCGCTCACCGAAGGCCTCGACATAGGGAGTGCCGTTTTCCCGGTACCACTCCTGCGTCAGCTTCACCTCGGTGATCCGCTGGCCGTACCGCTGCTGCGCCACTTCGGCGAGGTAGGCGCCATTGCCGGTGGCATCCAGCGCGCCGTGGCCGAAGCGGGGCAGCGCGTCCGTCACCTGGAACAGCACGTCGCGCTGCGCCTCGAACGGCACGTTGCGCAGCTCGATGATCAGGCGGTCGCGGCGGATCAGGTCCTGCCCCAGCTCGCGCACGATCATCGCCGACGCGTCGCCGCTACGCGCGAAGTCGAAGCCGAAGTCGTGGCGGCGCTTGGGGTCAAGCCGGTCGAGGTGTTCGCGCACGGTGACGCGCAGCCATTCGGCGACCATCGCCTTGCGCACCTTCGGCTCCTGCGCCTTGAAGCTGTCGGGCAGGTGATAGCGGATCACCGGCACCCCGCGCGCGGCCACCTGCTCGATCACCACGCGGCTCAGCGCCGCGCCCTGGGCGTCGGCCGGGACCGCGTCGAGCTCCTGCGCCATCTGCGCGGTGCGGGTGCCGTAGGCGCCCCGGATCGTGGCTTCCCATTCGGCCTCGGCCTCGGCCGACCATTCCTTGCCCCGCATCAGGCAGACGCGCTTGAACAGGCCGTTCTTGACCGCCTCTGAGAAGGGGATGAAGTGCACCTTGAAACGGTTCTTGCCGGCGTGGGCTTCGCGGATCAGTTCGTTGAACGGGTTGAGCACGCCGTTGTGGCTGCTGATCACCCGCACCTTGCCGCCCCAGATCAGCAGCGCCATCACCGCATCAATCACCGCGCGCACGTCCTTGTGGAACGCCGCCTCGTCGATCACCACCACGCCCTGCAGGCCGCGGATGTTCTCCGGGCGGCTCGACAGGGCCTCGACACGGAACCCGCTGGCAAAGGTCACGCGGTAGGCGCTGATGTGCTTGCTGGTCCCGTCGTCGCGCTGGTCCTCGAACAGGAACTCCTCGATCTCGGCGGTCTCCTTGGCGACCACCCGGGCGAAGTGCGCGACATAGCCGATGAACTCGCGGCCCTTGTCCTTGGTGTCGCCGATGTAGAACACGTTGTCGCCACCGGCCGACCGGGCTGATGCCGCAATCAGCGTGTCGTCCAGCGCCTCGCAAAAGGTGATGCCGGTCCGGCGTCCCTTTTCGGCGAGCTTCAGGTCGGACTTGTCTTCCAGCCACTCGCGCTGGTGCTTCATCAGCACCCCTTCGGCAAGCGGGTCTAGGTCGGCCGGGATCTCGGCCCCGCGCGGCAGCTCGGCCGGCAGGTGCCCTTCCTCGCGGGCGAGAACCACGGTGGTATCGTCGGCGGGTTCGGTCATCGTGAACGGCTCCGCTCTTCGGCGATCATGCCCTTGATCAGCCGCCGCTCCAGGAACTCGCGGTCGGCTGCGTCAAACGGGCGGCGGTCCTTCCATCGGCTGAACAGCCGCTCCTCTCCGGAATCGACATGGAACCGGCCCGAGGCATGCAGCGAGGCCAGCAGCTCCACAGCGACTGCGGGCCTGAAATAGTAGGCGTTCCAACACCAGTTGCCGAACCACTCCTTGGACCATTCCCAGCGGAACACGCGGCGGCCGACGCGCATCCTGTCGGCATCGAGCAGCCGGAACACCGGGCCGGCCATGTCGCCGGCGGCCAGCTCCAGGTCCATGTCCGGCAGGTTCACCCCGGCGAGGCGCGCGGCGAACAGTCCGTTGTCCGGATCGTTGCAACAGAATTCGAGGCGGACGTGTCGGGTCATGCGATCGCCAGCGGGCCAGCCGCTGCCCCGACGCCCACGTGGATGTCTTCAGTACTCCCCGCCTGGTAACCGCGCCACCGATCCTCGTGCGCCCGCTTGGCGTTGGACTGTCGAGCCGTGACAGAGACCAGCCCGGGGTACTGGATTTCCAGCCAGCGGCCCAAGGCCGCATCCTCAGCAGGTTCGGGCATCAGCTGTTCGACCTTGCGATAGGCGGCGGTCGCCCAGCCTTCGCAGTACAGGTCGGCCCGGGCGCGTTTGCGCGCTGGCTTGCAGCGGCGCAGCTCGCTGGTGATGTAGGCAGCCCGCGCGGCCTTCAGCTTCCTGAACAACACGGCAAAGGCATAGCTTGCGATCTCCGCGCGCGGGCCTCGGCCGATGAACTGGCGGTCGCCCTTCGCGTCGATGAAGTTGATGACCGCAAGCGCGTGGCACACCGTTTCGCCCAGGACGCTTTCCCAATGGGGCGGGCGCTTGGTCCGCGACGCGCGCGCGGTCGCCTCCTCGATCTCGGCCAGTTCGAGCATGGCCTCGGAGATCCCGTGCTCTTCCATCAGCGCGCGAGCCTTGGCGAGCGCTGCCGCCGCCTCATGCTCGTTGGCGCTCGCGCTGAGTGCCAGGCACTTGCGGATCTTCGCCAGGAGAGACTTGTCGATCATGCCAGTCCGCTCCGCATGAGCTGCTGCATCTCGATCCCCAGCGGCGTCAGCACATCTGCCCGGTTGGCCGTGGTAAACAGGCCCTTTGCCCACAGCGCATCGCGCAGCGGCCAGTAACCACGCCCACGAGCCAGCGCCCCGGCGCGCACCGCGCGGTACTGGGCAGGCGTCAGCCCGCGCAGGAGTGCTTCGGCCTCGCCGGGCTGGGGGTTGTAGGCGCTCATCGCCCGCGCTCCCGCCACCACCACACAGCGGCCCACAGCAGCGCCAGCGGCCAGACCAGGCCGAGCAGGAAGCCGGGCGGCAGAATGAAGGCGTGGCCATGCGGCGTCTGCGCGCTGGCCGCGTCCTCGATGGCGGCGATCGTCCAGGCGACCAGCCCGACGAAGTATATCCAGGCGAACATATCGGTCATCCTGCCAGCCCCAGCACGCCCTTGCGGATCGCCGCGACGCGCTCGGCCGAAAGGCCGGCTTCGGTCGCGATCTTCTCGACGGTGTCGGCGGTCTGGGCGGCCTCGGCCCTGTCGCGCTCGGCCTGTTTCTTCGCGTCGTCGCGTTCGGCCTGTTCGCTCTTCGCCTTCTCGTCGCGGCGGCGGTCTTCCGCCTCGCGCGATGCGGTGGCGGTCAGGCGCTGCAGGGTCAGCGCCGCCTGGCCCAGCAGCTTGGGATCGGGCTGCTCTTCGTCCATCACCATCTGCGCGATCCGGAACTTGATCAGCTCGATCGCCGCCAGCGTCGTGTCGCCGCGCTCGCCCTTGGGCATGCGGGCCAGCACGGCCGTGGTGATTTCCCGGGTCGCGTCCAGCTTGCGAAGCTCGATCGCGACCCGCACCGAATAGCGGCTGAAGGCGCCCTTGCTGACGCCCCTGATTCCCTTGTCGGCCAGCCGCGCATTGAACTGGCGCAGGATCTCGGTCTGCGGCATCCGCCGCTCGCGCAGCTCGGCATTCGCCCAGGCGATATCCTCGTCGCAGACTTCGGGCAGGCGCTCGATCGAGGACAGGACGCCGCGCCCGGCACGGCGGCCGCCACCTTCGCTGGCCGCGTTGTCCAGGTTCATCGCTCAGACCCCGTCCGCAGGCGTGGACACGCCGGGGATCAGCACCCGCCGCTCGACGTGATTGCGCCCGCTCACGGTCAGCGTGGCGATCACCACCGGCCCCACGCCCGGCAGGTCCGACCGGCTCGAACTGACCGCGCCGATGGCGTCCAGCCAGGCGATCTGCGCCTCTACCCATTCGCGCGGGCGGCGCGGCACGATCCCGTCGATCATCCGGCCAAGGTTCCGGCTGTTGAGCGTGGCGTCGGGCAGGCGGGCAAGTTCGGCCAGGATCGCCAGACGCGCGTCTTCCTGGCACTGCTGTTCGTAAGCGCTCACGGTTGGCTCCTCAGGAAGTCATCGATCCGGGTGGTAGTGCGCGCGACGATATCGAGCTCGGTCTTCACGGCGGTCACCGCGTGGCTCAGCTTGCTGATGTCGTCCTTCGTCGGCAGGTGGCGCAGGTCGTCCTCCACCCGCTGGATGCGCCGGTCGTGCGCCTTCAGCTCCTCGCGGTGGCGGTCGGCGCGGTCGTTGACCTCGCCGTTCAGGGCATCGATCCGTTCATCCACCTGGTCGATCCGCTTGTTGGTGTCGCGCGCCGGGCGGCTCAGCCAGATCCAGGCTGCGTTGCCGATGCCGATGATCAGCGCGATCAGGGATGCCCACTGCTGGGCGGTCTGAAGGTTCACGAATTGGCCCTCTCATGGTGGCTCTGGCAGGCGATGCAGCGCACCGCCGATGGCATGGCGGCGCGGCGTCTGGCCGGGATGGGCTGACCGCATTCGATGCAGTCTTCCGCGCCCGGCGTGGACAGTTCGGCATGAATGCGCGCGATCGCCTCGTCCCGCTCCAGCTGGACAACGGCCCCGGCGGCCTCGATCTGGCGCTCGCTGGTTTCCATCAGGCGTCGCAGCCCGATTGCGGGCCGATCCGCTTGTCCGCCTTGAGGCGGCCGTAAATCGCGTAGAGCGCGAAGCCGGCAGCGACGAGCCGGTCGATCTGCTCGGCGAGGCCCGCCAGTTCGCTGACGAAGCCGCTCAGCGATGCGATCGCGGCAGCCGCCGCCGCCCAGATCGTGCGCGACCGGTACCAGGGCTGATAGCCGCCCGTCACGGGCAGGCCCCGGCCGCGTCGCGCAGCCGGTCCTCCAGCAGGCCAAGCCGCGCCATGATCGCGCCCAGCCAGGCCATGCCCGCCTCGTTGCCGCTGATCTGCGCACCCGCTGCCGGCTGCGGACGCTCGCCCAGCGGCATCGCCAGCTCGGCCGGACATACCTCGCGGGTGACGGTGCGCGTCAGGGTCACCGGATCGGGCGCGCTGCCCACGGTGCGATCAGCGCCCGAGCTGGAGCAGGCAGGCAGCATCGCAAGTGATGTTGCCGCCAGCATCGCGCGGAGCGCTAGCGATAGCCTTCGCCGCATGGCTGGTCCTTTCAGAATTGCGGGTGGCGCGCCCCTCGGCGCGGATGACGGCAGCGGCCTGGCGGGCCTCGGCCTGCTCCAGCTGCTCCGCCAGATCGGCGGCAACGGCGTCGGCCGCGTCCAGATCGGCGACCAGGCGCTTGACGCCCGCCGGGCATGACTGCGCCATGGCGAAGCGGGTCTCGGGCCGCAGCGCCGGCAGCAGCGCCGCATCGCAGGCGGCGGCCCGGCGCGCTGCCTCAATCGCCAGACGCACCGGCGGCAGACATGGCGCAAGATCTTGCGCAGGCTTTCCCGCCGCCGCCGAACAGGCCCGCGCGGCATCGGCCAGCGCCTTCTGGTGGAAACGGTCCTTCACCAGGAAGGCCATGGCCGCCAGCGCGATCAGCCCGGCGATCCCGCCGAACAGGCGAAGGGCAGTCAGCGGGTTCATGCCGCGCCCTCGCGCCCAAGCCGGTCAGCGCGGGCCAGCCAGCCCTTCAGGAAGACGGCTTGCGAAGGATTGCGCGCGGCGATCGAGCGGTAGCGCTCCTTCGCGGCGGAACGGAACGCCGCAATCAGCGACGGCATGCCAAGCCCTGGCCAGCGCAGCACCCACAGCATCGCGTCACGGGTCGCCGGCCCGATTGCTCCGTCCACGGCCAGAAGCGCTGGCCGGGTCGCAGCGCGCGATCCCATCAGGCAGGTGTTGATCGCGCGCTGCAGCAGCTTGCCTGCGCTCACGATGCCGCCGTTGACAGCCTGGTCGAACACCGCCTCGCCCAGCGGGCGCGGCAGCTGCTCCGCACCTACCCGCAGCCAGAAGCAGCGCCAGTACAGCGCGCGGGCGTGATCGGGCGTCAGGAGGCGAATGTCCTGGCCATCAATGTCGCCGTCCATGTCGAGATCGAAGTCGGCGCGGCCGTCGCGGTCCAGGTCGACGCGCCCCTCGGCGATCAGGAACCGCAGCGAGATGCCGTAGATCGTCGCGCCGCCAGCGTCGTGGCGATTGTCAACGAAGCCGCCTTCGACCTTCATCAGGTCCTTGAAGGCGGCTTCGAAGCGCGGCGAATAGCCTGCCACTGGTTGGTACGATTTCGCCGTCATGGCCGCCTGCCCTCGCAATCCGGTTCAGGCCGGCTGCGCTATGGGCGGGCCGGCCGTTTGAATGACCGGACATTGCTGGTTGGGAGGCTCTGGAAATATGACCGCGATGGCGGCCGTGAAAGCTCAGAAGAGCGGAAGCTGCGCCGTCTCTTTGCCGCGCCCGGGCCGATCTGGCAAGTGCGCCTCGCGCCCGAACAGCTTGGAGACGCCCGTTTCGGTCATGCCAAGCTTGCGGGCGATCCGCGCGTCGGACAGGCCGAGGCTGCGGTAATGAAGCGCGCGCTCGCGCCGGGCGAGCGGTACGCGGATGGTGGCAGGCGCCAGCGCGCGGCTCAGCTTGTCAGCCAGCTCGCGCCCCAGCGCCTGCACCACGTCGTGATCGTCGCGCATCTGGTAGGCGACGTAGAGCCGAACCCCGCCCAGCTCCTGGCACAGCGCCACGAAGCCATCCATGCCCAGGATGGCCTGCAGCTCCAGTTTGAGCTTGCCGGGGTTCGTGCAGCTATGCATGGGCGAGCGCCCGGGCTCCGGCAGTACGATGGCGTCGTTGTGCCAGATCAGTCTGGCTGGTGCTTCCCGTCCTCGATTGCCTTGGCAACGACTTGCCGCAGCCCGGGCGGCGGCTGCATGGGATTCCCATCAAGCCGGTGCTGAACCGCCTGATAGAAGCCGAATGTCCAGCTAGTGTAGATGTTGAGCGCGGTGCGATTGAACCATTGCTGAGGCTTGGTGGGCGGTAGCCATCTCCAATCGCACTCCCGCGCCCGTTTGAGTAGCTTGCCCCTGAAAGTCTCAAATCCAAGGTTGCGCCCCTCGTCGAGCATCCGGAGTAGTTCGTTGAGTTGCTCGCTAGTTGGTTGCTCAAAACTGTCCATGCATCGGCTCCTTTCGAAGCTGAGCAGACACCAGCGGGCGGGAGGATGCAATCAGGCATCGCCAGTCCCAACCTGCTGATGCCGCATCGCGCGGACATGGGCGTGCGGGTCCTCGTCCGGCAGAACGGTGACCAGCACCTGGTTACGCACCACGTAGATCAGGCCGTCGGCCAGGATCAGGTAATGCGCGCTTTGCAGTTGGTTCGCCGCAGCCGCCGCCCGCTCCAGCGAGTGGGCAAGCGCATTCTTCAACGGCTCCATCTCCAGCAGGCCCGTCCGCTGCAGCCAGCGGTACAACGCGTGATCGGACACGCTGATTGCCGGCCCGCGCGTCATGCCCGTTCCCCCGCATTGTCCAGATCGCGGAACGCGGCCTCGATCTCGGCGCGCTTCTCAAGGATCAGCTTGGCAACGCCGCCGGCGATGCCCTGGTCAGCGCTCAGCCGCCCCAGCGCGGCGGCGATGTCGGACAGCACCGCCGCCTCGATCGTGGCGTGGATGCCCCCGGAATTGTCGGCATAGCTCTCAATCGCCCTGGCCATTGGTGCCTCCCATCTCGCGCAGCTTGGCGCCCAGCGCCTTGGCCAGGCGCTCGTAGTCCTCGGCGCTCCAGCGCGTTTCCCTGGCGTTCTCGATCCCGCACAGCCGCCATGCGGCCTCGTGCAGTGCCCAGTCGATCGGGACCAGGCGCGCGGCCTTCAGCTTGGCCAGGATCGCCTGGCACAGGCTGGCCTGCAGCCCCAGCGGGTCGAGCGGCTTCTGTGTGGCCGTCGAATGCTGCGCCCAGCCATGCCGCACCGCCATTGCCTTCAGCGCCTCGATCAGGCGGAAGGCGTCGGACTGGCGCGCCCAGTTCAGCTTGTCGCAGCCCAGCTGGCGGCGGGCAAAGGCCTCCAGCGCGGCCTCCGCCGGATTGTGGACCACGCCCAGGTGATAGAGCGAAATCCACAGCGCCCGCGCCTTCGCGGCCATCGGGTGGCTTGCTGCCCCCTTGCCGGGCAGCGCGCGAAAGCCCTTGGACTTCAGCCAGCCGATCACCCGCTCCAGCTGCGCGTCGCTGCACTGGGTCAGGCTGGTCTTGCCGGTCTGCTCGAACAGGCCCTGGCGATAGTCGTCCTCGTCCATCGCCAGCTGCTTGCGGGCCACGGCGATCTTGGCGATCATCGCCCGCCGGGCCTGCGCGCTCCGGTCGAACTCGGCCGGGCGCGCGTTTACTGCCGCGTTACGCATTGCTCTGCTCCCTCATCGCGTGAAACCGGCCACGGATGCGCTCGCAGGCCCCACGAAACGCGGGATCGGTCAGGCGCAGGGCAATGGCCTTCTGGTGCAGGTTGATGATCGTGGCGTGATCCCGCCCGCCGATCGCGCGGCCTATCCGGGGATAGGACATCGGCGCGCCAAGCGAACGCAGCATCCACACCGCGAAGGCGCGGGCAGCAACCAGGTCGCTGAACCGCCGGGGCGACAGCAGCTCCGCGCGGCTGACGCCGAACTCGGTCTGCGCGACCGACAGGGCGACATCGGGGTCGAGCGGCTGCGTATCCGCAGACTTCCAGAAGGGGCGTCCAAAATAGCTCATCGGATGCCTCCCGCGACCAGCAGCAGGACCAGGTCGGCGGTCACCGCCGCGATCGCCAGCGCCGCCAGCAGCGCCTCGTCGATCATCGCCCGCAGGCTGGTGTGATGCGCGGCGGCATATTCGCGCGTCACGCGGCGGATCGATTCGAGCGCGGCCATCATGCCAGCACCTTGGAATTCGAGATCTGCGCCCACGCCTTCTTCAGGTGCTGCAGGTTGACCTTTGTTCCCTGCGCAACGGCCAGCATGTGGGCCACTTCCAAAGCGAATGTGGCCCCGCGCAGCGCGCCTGGCCGCGCCACGATTTGGCGTACGAAATCGACCATCGCTGGATCGGATACTCTCCATGCCTGGGACAGCGCCTCCGCGTCCCCGGCTACCGCGCTGGTCCGCGCCAGGCGGAGCCCGATGCGGCTGAAGAGCTGCGCGAATTCAGCTGCACGGCTTACTCCGTCGATCGACTGCTGGACGCGCTCGTTACCCATCAGGGCGATGCCCGCGCCGGTAGCGTCGTGCCAGGACCGCGCCTCCTCCAGCGCCTTGATTGAAAGGTGCTGAGCCTCGTCGATGATCAGCAGGCCGTGGCGCCGCGCGCGCAGCTTGTCGCAGATCATTTCTGAAAGCGCGGCGGGCGATCCGACGGTGTGCTTCTCGCCCAGGGCCTTCAGCACCCGCTGCTGCATCGGCATGATACCCGAAGTGCTGGGCGTCATCGTCGCGATGAAGGTCCCCGCATTGGCGATCGCGAACTGGCGCGCGGTTTCGCTCTTGCCCAGCCCAGCACCGGTCGCGATCAGCACGAGCCGCCCGCGCTGGCCCCATTGCAGGTACTGCATGATGGCATTGCTGGTCGGGGTCTCGAAATAGCTGGGCTTCTCGGGGATGTCGGCGCTGATATCCGCCTGCGCGGCCTGCGTCTGGCGATACATCGCGATCATGTCGGCGTATTTGCGGCGCTTGCCCGCATAGCCGGAAGGGCCGCACAGCTGGCTGACAGTGCCGGTGGCGATACCCGTCCAGTTGGCGATATCGGACCAGGTCGCGCCCAGTTCTTCGCGGTGGTTCTTCAGCCAGGCGATCTGCTCGTCGATGAACGCGGCATCGTCCTCGCCGTTGATGACGCTTTCCAGGACTTTTTGTGGATTGGTGGCCATGGTATTCGCACTCCTGTCTCTCG
>JAYRMP010000032.1:0-6538 GCA_041912655.1 Novosphingobium sp. | reverse complement strand
GGTTCCCGGTATTTTTGGTGGTGGGGGGCCCTGGGTTGCCCCCCCCGGGTCCCGGGGGGGGGCCCCGGGGGGGGGGGGGGCATCTCAACTCTCCGCCGCGCGCCGCTTCATTCGACCAGCCTGAGGTTCACGACCCCCAGCGCTGATACGATCTCGTTTTCGGCCTCGGACACCTGCGGCACGGGCGCTTCCTTCAGCACCGCCGCAGCGTTTCCTTGCCGGGTGAATGTCGGGCGCATCGGGCGCACGACGCTGGGCTCGGGGACCGTGCCGGGCTCGGCCCCGATCACTCGCTGAGCTTCGGCTACCTGCGCCGCGTCCAGGCGGCGTTCGGCTTCGAGCAAGGCCTTCGTCGCCTTGCGTGTATCGGCGACCAGACGGCCGGCTGCGCCAGCGGCGGCGGTATCGCCAAACCCATTGTCGTCATGCAGGTCCGCCGCGCCAAGATAGCGCCCGGCCAGGTCATAAACGTGAACCGCTTTCCACAGATTGCCCGGGTCGAACCGCACGGTGACTTTGGTCCCGCGCAGCTCGCTGCAGAACGGCGCCCAATAGCGATTGCCGTACAGCGTGATTTCGCCGGTCTGCGAATTCGCCCGCAGGTTTTCGCCCGTCAGCAGCGCTAGCCGCAGCTGCTCGGCGGTCGCCGCCTTGGTGATGGGTGCGGAGGCATAGCTCTCGGCGAACACCGCATCGAAGCTGCGCCCCCGCGCCATCTCCGTGCGGCGTCCGGTACGGGCATTGTGAAAGGCGATGCCCCGGTTGACGGCGTCAACGAAAACGTCCCACGGCACCGCGCGCTTGCCGTAACTCTCCGGTTTGTTGGTCGTGCTGTTGCCGGTGTAGGCGCCGTCGAATTCGGCGCACTTGCTGATCGAATCGCACAGGTCGCGCCACGCGCGCTCGATCGGCTTGGACTGGCCGCGATAGGGCAGCGTGAACCCGGTTTCGATGCCCAGGGCGGGCAGCAACCCGGTGGGCTCGTCATCGGTGATCTTGAAGCGGAAGCGGGTCCTGGTCCCGCCGGTGATCCACTTCGATGCGAAGGCGCGGCCATTGTCGAGGTACGCCTTGCGGGGCAGGCCGAACTTCTCGAACAGGTCAGCGAACACCAGCCTGGTCATGCCAGCTGTCTCGCTGGTCCCGATCCGCCAGGCGAGCAGCTTGCGCGAATAGACGTCCTGGATCCCGATCATGATCGGCCGGATCGGATCGCCGCCGCCTTCCGGGGTCACAAACACGTCGAACTTGTGGCCATCCATGTTGACCAGTTCCATCGCGTGATACTCGGCGACAGAACGCTTCTGCGCGGGCAGGCTGCGGCGCAGCTTTTCCTCGCCGCCACGCGCCAGCAGGATCACGTTGGCCGGGACCTCACGCTTCAGCTTGCGCCTGAAGGTCTTCTCAGACGGGACTGAGAGGCCCCTTTGCTCCGCGATCGCGGCGCATTTCGCTACACAGATCGCCAGCGTCGGCGCGGAATCGCGCAGGTAGTCGCTCTTGAACAGGTCCCACAGATCGGGATCGATATCGGCCTCGGCGCCACCGCCTCGGCGGCGCGGCGCCAGCGCGGGCAACCGGTCGGCGGGGGCAACGCCCTTTACCAGGCTCAACCAGTTCCACAGCGTGCTCTCGGATACCCCGTGGCGGCGGGCAAGCTGGGTGACGGCGCTGCCGCCGCTGGTTCCTGCGGCGCACAGCAGCTCGTATTCGTGGATCGCCTTGGCCCGGCGCTCCGCTTCGGCCTTCACCGCGCTACTCTGGACGTCATACCAGCGCCACGACCCGGTGCGCTGCGATTCCGCCTCCGCCGGGCTAGCCGGTGCGGCGCACAATCCGCGTTCGGCCAGCGCGATCCGCGTCTCACCGGGCAGCAGCGAGACATGGAATTCAACCCCGCCGCCCCGTCCGGCGCGCGGGCGTGACAGCGTGGCGCCATCCGCATCGTGGCGCAGCTGCCAACGCTCGTCGCGCGCCCGGCGGCTGAGGCCGCGCTTGTCGGCGGGCAGGCCGGGCAGTGCCAGCTCGGCCAGCTCGGCGATGGAGAACCATTCGCGCAGGCGTTCCGGTTCCCCGGCCTCGGTCTCGATGGCGCGCAGGATAGCCGTCACTTGATTCCCCCTCCCCGGATCATGGGTGCAGTGTTCTTCAGCGCGCGCAGCTCGCGCGCCGCTTCAGCGATCATCAGCTCGAGCTGGCCGATGCGCGCGGTCTGGACTTCTGGCCCGATGAGGATCGAGCCGCCAATCTCGCCCAGCAGCGGGTTCATGAGGTCGAGCCGGGCAGTCACCGCCACCAGGGCGAAGTAGCGGCTCATCGGCACCCGGTGGTCGCTGCGCGCGGGGCTGGAATAGGCATCCAGCATGGCGCGGCTGATTTCGTCATCCAGCAGGACGCTCATCTCCGCCGCGATCACCTCGCGCGGGCGTCCGCAGCTGGCCAGGATGGTGCCAACCGAACGCGAGATGCGCGCATCCAGCCCGGCCAGCGCAGCGGGCGCGGTGGACGCGCGCGGCTCGGTCAGAGGCAGCGCCATCTGATCAGGGTGCGGTTTCGCCTTAGCCATGGGCGGCAATCCCTCCCGTCGGCGCATAGCTCTCGGGCTGCCAGGGCAGCGGGCGGTTGCTGGAGAAGACCCAGGCCTCGCCGTTCCAGCGGGCGCAGGCGAACTCGGCCTCGCCGCCGAACACCAGCTGGAACCGCCCGCTGCGCGCGGCCTCGTCAACGGGGATCGTCGCAGGGATCGCCATCACACCGGGCTCCTGCGGCCGGCGCGCGCGCTCGAAAGATGCTCGTCGGACAGATCGCGCACGCTGTCCTCGCAGGGCAGGAAGTGGTCGCAGCCCTTCCAGCCGGGCACACCGCAGCGCGGGCATTCCTCGCGGCTCGGCGCCGGACCGATCGGCTTGCGCTTCGGTGCGGGGCGGGCCGCGTGATTGCGGTGCGCTGCGGCAACGCGCGCCCAGTCGATCGGCTTGGGCTTTTCCAGGCACAGGGCCTCGCCCCGGGTCGCCTCGCGGATCAGCTGCGCCGCGCGCGATGGCGCGGTGGCCAGATCGACCGGCGCTTCCAGCGCGCGCTCGTCTGCCCGCCGTGCGCTGCGATACAGCCCGTCGGTCAGGCGCGGGGCACGGTGGCGCGCCACTTCAGGATCGGGTTGGGGAGAACGCTTCGGGGCAGATGCCTCTGCCTTCACCAGCTGGCACTGGCGGGCGTTCTCCCCTGCGGCCATCCCGGCCAGACCGGATTCTTCCACCGGAGGGCGGCCGCAATCGAACTCGTGGGAATCGGGCGCGGGCGCTTCCGGCCGGTCAAGGTCAGGGTCCGCCACGTCTGGCAGCGGGGCGTCGGGCCAGTCCGCGGGCTCCCAATCGGCCCGGGCGTAATTGGCAGCGGCGCCGTGGCTCGTGTCGAACCGGGTGATCTCGTCATTCGGCCCCTGAGCAGGAAGAACGGCCGGAGCGGGCTGATCGACCAGCGCCACCGGCAGGAGCGGCACCGCCACCACGTGGCGCGCGATCGTCTCAACGTCGCCAACCAGCGCGCGAACTACGCTGGGGCGCAGGAACAGCGGCGCGCCGCGCAGGTTGCCGGTGCAGCGCTTCATGCCGCCTCTCCCATCAGCGCCGCGCGGGCTTCCGCCACGGCGAGCAGCGCCTCGTCGATCGCGGTGGCGATCGCGGTCAGCAGTCCGCCCTTGTTGCCCAGCTGCCGGTCGATCCGGACCAGGTCCTGCGCGATCGAACGCTGCAGCAACGGGATCGCTTCGCCGATCGTGATGACCAGGCGCCCGGCCTCGTCCACTTCGTGGCGTTCGATCTCGTCATAGGTCAGCGCGGCGATCGCGCGGGCCAGCGGTTCAAGTGCGGGGTTGCTCACGGGCATCAGTCCCTCATCATCCAGCGGTCATCAGGTGCGGTGGCGGTGGTGGAAGCGGTGGCTCGCGGCGCGGGCGCAGCCAGCTTGGCGGCGGCGCGGCGCAGCAGGTCTTCATGGTCGGCCCAGGCGCGGCGGCGGCGCAGTTCCTTCTCCGCCTCGCGCGGGGTGCAGCCCAGCTCCAGCGCCAGTTCGAAGGCTTCGCGGTGGGCGCGCAACTTCTCGGCGATGGTGGTGGGCTGGGGCATCAGGTGATCTCCGCCAGCGGCGGCAGCCAGATCGTGCGGGTCTCGCCCGGCGCGGCGGGGAAGCGCACGTCCCACACCACCGCACAGTAATCGACCATCCCGCCGCGATAGGCGCGGCTGCCCATCAGGAGGATCATGTCGCCCGGCGGCATCGACGGGCGCTCGCAGAAATGCAGGACAAAGCTGGGCGGATGATCGCGGCGGACCAGGCGTGAACGGCGCTTGCCCATCGCCAGCCACTTCGCCGGCAGGATCATCACCACGCGGTCGGTCGCCAGCTTCAGCGCATGACGCACGAAGGCTTCGGAGATCGAAACCTTGCGGCCTTCGTAAGTGACCTTCTTGTAGCTGTAGGGCGGGTTCGACCAGATGGAACACGGCTTGCCCGCCCGGCCGACAATGCTGAGGAAGTCCCCGGCGCTAAACACCACATCGGCGCGCCGCTCGAAGTCTTCCCAGGCGACATTATTGACCAGGTCGCCCAGGAAGATCGGGCCGGTGAATCCCATGCCCTGCAGGCGCGATCCCATGTGGCCATAGCCGCAAGCCGGGTCCCAGATCGCGGAGCCGTCGTGCTGCTCGCGCAGTCCGATCTCGCGCACGATCTGCTCCCATTCCCAGCCCTGCTCGACGTACCAGTCGAGCGGGTGGCGCTTGGCAGCGCGCCCAGTGGAGATTTCACCGCGCATCGGCGGCGTCCGTCGTGGTGCGCTCGAAGCGCGCGAAGCACATCTGGACAACGAAACGGCCCCAGCGCAGCTGGAAGGTGACGCCCTCGGCTTCGCCTTCGCGCTCGCAGATCGTGGTGCCGAACCAGGTCAAGTTGGGAAGCCAGCTCATTCGCCTGCCTCCTCGATCCCGAACAGCGCCCGCTGAACCGAAGCGGTGGCCTCGGCGATGGTCTCGTCATCGACGCCATCCTCACCGTCGAGCAGGGTGGTCAGCACCTTGAACGCGGACTTCAGCGCAGCGGTCGCGCCGCCAGCGGCCTGTTCGCCCAGCTCCGTATTCAGCATGTCGCGCAGCTGGCGCTTGACCTCGTCGGTTTTCAGCGTGGTCAGCAGCGTCGGCAGCGCGCGCTTCTGCTCGGCGGCGCTCAGACGGCCGAGCCCGCCGCTGATCTGGTTGGTGAACTTCTCGAAGCTGGTCGGCGCACGGCCCGGGGCCGCGTCGACCCCGACGATCACGCGGGCGTCATCCGCGCTCAGTTCCGGATCGCCGAGCAGCTGCTCGATCACCCGGCGGCGATAGGCCTCGCCCTTCACGTCGGCGATCAGTCTCAGTTGGGAGGCATTGCTGCCGACAACCGGGTGGTCTGACAGCCCCTGGACAAGGTCCGGAAACGGCTCGACGATCATCCGATAGAGGCGTAGCGCACGCTGGATGTCGCTCCGGCTACGGTTGAACGCGGCGGCGACAGAATCCTGCCATCCATACGATGCGCCAATTTGACGCATCGTATCGTCAGCCTCTTCTTGCAGGGCATCGCCTGCGCGCATTTCGCCAGATTTGACCTTGGCCCAGCGCGCAGCAACGGCCGCAGCCTGTTGCTTGGCGCCGCCCGATTCCTGGTCGATCCGCAAACGCGCGGCCTCGCAGGTGGCGTGAATGAAAATCGCCTGCTCCAGCGGCGGCTGATCGCGCCGGTCAAGGTTCTCCGATGCCTCTTCGTCCAGCGCGTCGGCAGCCGAAACGCCGACCCGCTCCAGGGCGAACACGTGCGGCAGGTCCTCGGCCAGCGCGCCGCTCAGCCGGTGCATGCCGGTCACCAGCGTCCAGGGCTGGTCAATGCCCTTGCCGCTCTTGCGCACGGTGATCGGCGTCCGCTGGCCGTGGATCGCCATCAGCCGCCCCAGCGCCGCCGCCTTGTCCGGGAAAAACAGGCCCAGCCGCTCGGGGATATGGATGTCGGACGGGGCCAGCCGCAGCAGCTGCTCCCCAAAGGTCGGGGCAGCGCTCATTTGGCGTCTCCACTTAGACGGTGCGGGGCGTGGCCCGGCGTGGCAGTCTCATCGACAGGAAAACGGAAATCGGTGCGAATGCATCCGATGCAGCCATCGCAAGGAGCGTCAGCGCATGGACTTGGACACATACGACGATTGGGCAGCGGGCGAATGGAACTGGTTCCGAAAACGCCTGCTCGAAGAAGGCGCCGAAGCGTTGCGACAGTCTTGCTCCGACCTGGGCGAAGCGGCTGTTCGACGCACTCTCGAACTGCATCGAGAATCGATTGCTGATCTGCTTCACACACCAAAGAATCGGCGCGGACCAGCAATCCGTCGGCATCCTGCCGGAAGAGAGCGCCACGCGTTTCTGAGTTAGCGTCCGCGCTCGTGGTGTAATTTCCGGTGTAGGCGATGGTGTATTCCGGGGTGGGGCATGCCCCACCCCGGAATGCGGCGTCGCTGGTGGCC
>JAYRMP010000031.1:0-32767 GCA_041912655.1 Novosphingobium sp. | reverse complement strand
AACTCCACCATAACGATGAACCCGGTGGCCACCAGCGACGCCGCATTCCGGGGTGGGGCATGCCCCACCCCGGAATACACCATCGCCTACACCGGAAATTACACCACGAGCGCGGACGCTAACGTTCCCAGAACGTGTCCGCAGGCAGCATATAGGTGAGCGGGTCAGTGTCGGATGCTCCTGTTGGGACGGTCAACCGATAGCGTCGTCCGCTAGACGTCAGCACCAGATGTGATGCTTGATCAGCAATATGGCTGGCGATGACCGTCGCACCTTTGCCAGCGGAAAGCATATTGAAGCTGCCGGTCGTGGCTGGATCCGGTTGCAGCCGGATGATTGTAGCGGATGCGAAAGGGTCCCAGATGGCGGGGCTTTGCGTGGCGGTATGTTCAGGGTCGGCCGCGAAAGACCAACCCCCAGTGCTTGGCCAGACGTTTGCGCGCTATGGGCGCTGCGTCGATGGCACGAGCATATTGGGCACGATAATCGGGATTGCGGCGCAGGAATTCCTGCGCGAAGTCCGCACGGTCGTGTGCTTCAAAGGCTTTGGCGTAACTCTCCGAACGCCAGTCGGGCTTCTCTTCCATCACAGCTCTCCTGTGAGGTTTTTTGGAGTCGGACGATCATGTTACCGGCAAGCTCCGAGAAGTGCCGGAGTCAGTGGCACGCTATCAGCGCGAAATGCACAATCGATTGCGCCACAATCGTGGAAAGTCGGGAGTTTAGTTTGTGCGAGGATCCAGCAAATGACGGTATCCGCTCTGTGTCATCCATTTGGCACGAGCGAGGTGGCCGTCGTAAACCAGCTTGGCCCGCTCGGGCTCCTTTTTGGGATCGATGGCGAAGATGATCGCTACCGCCTCTTCCCAGTGCGCACCCTCTTTTTCGGCGTCCAGCAGACGCAAATAGGTCACGAGGTGGCGCTCGTCATAAGCGCTTAGCCGATCCATCTGCGGTGGTTGATCTTCGAAGTCAGGAGCCGACATGGGTCCCTCCTAAGTGTGGAGCCATAATAGTCGCGTTAACGCCGCAACACGAGTGGTGAAGCAGGCCACATTTCCCCCTAAATCCGTAGGGCATTATGCGCTTTCCCGCATAAGCTGAGACGGATTGTGGTTGCGCAACCACTTGCGAAGAACAAGCTTCTGCTTTCTGTCGTTGAAAAATTGTAAAGTTGGAACGTCGAATCTGCGAACGGGCGCTATTGTGCGGTCACTGTTCGCCAGTCTTGTCGAAGAATCGGGCCGGATCGACGACAAGTTCCTCTGCCAGTCGTTCAACCGTGTCGAGCGTGGGCGAATTTGCTGCGCGTTCAAGCAGGCCGACATAGTTGCGGTTGAGCCCAGCACGATGCGCCAATTCCTCCTGCGAAAGCCCACTGGCGTGACGCATTCGCCTTAAATTCGTCGCAAAAATCTCCCGAAGCTTCATGCTCCGTGGGTCGGCGGAACCCTAATATACTGCCACCCAATATACTAGGGATTCGTCATCGCCCGGTGTTGCCCGGGCGATGACTTGGCCGGGTCAGCTTTCGCTGCGTCGTGCGGGGCGGTTCCAGACCAGATCGTAGCTGCCGTCTTCAGCTTCGAAGAGCTGGGCGAAGATGGGGGCTACAAAGCTCGGATCATCGAGCTTGATCGAGAGGTAGTGCCGGTCATCCTGGGTGCGCTTTTCCCATGCCGCGCCGATTTCGACGTCGCCGACAAATACGCGGTGGCTGGGAGCATTCGAGCTGGCGCCTTCTTCTGCTGCGATACGGACCGACTTGGCCTGCAGTGCGAGAGTGGCGATCTGGCCACGGAATTCTCCCGAGACCTTCTTGAAATTGCCGATCTTTGCCATGGGTATTTCCTTTCCGTTGGTCGGACCGCTCCAGTGCGGCCTCGATGCGCGGATGAAGGTCAGCCAGTGGCAGGCGCCGCAGCGTCAGCCCGCAGCGTCAGCGAAGGACGGGGTGATCGGTCTTTCTTGTCTCGCGAGGAACGGCGGAACGCCGGGGGAAGAAAGTCCGAAACACACCGTTGCGGCAAGCCTGCCAAGCGTAGCATCTTGCTGACATAGGCGCGGATCGAAAGAGGCCGTCCTAGAGCTGTCCGTCTGGAAATGAAGCCCGGTACGCAGTTCGCGAGGTCAATCGTCGGGAGGGCCGGTCCAGAGGAAGCTCGAACCTGGTCAGTCGATGACGCTGCAGGAGGCAATCGCCCTGACCACGCCGTCCTGCTATTCGTTTCCGACGAATGCAGCGCTATCGGGGATAGCTTCCATCTGATCGGTCGGTAGCTGAGGCCATGTCGAACAGATCGCTGCCACCCATCACGTTTCGCCAGGCGGAGATGGATGTGGCGACAGCCGCGATCGTTCCGAGAATCGCCAATGCGGGATCGCTGCTCGTCGCTAGTGAAGCCAGGCCGTGGGCAGCTTGATAGCCAGCGAAGGCGGCCGGCACCGCAAAAAGCAGCGCAATTCCAAGCCGAACCGAGGGTGATTGGATATAGGCGATCAGAAATCGGCCGATAAGCAGGGTAGCGATTCCAGCGAAAAAGCCAGTCAGAATTGCCGCAGGATAACCGTGGGCGCCGCGAAGCAGGGCAAAGCTCGTACCGATGGCGACGTAGACTGGCAGCGCCAGGCTGGCGAGCCGGAACAGGAGCGAGAGCATGTAAAGGCCGGCGATGCTCCCGAGGATGAGAAGAATGGTCATAGGCGTCCCTTGTCTGGACGCGCTCGCCACCACCACCTCAGCGCAATCTGCGCGGCAAGATTAGCACAATGAATCTCGGTTCGAAACGTCCGAGTGTCCCTGAAGTCAGCGGGCGAATGGGTCATATTCGCGCACGACCTGATCGGGGTCGCCGTCAAATTCGTCGGCAGGGATGACAAAATAGCCCTGACCGGTCTTGATCAGGACGATAACCGTCATCAGCGTCCGGGAAAGGTTCAAGCCAAGTGATTGTGCGGTTGCAAGTGGCATGATGCGGCTCCTGTCGAGGAGCGGGACCACCCCGCTCGACAGTCGCCCCAAGGGCCGGGGCTGGCCGCAATCACCGCGGCTCGGCTGCGGCCGCACGCGCTAGCGTAGCGGACCCTTCACGGGTTGATTGAAGGAGGACAGGCTTCGAGCCCAGGGATCAGCGGCTAATGCGAGTGGTTGGTCATGCCCGGGTGCAGGCAATTCGCGTAACCGGCGCCCCAACAAGATTGGCCTGTCCCGACCACCGGTCGTGTGATTATCGATGTTATTGATTGGGCTGGCTGGGACGTGAGCACGCCTGAATTGTCCCAAGCTGGAATTGCACTGGTGACAATGTGGTGACAATCCCGGGGGAATTGACTGTTGTCACCAAGCCCTCGCGAGCTTCGCGAGGTTCAAACAATTGGTTTTCCGGGAGAAAACTGGAGCGGGCGAAGGGATTCGAACCCTCGACCCCAACCTTGGCAAGGTTGTGCTCTACCCCTGAGCTACGCCCGCTCTGACGTTTGCGGCCTGCTGCGCTGTGGCGGCTGGCCGGGGTGAGGCGCGCAACTAGCAGCGGCCTTGCGGCTTGCCAAGGGGAAAATTCGCCTCTTGCGCTTCGGGCGGTTTATCCCTTCACAAACCGCGAGAAAGGCCCACATTGGGCCGCGAACACTGCCCTTTTTCCGGAGTATACCCCCTTGGCAAGCCTTGGCCTCAACCTCGAGGAGCAGAAAGCCGTCGACCGGTTCCGCAAGAACGTGGTCGAACCCTCGATGACGAATCTGGTGATTCTCGATTTCTGGGCGGAATGGTGCGGGCCGTGCAAGTCACTCGCCCCGGTGCTCGAACGGGTGGCGGCGGAATATGCCGACAAGGGCGTGGTGCTCGCCAAGATCAACGTCGACGAGGAACAGTTCATCGCCGCACAGTTCCAGGTGCGGTCGATCCCCACGGTCTATGCCCTGTTCCAGGGCCAGCCGGTGGCCGACCTGACCCAGGCGCGCAGCGACGGGCAGCTGAAGGCGATGCTCGACCAGTTGCTCGCCAAGCTGCCGATCCACCCCGGCGAGGCTGCGGCGCAGGACATTGCCCCGCTGCTGGCGATGGGCGAGGAAGTGCTGGCATCGGGCGACGCCGCCCGCGCGGCGGGGATCTATGCCCAGATCGTCGAGATGGCCCCGCATGACGCGGCGGCGCAGGGCGGGCTGGTCCGCGCGCTGACGGCGGCGGGAGAGCTGGAAGCGGCCGATGCCGCGCTCGCCGCCCTGCCCCCGGAACTGGCCAAGGATGCCGAACTGCAGCGTGCCCGCGCCGCGCTGGAACTGGCTCGCAGCAAGCCCGAGGATTCAGAGCTCGCCGCCCTGCGCCGCGCTGCCGAAGGCGGCGACATGGCGGCGCGGCTGGTCTATGCCGAGGCCGCCTTTGCCGCCGGTGAGCGCGATGCCGCCGCCGACGTGCTGCTGGCGATGATCGCCGAGGACCGCGCCTGGCAGGACGGCGCGGCGCGCGCCAAGCTGCTGCAGATGTTCGAGGCGGTCGGGCTGGAAGACCCGTGGGTGGCCGCCACGCGGCGGCGCCTGTCGATCATCCTGTTCGGCTAGCAGGCTGCCCGCCGTGCGCATCTCGATCTTCCCGCTGTCCGGCGCGCTGCTGTTTCCGGGGCTGCAACTGCCGCTGCACATCTTCGAGCCGCGCTACCGCGCGCTGGTCAAGGATGCGCTGGCGCGCGACCGGCGGATCGGGATGATCCAGCCGCAGCGCCCGGAAGAGGGAGCGCCGCTCTACCGCATCGGCTGCATTGGCAAGATCGGCGAGGTCGAGGCGCTGGAGGACGGGCGCTTCAACCTGGTGCTGGAAGGCGAATCGCGCTTCCGCCTGCTGCGTGAACTCGATGCCGTCACCCCGTTCCGCCAGGTCGAGGGCGAACTGATCGACGAAGAAGAGCACCCGGCACTTTCGCCGATAGAACGCGCGGGGTTCGAGCGCGAGGCGCGGCGCTTTGCCCAGGCCCACGGCTATGCGGTCGATTGGGAAGCGGTGACGCGGCTCGATGACGAGTCGCTGATCGACGGCGTCTCGCAGATCGCCCCGTTCGATCCCGCTGCGAAGCAGGCGCTGCTGGAGGCGCCCAACCTGTCCGCCCGGTGCGAGCTGCTGGTCCAGCTGATGCAGTTCTTCGGCCGCCGCGATGGCGACGAAAGCCGCGTCACGCTGCAGTAAGCACGGCCTTTACCCCGTCGATCACGTATTGCGCTGCAAGCGCGGCGAGCAGCACGCCGAGCAGGCGGGTGATGACCGCCTCCACCCGCGTCCCCAGCACCCGCATCAGCGGTCCGGCGGCAGCGAGCGCGGCCAGGGTCAGCGCCATGACTGCGGCGAGCGCGCCCAGCACCACCAGCGTTTCTTCCGTGCCTTTCGCGCGCGCGGTGAGCAGCATCACAGTGGCGATCGAGCCGGGACCCGCGATCATCGGCATGGCCATCGGGAAGACCGAGACGTCCTCTACCTCTGGGGTATGACGGACCTTTTCGGCGCGCTCCTCGCGGCGCTGGGTGCGCTTTTCGAACACCATGTCCATTGCGATCACGAACAGCATGATCCCCCCGGCGATGCGGAAGGAATTGAGTTCGATATGCAGCGCCCCGAGCAGGTCCTCGCCGAACAGGGCGAAGACCACCAGGATCGCGAGCGCAATGGCGCAGGCGCGCGCGGCCATGGTTGCGGCCTGCCGGGCGCTGGCGCCTTTGACGAGGCCGGCATAGATCGGGGCGCAGCCGGGCGGATCGATCACCACGAACAGGGTGACGAAGGCCGACAGGAACAGTTCGATCATTTCGCCTCGGGCGCGGGCACGTCGAGCACCTGGACGGGGGTGAGCTTGCCTTCCTGCATCAGGTCCACCGCAAAGCGGCGGGCGCCGCTGGGCTCTACCGAGACGGTCCAGGCCAGCGTCCCGTCATCCGACTTGCCGGAGCGCTGCGTCGGATCGAATGCCGGAGCCGCCTGCTTGCCCTTTGGCTTGGGCGGGGCCTTCCAGCCCTTGAACCCCGGGGGGCATTCGCCGACCTTGGCGACGATCATGTCGGGCGGATCGAGCGGCATCGGCAGCGCCTCGCCCTGATCGACCAGCCACTTGTACTTGCCGTCCTTCTGGCGCGACCAGACGGTCGTGAAATAGCCGCTGGCCGCGCCGTTCTGCCACGCCCCGCGCGTGACGGCGACACTGCCGTCGCAGCTCGACCAGACCTGGTGCGGCTGCCAGGTGACCGCCTTCGCCGGATCGGCCTTGTCCTTCAGGTGCTGCTGGGCAAGCACCATCTGCGGCACGAACATCACCGCATCGGGCAGGGCCGTGGCGCGGAAAGCGGTCCACTGGCCCTTCTCCTGCGCCAGCTTGGCGAAAGCGAGTTCGGCGGCGATCACCGCGCTGGGATCGGCAAAGCGGCGCGGGTCAGGGCGCTTCTGGGCAAGGGTCGGGGTGGCGGCGACAGCCGCAAGCACGGCGGTCAGGACAAGTCTGTTCATGGGCGCGATATTAGAGCGCCCCGTCCTCCAGCGCCACCCCCGCATTGCGGTGCGCCGCGACCAGCGCGTTGCGCAGCAGCACGGCGATGGTCATCGGCCCGACCCCGCCGGGGACCGGAGTGATCGCACCCGCCACCGGCAGGGCGTCCTCGAAGTCGACATCGCCGACCAGCCGGCCGCGGTTCTGGCCTTCCAGCTTGGGCAGGCGGTTGATGCCCACGTCGATCACGCAGGCCCCGGGCTTCAGCCAGTCGCCCTTGACCATTTCCGGACGGCCCACGGCGGCGACGACGATATCGGCGCGGCGGACCACGTCGGGCAGGTTCTTCGTGCGGCTGTGGGCGATGGTAACGGTGCAGTTTTCACCCAGCAGCAGCTGCGCCATCGGCTTGCCGACCAGGATCGAGCGGCCGATCACCACGGCGTCCTTGCCGGAGAGGTCGCCGAGCCGGTCCTTGAGCAGCATCAGGCTGCCGAGCGGGGTGCAGGGGACGAGGCCGGGCAGGCCCAGCGCGAGCCGCCCGGTGCTGGTGGGGGTCAGCCCGTCGACGTCCTTGTCCGGGCTGATCCGCGCGACCACCGCCTGCTCGTCGAGATGCTTCGGCAAGGGCAGCTGGACGAGGATGCCGTCGACCATCGGATCGGCGTTGAGCCGGTCGACCAGCGCCAGCAGCGTCTCCTGGTCGCAGTCTTCAGGCAGCTTGTGCTCGAAGCTTGCCATGCCGCATTCGACCGTCGCCTTGCCCTTGGACGCAACATAGACCTGGCTCGCCGGATCATCGCCCACCAGCACCACGGCTAGCCCGGCCTTGCGGCCCGCGCTCTGCTCGAAAGTGGCGGCATAATCGGCCACTCGCGCTCGCAGGCTGGCGGCAAAGGCCTTTCCGTCGATGATTGCGGCCTGGCTCATGGCAGGTTGGCTCCGATGTAACTGAAGATGATGGTGACGATGCGGATCAGGAGCAGCAGGACGATCGGCGAGAAGTCGATCCCGCCGGTATCGGGCATGTGGCGCTGGATCGGCCGCAGCATCGGATCGAGGATCGAATCGAGCCCGTGGATCAGCGAGGAGACGACCTGGTTGTGGTAATCGACCACGTTGAAGGCCACCAGCAGCCCCAGGATGAACCGCACGATCACCACCGTGGAGACCACGTTGGCGAGCAGGAACAGGATGGGGATGATTACCTGGTTGATCATTGCGTTCGTTCCTCCGGTCGGGGTGTGTGCTATTAGACTAGAACACTTTGCCCCCGCAACCGGTACTCCGGGGCAAATTAGTATGCGATACTTACAATATTGTCCAGCCGTTCAGGGCTCCAGCGTGGAGCTTTCGATGTGCCAGCGCAGCTGCTCCGGCGTTGCGCCGGGAACGTCGTTGACCCGGCGCAGCACGACCTCGCCAGTGATCCGCCGCGCGCCATCGGTGATGGTGACAGGCGCGGTGTAATAGGAAGAGCCCGCTGCGCCTTCCTGCTGGCCCACCCCAACATCGACCACCGGATCGCGCAGCCGGTCCCACGCCGCGCGGAACTGATCACGGCTCATCCCGCTCGCCTCGCCATGCTCGCCCCAATAGGCGAAGGCCGCGTCCCAATCGCGCAGCGAGACGGCCTTTGCCCAGCCGAGCAGGACCAAGGCGGGATCGCGCGACGTTGAAGGCGCAGCAGCAGGTGTCGGCGCGGCAGAAGGCGAAACC
This sequence comes from Novosphingobium sp., assembly GCA_041912655.1. GTDB lineage: Bacteria > Pseudomonadota > Alphaproteobacteria > Sphingomonadales > Sphingomonadaceae > Novosphingobium. The sequence goes on along the minus strand of JAYRMP010000031.1, from coordinate 24,587 downwards.
TTGGCCGCTGGAACAGCGATCGACGAGGCCGATGGCGCGGGCGTCTCGCGTTCGTCCCGCCCGCAGGCGGCCAGCAGGCCCAGCGCCGCGAGAAGAGCGGCGCGCTTCACGCGCGGATCAGCGTGCCCGCCCCGCGCGAGGTGAAGACTTCGAGCAGCATGGCGTGCGGCACACGTCCATCCAGCACCACCGCCGCCTCGCACCCGGCCTCGACCGCGTGGACGCAGGTTTCGAGCTTGGGGATCATCCCGCCGCTGATCGTCCCGTCCTCGCGCAGGCGCTCGATATCGGCGGGACGAAGGTCGGTGAGCAGCTGCTTGTCCTTGTCGAGCACGCCCGGAACGTCGGTCAGCAGGAACAGCCGCGCCGCGCCCAGCGCGGCGGCGATCGCACCGGCCATGGTATCGGCGTTGATGTTGTAGGTTTCGCCGTCTTCGCCAGGCGCAATCGGGGCGATCACCGGGATCATCCCCGCCGCGCAGGCGGTTTCGAGGATCGAGGTGTCGACATGGGTCGGATCGCCGACGAAGCCGAGGTCGACCACCTGTTCGATCTGACTGTCCGGATCGCGGCTGGTGCGCTGCACCTTGGTCGCGCGGACGAGCCCGCCGTCCTTGCCCGATATGCCCAGCGCCTTGCCGCCGGCCTTGCCGATCCAGCCGACGATTTCCTTGTTGATCGCACCAGAGAGGACCATTTCGGCGACTTCCGCAGTCGCCTTGTCGGTCACCCGCAGCCCGTCGATGAAGCGGCTTTCGACGCCCAGCTTCTTCAGCATCGCGCCGATCTGCGGACCGCCGCCGTGGACCACCACCGGGTTGATCCCGACCGCCTTGAGCAGCACCACGTCCTCGGCAAAGTCGTGCGCCAGTTCGGGATCGCCCATCGCGTGGCCGCCGTATTTGACCACGAAGGTCTTGCCGGCATAGCGCTGGAGGTACGGCAGCGCCTCGACCAGGGTTTCGGCCTTGGCGAGCATTGCCTGATGATGGGGATCGTTCGGGCTGGACATGACCCCGCCCTTTAGACCCCTTGGCCGCGATTTGAAGCGTTTTTCAGCCCTGCCGGTCCAGTCGCCGTCCCAATTGCACGAAGACCCAGATCAGCGGCGGGACCATGATGGTGGAAAGCACCAGCTTGGAAATGATCTGGCCTTCCATGATCTGCAGCAGCGGCATATCGAGCCCGTAGAAACTGATGGTAATGAACAGCACCGTATCGACCACCTGCGACAGCAGGCTGGCGATCCACGCGCGCAGGATAAGGGCCTTGCCCGATCCGCCTGCGATCCGGCTGAACAGGTAGACGTTGAGCGTCTGCGAGGTGCCGTAGGAAATCAGCCCGGCGAACTGCATCCGCACCCCCTGCCCCAGCAGGCGCGAAAATGCCTCCTGATCGGTCCAGAAGGGCGCGGGCGGGACGACGCGGATGACGATGGTGAGCAGCACCATCGAGACGATCAGCGGAACGAAGCCATAACGCACCAACCGGTTCGCCATGTCCTGCCCGAACAGTTCGGCAATCGCGCTGGACATCACCACCAGCAGCAGGAAGGCGAAGATCCCGCTTTCCACCGCCAGGTCGCCCAGGATCGGCCAGTGGCCGAGCGAAGCGAGCTTGGTGCCCATCACCCCGGCAAGGACGCAGAGGCCCCCGTAAAGCAGCGAAAAGATGAACAGCGAACGCGGCATGGTGACATGCGCGGGATGGGTCTGGTCCTGCATGACCGAAGCCTAGCGAGCGCATTGCAATCGGGAAAGTGCCCCGCCCCATTTCCTCCCCAGCCCGGAGCTGCGGGGGATTTGACTGCGCAGGCGAAGGCGCTACGCATGGCCGCGCATCATTACTGCGGGGGAACCGGTCGCAATGCATATCGTCAAGAGCCTGCTGGGCATGGCCCTGATTCTGCTGGTCGCCTGGCTGCTCTCGTCCGACCGCAAGGCGATCCGCCTGCGCGTGGTCGGCGCGGCCTTTGCGCTGCAGGCGGGCTTTGCCGCGCTGGTGCTCTACACCCCCTGGGGCAACCGCGCGCTCAAAGCCGTGTCGGACGGCGTCTCCGCCCTCCTCGGCTATGCCGGCAAGGGCACCGAATTCCTGTTCGGCAATCTCGCTTCGGACCCCTTGGGGCAGAACTTCGCGATCCAGGCCCTGCCGGTAATCATCTTCTTCGCCGCGCTGATCGCGATCCTCTACCACGTCGGGATCATGCAGATGGTGATCAAGTGGATCGGCGGCGCACTGGAAAATATCACGGGCATCAGCAAGGTCGAAAGCCTGTCCGCCGCCAGCAACATCTTCGTCGGCCAGTCCGAAAGCCCGCTGGTGATCCGCCCCTATCTGGCCGCGCTGACGCCCTCGCAGCTGTTCTGCCTGATGACCGTGGGCATGGCCGGGGTCGCCGGCACGATCCTCGCCGCCTATGCCGGGATGGGCATCCGCATCGATTACCTTGTCGCCGCCGCCTTCATGTCGGCACCGGGCGGGATCGTGATGGCCAAGATCATCATGCCCGACCCCAGGGGCGAAAAGCTGGTCGAGCCGGACGAGGTCGCGCTGGACGATCACGGCGAGGAACGCCCCGCCAACCTGATCATGGCGGCCGCCCAGGGCGCGCAGACCGGCGTCCGGCTGGCCGTAGCCGTCGGCGCGATGGTGCTGGCCTTCGTCGCGCTGGTGGCGCTGGCGAACGGCCTGTTCGGATCGATCGGCGGCCTGTTCGGGCGGCCCGACCTGTCGTTCCAGATGGTGCTGGGCTATGTCTTCGCGCCGGTGTTCTGGCTGCTCGGCGCGGCTGATTGGACCGAGGCGATGCGCGCGGGCGGATTTTTCGGCACCAAACTGGTGCTGAACGAATTCGTCGCCTTCATCGAGCTCGGCCAGGTCAAGGACCTCAGCGCCAACACCGTGGCGGTTGTGACCTTTGCCCTGTGCGGCTTCGCCAATTTCAGCTCGATCGCGATCCAGCTGGCGGTGACCGGCAGCCTCGCCCCCAACCAGAAGCCGCTGTTGGCGAAGCTGGGGATCAAGGCGCTGGTCGCCGGCAGCCTCTCCAACCTGATGAGCGCGGCGCTGGCGGGGCTGTTCCTTAGCCTGTAATTGCTCCATTCCGGAGGAAAACCTAGGTATTTCCTCCAATGGCAACAACGGCTTGGTCGCGGCAGGCACACGGCCATGCCGCTGCTTTCCATTCTCTCCCCGCTTGCCTTTGGCGCCGCCCTCACCCTCTGCTCCGCCAGTCCGCGCGACAACTGCGTGGTCGATGGAGACACCTTCTGGCTGGGGGGCGAGAAGATCCGCCTGTCCGATATCAACGCGCCGGAAACGCAGGGCGCCGCCTGCGCAGGCGAGCGCGCGCTGGGCGAACGGGCCAAGGCGCGGCTGCTGGTGCTGCTCAACCAGGGTGCGTTCACGCTGGAAGTGCCGCCGCGCGCCACCGACAGGTACGGTCGCGCCCTGCGCGTCGCTACCCGTCACGGCCGTAGCCTCGGCGCGCAGTTGATCAGCGAAGGCCTCGCCGAACCCTGGCGCGGCCGCCGCAGCGACTGGTGCGCACTGCTTCAACGACAACTTGAACCGGCGAGGGGGGCATTGTAACCGCAAAAACAAGGAGCAAGCCGTGACCGATCTGACCGAACGCTTCGAGGAAGCCCTCGCTCTGACCACCCGGCTGCACCGCCACCAGCGCCGCAAGGGAAGCGGAATCGCTTACGTCTCGCACCTGCTCGCCGTGGCATCGATCGCGCTGGAGCTTGGCGCGGACGAGGATCAGGCGATTGCCGCTCTGCTCCACGATGCAGTCGAGGATCAGGGCGGCCAGCCAACTCTGGGCGAAATCCGCACCCGGTTTGGCCAGCGAGTCGCCGATATGGTCGAAGCGAACACCGACGGGGAGCCCGACCCGGAAAGCGGCGAGAAGGCGCCCTGGCGAGAGCGCAAGATCGCCTATCTGGAAGGCATGGCGCACAAGTCGGCAGATGCGCTGCTCGTCAGCCTCGCGGACAAGATCCACAACGCGCAATCGATCAACGAAGATCTGCGCGCCGTCGGCGAAGCGGTCTGGGCCCGCTTCAAGGGCGGACGCGAAGGAAGCCTGTGGTACTATCGAGAACTGGCCAAGGCGTTCGAACAATACTACCCGCATGACGGCGTGCAGCGGCTGTCCATGCTTGTCCGCCAGATGGAAGAAGCCGCCGCGTAGCAACAACCAATGGAGAGAGACACATGCTGCTGATCGAAGGCTGGCTGAAGTTGGGCACCGGGGAGTTCGCGAAGCTGAAGGCAGGTGCGCAGGCGATGGTCGCTGCCACCCTCGCCGAAGATGGCTGCCTGCACTATTCCTTCGCGCAGGACGTGGCCGATCCGGACCTGATCCGCATTTCCGAACGCTGGCGCGATCAGGAGGCGCTCGCCGCCCATTCCGCCAGCGCGCACATGGCGGAATTCCAGAAGGCGATGGGCGCAGCCAAGGTCGAAGGCGCGGACCTGCGCCTTTATAACGCCGAGGAACTGCGCAAGATCATGTGATCAAACGGGTCAGATGCCCGCGTACCACTGGTAGCCGCGGGCATCCTCCCACGATCCGCCCTTGCCGCCGTAAAGGCCGGCCAGACTTTCGCGCAGTTCGATCCGCATGACGAACTTGGCGTGCTTGTAGCCGAGCTGGCGCTCGACCCGCAGGCGCAGCGGCGCGCCGTGGGCGATCGGCAGGGGCTGCCCGTTCATCCGCCAGGCGAGGATCGTCTGCGGGTGGAAGGCGTCGACCAGGTCGATCGATTCGTAATAGGGCCGCCCCTCCATCCGGTCAGCGCAGTGGAACACCACGTAGCGCGCGGCGGGCAGCAGCCCGGCCATGGCCAGCACCGCGCCCAGCCGCGGTCCCTGCCACTTGCCGATCGCGCTCCACCCCTCGACGCAGTCGTGGCGGGTGATCTGTTCGCGCTGGGGCATCGTCTTGAGCGCCGAGAGCGGCAGGGCCAGCGGGCGCTGCACCAGCCCATCGACCCGCAATTGCCATTCGGCAAAACCGCTGGCGGCGTGACGCTTGTAGGCCGCATCCTCGACCGAGACCGAACCGTTGGCGCGGAACACGGGCGACATTTCCGCTTCCGTGAACTCGCGCGCCAGTGCATCGCCGACCAGCAGCCGCTGCGCGCGCATGGTCAGCCCCTCGGCCCCGGCGAGCGCACCCCGCACCGCCGGATCGGAATTGAGGCGATCGCACCCGCCCAGCAGCAGTCCGCCGGCCCCGGCCGCGCCCATGCCCAGCAACTTGCGGCGGCTGAACCTCATGCCTGCTCTCCTGCGCCGGACGGCTCATAGCCGGTGATCATCCCCCGCAGCTGATCCAGCGGCCCGGACAGCAGCACCATCACGACGTGGACCGCAAAGAACGCGGCCAGCAGCACCATGCCGATGAAATGCAGCGAGCGCGCGCTCTGCCGCCCGCCCATCAGGTCGACGAGGCCCGGAAACCCGGCGTCGATCGCGGGCGACATGGCAAGCCCGGTCAGCACCATGCCCGGCAGCAGCACCAGCAGGACCGCGCCGTAGGTCAGCTTCTGAATCGTGTTGTAGCCCGCCGCCGCGCCAAGGCGCAGTCGCGCATGGTCCGCCAGTTCGCGCAGCAGGTGTGCCGGGGCCAGCTCCGCCAGTCCGGGCGCGATCCGCCGCCGCAGGTGGCCGCTCAACAGTCCCCAGATCAGGTAGCCCGCCACCAGCATGGCAAAGTCCCAGGCAAAGGCCAGGTGCCACAGCCGCGCATCGGCGAGGCTGTAGAACGAGGGCAGCGTGATCCACCCTGGAAAGGGAATCCCGTCACCGCCAGACCAGTCGAGCCACGCCGGATCGGGATTGGCGCCGTAATGGCCCCAGTAAAGCCGGGGATGCGCGTTGAAGATCATCAGCCCGCTCATCAGCATCACCGCCATCACCGCAGCATTGCTCCAGTGCCACAGCCGGGTGGCGAGCCGATGGCGCGGCGCGCGCGCGGGGGACTCGCCGCGTTTGCTCGGGGTCTGGGCGGTCGCAAGGTCCATCGCGCGCAGGCTAACCCGGCGCGCCAGCAAAGGACAGCGCCTGCCTGCATGCCGCCGGGGACAAGCCCGGGCCGCGATTGCTAGGCGCGGCGCCACGTGGCAAGCCCGCGCCCGAGCAAGCCCGATATGTCCGCATCCATCCCATCCCGCCGCCACCACCCCGCCGCCCCGTTCCTGGCGGTGACGCTGGGTATTGCGCTGTTCAGCGTGATGGACGGACTGATGAAAAGCGCCTCGATCGCGGTCGGCGCCTACAACGCCATGCTGGTGCGATCGGTGATCGGCACCGTGATCATGGCCCCGGTGTGGAAGCTGTCGGGCGGCAAATGGCCGGGTCGCGAGGGGATGAAGCTCCATGCCCTGCGCGGCGCCATCAGTGGGGCGATGGCCACCAGCTTCTTCTGGGGGCTGGTCCACGTGCCAATGGCCGAAGGGATCGCGCTGTCGTTCATCGCCCCGCTGATCGCGCTTTACCTTGCCGCCGTGCTGCTCAAGGAACAGATCGGGCGCGGCGCGGTGCTCGCCTCCTTGCTCGGGCTGGCCGGGGTGGCGGTGATCGCCGCCGCCCGACTGGGCGAGGAACGGATCGGCGAGAATGCCGCCTGGGGGATCGCCGCGATCCTGTTTTCGGCCGTGCTTTATGCCTTCAACCTGATCCTTCAGCGCAAGCAGGCGCTGATGGCCGGGCCGGCCGAAGTGGCGCTGTTCCAGACCGTGTTCATCGGCCTGTTCCTCGCCCTCGCCGCGCCGTGGTGGGCAGTCATGCCGTCCCCGCGCGCGCTGGTCGATATCGGCGCGGGCGCGGTGCTGGCAATGATCTCGCTGATGCTGATTTCCTGGGGTTATGGCCGGGCCGAGGCGCAGGCCCTGCTGCCGCTCGAATACAGCGCCTTCATCTGGGCCGCACTGACCGGCTGGGCGATGTTCGGTGAACCGGTGACCGGCGCGACTGTGGCCGGAGTGGTGCTGATCGTCGCCGGTTGTTTGCTGGCGGCGCGCAGGTCCGGAAAATAGCGGCTCCCAAAGCCCTTTTACCGCCCTCAAGCCTTGACGCGGCGTGGATTCCCGCGCATCGGCGGCGCCGACAGAACGGTCCTGCTGCACCCGCGAAGGGGCGTGCGCGCGGCGGGGTTCCACAACGGAGGCAACACCCATGACCCAGGTCGGACAGGACACACTCGGCACCCGCTCCACGCTCAGCGTTGGCGGCAAGGACTTCGCCTATTACTCGCTGAACAAGGCCGCGGCGAAGCTGGGCGACATCAGCCGCCTGCCCTTCTCCATGAAGGTGCTGCTGGAAAACCTGCTGCGCTTCGAGGACGGCGGCTTCACAGTTTCGACCGATGACGTGAAGGCGGTGATCGACTGGCAGAAGAACCCCAGCGAATCGACCAACGAGATCCAGTACCGCCCGGCGCGCGTGCTGCTGCAGGACTTCACCGGCGTGCCCTGCGTGGTCGACCTGGCCGCGATGCGCGACGCCATCGCCAAGCTTGGCGGCGACACTTCGCGGATCAACCCGCTGGTCCCGGTCAACCTCGTCATCGACCACTCGGTGATGGTCGACGAATTCGGCCACCCCAAGGCCTTCGAGGAAAACGTCGAGATCGAATACCACCGCAACATGGAGCGGTACGACTTCCTCAAGTGGGGGTCGAAGAGCCTCGCCAACTTCTACGCCGTGCCCCCGGGCACCGGCATCTGCCACCAGGTCAACCTTGAGAACATCGCCCAGGCGGTGTGGACCTCGCAGGACCAGAACGGCGCGACCGTGGCCTATCCCGACACCTGCGTCGGCACCGACAGCCACACCACGATGATCAACGGCCTGGGCGTGCTGGGCTGGGGCGTCGGCGGGATCGAGGCAGAGGCGGCGATGCTCGGCCAGCCGGTCTCGATGCTGATCCCCGAAGTCGTCGGCTTCAAGCTGACCGGCGAGTTGAAGGAAGGCGTCACCGCCACCGACCTCGTGCTGACCTGCACCAACATGCTGCGCAAGCACGGCGTGGTCGGCCGCTTCGTCGAATACTACGGCCCGGGCCTCGCCGGCCTGACCCTGGCGGACCGCGCGACGCTGGCCAACATGGCCCCGGAATACGGCGCGACCTGCGGCTTCTTCGGGATCGACGACAAGACGCTCGATTACCTGCGCCTGACCGGCCGCGAGGAAGCGCAGATCGCCCTCGTCGAAGCCTATGCCAAGGAGCAGGGTTTCTGGATCGATCCCTCGGTCGAGCCGATCTTCTCGTCGACCCTCGAACTCGACCTCGGCACCGTCGTCCCCAGCCTCGCCGGGCCGAAGCGCCCGCAGGACCGCGTCTCGCTGCCCGAAGTCGACGACGTCTTCGCGCGTGACATGGCCGACACCTACAAGAAGTCGAACGCCCGCGTGCCGGTCGAAGGCAAGGACCATGACATCGGCGACGGCGACGTCGTGATCGCCGCGATCACCAGCTGCACCAACACCTCGAACCCGGGCGTGCTGGTCGCCGCCGGCCTCGTCGCCAAGAAGGCGGACGAGCTGGGCCTGAAGCCCAAGCCGTGGGTCAAGACCTCGCTGGCGCCGGGTTCGCAGGTGGTCACCGACTACCTCGAAAAGGCCGGTCTGCAGTCGCACCTCGACAACATCGGCTTCAACCTGGTCGGCTATGGCTGCACCACCTGCATCGGCAACTCCGGTCCGCTCGCCGAACCGATCAGCAAGGCGATCAACGAGAACGGTCTGGTCGCCGCCGCGGTGATCTCGGGCAACCGCAACTTCGAAGGCCGCGTCAGCCCCGACGTGCGCGCCAACTTCCTCGCCTCGCCGCCGCTGGTGGTCGCCTATGCGCTGAAGGGCACGGTGATCGACGATTTCGTCACCACCCCGATCGGCACGGGCAAGGACGGGCAGGACGTGTTCCTCAAGGACATCTGGCCGACCAACCACGAGGTTGCTGCGACCATGGCCGCCTGCGTCACGCGCGAGATGTTCCAGGCCCGCTATGCCGACGTCTACAAGGGCGACAAGCACTGGCAGGCGATCAACGTCACCGGCAGCGAAACCTACCAGTGGCGCGCGGGCAGCACCTATGTCGCCAACCCGCCTTACTTCGAGGGCATGTCCATGACCCCGGCGCCGGTCACCGACATCATCGAGGCCAAGCCGCTGCTGATCCTGGGCGATTCGATCACCACCGACCACATCAGTCCGGCCGGCAACATCAAGGCTGACAGCCCGGCGGGCCAGTGGCTGATGGAGCACCAGGTCGCCAAGGCGGACTTCAACTCCTACGGCGCGCGCCGCGGCCACCACGAAGTGATGATGCGCGGCACCTTCGCCAACATCCGCATCCGCAACGAGATGGTCCCCGGCATCGAGGGCGGGATGAGCCGCTATGGCGCCGAAGTCCTGCCGGTCTACGACGTGGCGATGAAGCACAAGGCCGATGGCACCCCGATGGTGGTCGTCGCTGGCAAGGAATACGGTACCGGCTCCAGCCGCGACTGGGCGGCCAAGGGCACCAACCTGCTGGGCGTACGCGCCGTAATCGTCGAGAGCTTCGAGCGCATCCACCGCTCGAACCTGGTCGGCATGGGCGTGCTGCCGCTGCAGTTCAAGGACGGCGAGACCCGCGAAACGCTGGGCCTCGACGGCGATTGCAGCTTCACCATCCACGGCGTCGCCAGCCTGACCCCGCGTCAGGACGTGACCGTGGAAGTGACCCGCGGCGACGGCAGCAAGTTCAGCTTCACCGCGCTGTGCCGCATCGATACCGCCAACGAGGTCGAGTACTTCATGAACGGCGGCATCCTGCACTACGTGCTGCGCAAGCTCGCCGCCTGATCGGCCTTACAGGCTGAAACGAAGACCCCGCCCGGTTCGCCGCGGCGGGGTTTTTCGTGTGTGCTCGGTGCGGTGCAGTGACAAATGCCCCAGCACCACTCAATTCGTCATTGCGAGCGGAGCGAAGCAATCCAGTGGCGGCGTAAACCGCTCCTGGATTGCTTCGCTCCGCTCGCAATGACGATACTGTGGGGGAGACGCCGAAGAAACAACGGCTTCGCCCCGCCCACAAAAAAGGGCGGCCCGAAAGCCGCCCTTTCCCCCGTTGATGAGAGGTTTGCTTCAGTCCTTCTTCGCCAGGCGGCGGCGCGCGGCGAGGGTGGCTGCGGCGGCGCCGAACAGCACCAACATCGGCGGCGCGGGAACTTCGTGCCCGCCCGAGGAATGGCCATGATGGCCGCCCGAGCTGGAGCCCGAGGACGAGGAACTGGTCGAGGACGACGAGCTGGTCGAGCTCGAAGTGCTCGAGCTGCCCGAGCTCGACCCGGAAGAGGAACTGGAAGAAGAGCTCGACGACGAGCTGGAGCCCGAGGATCCGCCCGAAGAATGGCCGTGGTGGCCGCCCGAGCTGGAACCCGACGAGGACGAGCTGGACGAGGACGACGAAGACGAGCTCGACGAGGACGAGCTGCTGCTCGAGCTGCTGACGTTACCCGACGAGGTCGAGACATTGCCCGAACTGGTCGTGCTGGAAATCCCGCCGGTCGAGGTGGAAACGCCGCCCGTGGAAGTGGAAACGCCGCCGGTGGTGGTCGAGCTGGTGATCCCGCCCGACGAGGTCGAGGTCGACCCGCCCGAGGTGGAGGTGGAACCGCCCGAGGTGGAGGTCGATCCGGTGGTGGTCGAGGTGACGACCACCGAGCCGCCGCTGCTGGAACCGCTGCCGCCGAAGAAGCCGCCGAAGAACCCGCCGCCAAAGCCCATGCCGCCCGAACCGCCGACCACGATGGTCTGCCCGCCGCCGCCACTTTCGGGCATCGGCTGGGGCGGCAGCTGCGGCATATAGGGCACCGCCATGGCCATCTGCGGCGCGGGCGCCTCGCAGCTGTAGCTCTTGGTGATGACCCGGCGGATCTTGCGCATCTTGGGCTGCGCCGCCGCGACGCGGGCGATCTTGCGCTTGGCGGGCTTGGCCACGGCCACCCGCTTCGCCGGCTTGGCGTGCTTGACGTACTGGACCTGCGATGCCGGGGCCTCGGCGACATGCACCGCCCCGCCACCGATGATCGCGCCGCCCGCGGCAAAGGCCGACAGTTTTGCAAGGGCCATCCGAACCGACATAAGCTCTGCTCTCTTTACCTGCGGGGCACCCCAGGGCGGACAATCACTGCCGCCAGCACACCCCTGTAGGCGCAAAAGGCCAGAGAGAGGTTAAAGCCTCAATCGCGTTAACCGTGTTTTCGCAGTCCCGATCCGGGTTTTATGCGTTTTCCAGAGGGGCCCTAAGGGTTCTGTCCCATTCTGGAACCGAAGCCGCGGCAATTGCCAACGCAGGCGCGGGGCAAATGGTTAATCCGCCGCCGAATCATCCTGATCGAACAGGCCCTGCTGCCCCGCCGGAGGTGCCAGCCCAAGGTGCCGCCAGCCGCGTTCGTTAAGGCAGCGCCCGCGCGCGGTGCGCGCCACCAGCCCCAGCTGGATCAGGTAGGGCTCGATCACGTCCTCGATCGTGTCGCGCGGTTCGGACAGGCCCGCAGCCAGCGTTTCGACGCCCACCGGACCGCCGCGATAGATGTCCGCGATCATGGTCAGGTAGCGCCGGTCCATCGCATCCAGTCCCAGCGCATCGACCTCCAGCCGGGTCAGCGCGCCATCGGCAAGGCTCTGGGTGATCACCGCATCCCCGCCGACATGGGCGAAATCGCGCACCCGCCGCAGCAGCCGCCCCGCCACGCGCGGAGTGCCGCGCGCGCGCCGCGCGATCTCGCGCGCGCCCTCGGAGTCGATGCCGATGCCGAGCAGCCCCGCACCGCGCGTTACCACGCGTTCCAGTTCCTCCACCGTGTAGAAGGCCAGCCGCACCGGAATCCCGAAGCGGTCGCGCAAGGGGGTGGTCAGCAGCCCGGCGCGGGTGGTCGCGCCGACCAGCGTGAAGGGCGGCAGATCGATCCGCACCGAGCGCGCGGACGGCCCCTCGCCGATCATCAGGTCGAGCGCGCGGTCCTCCATCGCGGGATAGAGCACTTCCTCGACTTGCGGGTTGAGGCGGTGAATCTCGTCGATGAACAGGACGTCGCCGTGTTCCAGATTGGTCAGCAGCGCGGCAAGATCGCCCGCCTTGGCGATCACCGGGCCGGAGGTGGCGCGGAACCCCACCCCAAGTTCCCGCGCGACGATCTGCGCCAGCGTGGTCTTGCCCAGCCCCGGCGGGCCGAAGAACAGCACGTGATCCATCGCCTCGCGCCGCGACCGCGCGCTCTCGATGAACACCCGCAGGTTGTCCTTCGCCGCCGCCTGCCCGACGAAATCGGCGAGGCTCTTGGGCCGCAGCGCCGCATCGGCGTCTTCCGCCTGCCGCTGGGGGGTGAGAAGGGGGTTATCGGTCATTGGCTGGCCTGATGCGGCACGATGGACCCTGAAACAAGTTCAGGGTGACGGAAATAAAAGGCAAATGATGCCCCAGAATCGTCACCCTGAACTTGTTTCAGGGTCCATTTCGCCGCACACCCTGCGCCATGCGGCAAGAACGCAACCCCTGCGTCTACATCCTCGGCAGCCAGCCGCGCGGAACGCTGTACATCGGCGTTACGTCCGATCTGATCGGCCGGCTCTGGCAGCACCGTACCAACGCGCTTCCCGGGTTCACTGCCGAATACCACGTTCACCAGCTGGTCCGCTTCGAGATGCTGGGCGACATGGAAAACGCCATCCTGCGCGAAAAGCAGCTCAAGCGCTGGCACCGGCAGTGGAAGATCAACCTGATCGAGAGCGAGAACCCGCAGTGGGTGGACCTTGCGGTGGGGCTTGGTTTGCCGCCGCTGGGGCTGGGTAAAACGAGGGATGGACCCTGAAACAAGTTCAGGGTGACGATTAAGGCGGGCGGAGGGAACGCTCACCCCGCCGCCCTCTTCAGCCCCACGCGGATCAGGTCGTTCAGCCCCGCTCCATCGCCCAGTTCCTCCAGCGCCCGCGCCACGGCCTCGACCGCAACGTTGGGCTTGAAGCCAAGGTTCTGGAGCGCGGAGACGGCGTCCTGGCTGGCCGATCCGGCGGGGGCGGCGGTCAGCGCCGTGCCGGCGGCAGAGGGCAGCGCCCCGGCCTTGTCCTGCAGCTCGTTGACGATCCGGGTGGCGATCTTGGTGCCGACCCCTTGCGCGCGCGAAACCATCGCCACGTCGCCGCCCGCGCAGGCACGCTGGAGGTCTTCCACCGACAGCGCCGAAAGCACGGCGAGCGCCATCTTGCTGCCCACCCCCTGCAGGCCGGTCAGCAGGCGGAACCATTCGCGTTCGCCCGCGCTGGCAAAGCCGATCAGGCGCATGTCGTTCTCGCTGACCTGGAGTTCGGTGTGGATCGTCACCCGATCCCCCCGCACCCCCAGCGCGTCGAGCGTCCTGGCGCTGCAATGGACCAGATAGCCCACGCCGTTCACGTCAATCACCGCCCAGTCGGGGCCGAAATCCTCGAATGTGCCGGTCAGCCGTGCGATCATGGTTTGTTCCATGCCGCAATCCGCGCCTGCTGGCAATCCGGCCTGCGCGATTATCCCGAAACCGGTCAGAGCCCGATCGGAATGTCCGCCGCCACCCGGCAAGCCAGCGCCGCCGCACCGACTTCCAGCGCGACCTTGGGATCGTCGAGCGATCCCGCGACCCGCACCAGATCGCCGAAGGTCAGCCGCCCATCGCCCCGGTAGTAGGTGGCGGCGCGCGCCAGCCGGTCGACCTGGCGGTTGCTGAGATGGCCGTGGAGGAATTCCGCCGCGCAGCTCGCCTGGTTCTGGGTCAGGCCATAGCGGCTCAGGGCGTCGGAAATCCGGTAGCGCGAGGCCACGCAGCCCGACAGGACAAGCCCGGCAAGCGCGGCGGCGGCAATGACTTTGGTGCGGGGCATCGCTCCCTCCTCCAGCTGGTGGAGGATCAACGTGCGAGCGCGGCGGCGGTTCCCGCAAGGTGGGCGTGGGCGATGGCCACCGCCAGCGCGTCTGCCGCATCGGCCCCGGCGAGCTTCACGCCGGGCAGCAGCACCTTCAGCATGGCCTGGACCTGCGCCTTTTCGGCGGCGCCGGTGCCGACGACCGCCTTCTTGACCAGCCGCGTCGCATATTCGTGAACCGGCAGCCCCGCACGCGCCAGCGCCAGCAGGCAGACGCCGCGCGCCTGGCCCAGTTTCAGGGTCGACTGCGGGTTCTTGTTGACGAACACTTCCTCCACCGCGCCGCTGTCAGGTCGGTGGTGCAGGATCACGTCGGTCAGTTCGCGGTCGAGCGTCACCAGCCGCTCGGCCAGAGAGGCAGCGGGGTCGGTGCGGACCTGGCCATTGGCGACATGGGTCAGCCGGTTGCCGCTTTTCGCCACGATCCCCCAGCCGGTGCAGCTGAGCGAGGGATCGAGGCCGATGATCAGCATGTCAGAGCTTCAGCCCCAGCCGCGGCCCGACCTGCATCATCGCGAGGTAGAGCACCACGGTAAGCGCGCAGCCCAAGGCCAGCGCCAGCCAGAACGGCACGCCGTGGCGCAGCATGGCCGGAATGGCGAGGAACATAGGCAGGCTGGGCAGGACGTACCAGAAGGTCGCCTCGGCATGGACGGCCATGTTCTCGGCATCGGGGCGGGCGTGCCACAGGAACATCATCCCCAGCACCGAGACCAGCGGCAACGAAGCGATCAGCGCGCCCATCGCAGGCAGGCGCTTGCCGATCTCGGCAATGGCGACGATCAGCGCGCCCGAGAGCAGCGCCTTGGCGGCGAGCTGCCACATCAGAACGCCTCCCAGATTGTCATCAACCCAGCTTCGCCATCACCTCGTCGGGGATTTCGTAGTTGCCCCAGACGGTCTGGACGTCGTCATCGTCATCGAGCACGTCGATCAGCTTGAGCAGGGTGGCGGCATCGGCTTCGCCCACTTCGGCCTTGAGGTTGGGCTTCCACGCCAGCTTGACGCCCTCGGCCTCGCCCAGCGCCTTTTCCAGTTCGCGCGCGACCGGGTGGAGGTTTTCGACCGCGACCCAGATCGCGTGGCCGTCCTCGTCGCTTTCAACATCGTCGGCGCCCGCCTCGATCGCGGCTTCCAGCACCTTGTCCTCATCGCCCGCGCTGGCGGGGTATTCGATCAGGCCGAGCCGTTCGAAGCCGTGGCTCACCGCGCCGCTGGCGCCGAGGTTGCCGCCGTTCTTGGCAAAGGCGGTGCGCACGTTGGTGGCGGTGCGGTTGCGGTTGTCGGTCAGCGCCTCGACGATCAGCGCGACGCCGCCCGGGCCGTAGCCTTCGTAGCGGATTTCCTCGTAATTCTCGCCGTCGCCCTTGCTGGCCTTTTCGATCGCGCGCTGGATGTTGTCCTTGGGCATCGACTGGGCGCGCGCGGCCAGAACGGCGGCGCGCAGGCGCGGGTTCATGTCGGGATCGGGCATGCCCATCTTCGCCGCGACGGTGATTTCGCGGGACAGCTTGGAGAACTGCGCGGCGCGCTTCTTATCCTGCGCGCCCTTGCGGTGCATGATGTTCTTGAATTTGGAATGACCGGCCATGGCTCTGTCTTGCAGCTAGGGAATGGAACTCGCGCCGCCCCTAGCCGAGCGGCGCCCGGTAGACAACCTGAGTCGCTTATTCGGCGGGCCTATTCCGCAGGCCTGCCGGTGCGAAGGTCGATGGGGCGGCCGCGCTCGTACCCCAGCACGCCGGGCACCGGGGGCAGCCGGTTGATCCCCGCTGCGCCGGGCTGGCGGAACGCGCCGACCGCGTGGAACTCGGCCAGCGCCAGCGGCAGGGCGGCGACCGGAGCGGGAACCGGGGTCTGCGCATCGGCGGGGACGAGGCCAGCCCCGAAGACGAAGCCGTACTGGAACATCTGCTCGCCAAGGTTGTCCTCAAGGTGCGGCACGGGCGAGGCCTTGTGGACCTTGTCGGCATAGAGCGCGCCAAGGAAGGTCATCACGCCCGGCTTGGCCGCAAACTTAACCGTGCCGATACAGTTGCAGGTCACCACCGAACCGCCATTGAGCGAAATGCCGTAGAGCACGTAATCCCCCGGCGGCACTTCCAGCAGGTAGCTGCGCAGTTCCCCGTCCTCGAGGAAGTCCTTGGAGGGGAGGCCGAAAGCGTTGGACGGACCCTTGTAATCGTCAAAGCTCCACTGCTCGATCGTCGGCACTGGACCGCCCTTGGCCTTTTCGCGCAGCTTGGGCAGCGCGGCTTCGTAGGCAGCCGCACGCGCGGTGCGGAAGGCGGTCATCTCCGCCTCGCTCGGCACGCGGACCAGGATCTGGGTGATCGGGAACAGCCCGGACTTCGCGGTGCTGGCGCGGTAGAGCAGGTAGGCCTTGCCCGGATCGAGCGCGGCGGGGGCGACCGCGTGGGCCTTCACCCCGTCGGCCTGACGCGCGGCGGCAGGGAGCGGCGCGACGAGCAGCGCGGCGATTGCCAGCAGCAGGCGCTTCATCGCGTCACCTCCGGCGCATCGGGTTTCGGGCCGGAAGCGAGCTTCGCCTGCAGGGCGAGCACCTTTGCCTCGTCCCCCTCGTTGATCTGGTCCCAGGTCTTTTCCGCCACCGCATAGCGGGCATAGCCGCGCGTCCCCATGCAGCGGCGCAGTTTGTTGCTGCGCAGGCCGCGCTCCATCTTGGGCAGGATGATGGCGGCCATGGCGTCGCCCACCAGGCCATAGGGGCTGGGCTGGTAATCGACATCGCGGCGCACCGTCTCGCCGAAGGGCACGAAGCCCGGCAGCAGGACCGGCGCCCCGCTGGCGAGGTGCGCGCGGCACTGGGCGAGGTCTTCCCACGCCTCGGCAAAGCTGACCGCGCCATTGTGGAAGTAATAGAACTTGTAGCCGTCCTCCAGCACCTTGGCGCGCGCCGCCGGGTCTGCCGGCAAGGCCACGTCCGGTACGGTCACGCTGGCGGGATCGGGCAGCGCGCTTTGGGCGATGGCCGGGGCCGCGGCGACTGACAGCAGGACTGCGGCCAGCGTCCTCATACGACGACGGCGGTGCCCGAGCAGGACACCATCAGCATCGACCCGGTCTTGCCCAGCACTTCGTAATCGATGTCCACGCCGATCACGGCATTGGCGCCGAGCGCGCGGGCCTTGTCCTGCATTTCGGCGAGCGCCTGTTCGCGCGCGGTGGCCAGCACTTCCTCGTACTTGCCCGAGCGCCCCCCGAAGATGTCGGTGATCGAGGCGAAGATATCGCGCACCAGGTTCGCCCCGGCGATCACCTCACCGGTGACGACGCCGAGGTACTGCTGCACCGGACGCCCCTCGATCAGGGTGGTGGTGGTGACGATCATGGTGTTGCTCCTGCGGGGAAATTTCAGCCGAACGTAGCGGAGGAACCATCACTGGCAAGCCGGAAGGCCCGGTGCGCGCCGATCGCGATGACGATGAACAGCACCTGCGCCGCCCCGGCGATCAGCGACTGGACGATCGGCACCACCGGCGGGGGCATTCCCCGCAGCAGCATGGCCTGCCCCACCACCAGCACGCCGCCCACCGCGACGATGGCCGCCAGGTAGCCGACCCCGCGCCCCACAACGAAGCCGATCCGCGCGCCGAACCCGTCACTGCGCCCGTCATGCGCCAGCGCGACCATGAACACACTGAACGGAAACAGCACCGCCCGCACCGCGACATTGAAGCCCTGCAGCAGGATGACAAAGCGCTCCGCCGCCATTCCGCCCATCAGTCCGAAATAGACCATCGGCGCGATTCCGGAGACGACGAAGCTGATCACGATGGTGACCAGCGCCAGCGCCAGCCACAGCCCGACCTTGGGTGGGCGGGCGGAGCCGGGCGGTCCGGCCAGGCTGCGCGACAGCCAGAAGTGCAGCCCCGCCCCCAGCGCGGCAAGGCCGATCCCCGCGACCAGCGAGACGAGGCCAATCATCGCGGCACTGGTCTCGCCGGTTGGCACGCCCTGCGCCATCCGCGCCACCAGCACGGCGCGCAGCCAGCTTGCCCCCGCGATCACCACAAAGGCGACCAGCGCGGGCGGGCTGACCGCCAGTGCGGCGGTATCGCCGGCAGACCAATGATTTGTGGTATCAGTCATGGCAGCGGCCCTCCCCCGGCTTCAGCCCGGAAGAGTGCCTGCCGCCCCAGGCCTCGTCAACCGAGGCCGAGCGCCGCCTTGTAGGTATCGAGCAGCATTTCCATCTCGCGCCGGTCGTCGGGCTTCATCTTCCGGATGCGGACGATCTGGCGCATGATCTTCACGTCATAGCCCACGGCCTTGGCCTCGGCGTAGACGTCCTTGATGTCGTCGCCGATCCCCTTCTTCTCCTCCTCGAGGCGTTCGACGCGCTCGATCAGCAGGCGCAGGCGATCATCGGTGGCTTCGGCCATCGGGCAACTCCATCAATTGGGTGAATCAGTTGGGGGGCTCTTAGTGGCCGGGAGCATTCTTCCGCAAGCTCTCCTCCATGCGCGCAAGCTGCTCGGGAGTCGCTTCCCTGTGGAAACGCGCTTTCCATTCGGCCGAGGGCATGCCGTGGATCACTTCGCGCGCGCCGTCCTTGTCATAGGGAGCGCCGGCATCGCGGATCCAGTCGGCCAGGCAATTGCGGCAGAACCCGGCCAGTCCCATCAGCTCGATGTTCTGGGCGTCATGGCGGTGTCGCAAATGGCGCACAAGGCGGCGGAAGGCGGCGGCGGCAACCGCATCGTCCAGCGCTTCCAGCGGATCGTTTTCGGATGCATTCGTATTCTCGGAACAGCTCATCGGGGATATCCTTGGGTTTGCCCCGGCTTTGCCATAGGGCGACGGGGAAATGAAAGAGGTAGACATTGGCCAGACTTGATCCACGCGGCCGCAAGGTGAAGATTCTCGCCACGCTCGGCCCCGCCAGCCGCAGCCCCGAGATGATCGAGAAGCTGCTGCGCGCCGGCGCCGACGCCTTCCGCGTCAACATGAGCCACGGCGATCACGCCACCCACGCCGAAACCATCGCCGCGATCCGCGCGGTCGAGAAGAGCCTGGGGCGCCCCGTGGCGGTGCTGTGCGACCTGCAGGGTCCGAAGCTGCGCGTCGGCCAGTTCCGGGACGGCAAGGCGGTGATCCGCCATTCCGGCCACTTCACCTTCGACCGCGATCCGACGCCCGGCGACGAAACCCGCGTGTGCCTGCCCCACCCGGAACTGTTCGGCATCCTGAAAAAGGGCCAGCGCCTGCTGGTGGACGACGGCAAGCTGCGGCTGGTGGTGATCGAGGCGGACGAGAACCGCATCCTCTGCTCGGCCGAAGTCGGCGGGGTGATCTCCGACCGCAAGGGCGTCAACGTGCCCGATGCGGTGGTGCCGGTCCCGGCCATGACCGAAAAGGACCGCCGCGACCTCGCCTTCGCGCTGGAACAGGGGGCGGACTGGATCGCCCTGTCGTTCGTCCAGCGGCCCGAGGACGTGGCGGAGGCGCGCAAGCTGATGGGCGGTTCTCAGACTGCCCTGATGGCCAAGATCGAAAAGCCGGCCGCGATCCAGACCATCGACCAGATCATCGAACTGGCCGACGGCATCATGGTCGCGCGCGGCGACCTGGGGGTAGAACTCAACCCCGAGGAAGTGCCCCCGCTGCAGAAGAGGATCGTCGCCGCCACCCGCCGCTCGGGCAAGCCGGTGGTGGTCGCCACGCAGATGCTCGAATCGATGATCGAAAGCCCCGCGCCGACTCGCGCCGAGGTGTCGGACGTCGCCAATGCGGTCTACGACGGGGCCGACGCGGTGATGCTTTCGGCGGAAACCGCCAGCGGCGCCTGGCCGGTCGAGGCAGTCACGATCATGCACCGCATCGCCGCGCAGGTGGAAGCCGATCCCGGCTATCACGACCGCATCCACTTCACCGAAGTCCGCCCCGATGCGACCACCGCCGATGCGCTGGCCCAGGCCAGCGCGACGATCGCGCAGACGGTTGCAGTCAGCGGGATCATCGTCTTCACCGGATCGGGCAGCACCGCGCGGCGCGTCGCGCGCGAACGCCCGTCGGTGCCGGTGCTGGTGCTCACCCCCAGCCAGCGCATCGCCCGCCGCCTCGCCCTGCTATGGGGCACCAGCGCGGTCCAGACCCGCGACATCGGCAGCTTCGAAGAGATGATCGCCAAGGGCAAGCGCATGGCTCTGCGCCAAGGCTTCGGCACGGCGGGTTCCAAGCTGGTGGCGCTGGCCGGGGTGCCCTTCGGCACGCCGGGGTCCACCAACCTGCTCCACGTGGTGACGCTGACCGGCGACGAGCTGAAAAAGCACGGCGGCTGAGTGCAAGCGCCTGCCCGCCAGCGGTCCCGGATCAGGTCCGGGACGACGTGGATTTCACCGTCGTCCCGGGCTCGACCCGGGACTGCTGGCCGCGTAGGCTGATCGCCGATGGACAAGGGCGGCTTCACCTACATCCTCACCAATCGCGCCCACGGCGTGCTTTACATCGGCGTCGCGGCGGACATCGACCAGCGCATATGGCAGCACCGCAATGGCGAGGGTTCGGCCTTTGCCCGCCGCTATGGCCTCGACCGGCTGGTGCTGGTGGAGGAATATCCCACGATCACCGAAGCCATCGCGCGCGAGAAGCAGCTGAAGAACTGGCAGCGCGAATGGAAAATCGACCTGATCGAGGCGAGTAATCCGGAATGGGAGGATCTGGGGGCGCGGTTTGTTTGAGCAGCCACCGGTCCCGGATCAAGTCCGGGACGACGGTTAGCCCCGCGCGCCGAACAGAGCGGAGCCTACCCGCACGTGGGTTGCGCCGAGCATGACCGCCGTTTCGAAATCGTCGCTCATCCCCATCGAGCGGCCGGCGAGGCCGTGATCGCGCGCGAGCTTGTCGAGCAGGGCGAAGAAGGGCGCGGCCTCGATGCCTGCCGGGGGCACGCACATCAGCCCCACGACCGGCAGATCGGCGGCGCGGGCCTGGGCCAGCAGGGCGGGGAGGTCGGCAATGGCACAGCCGCCCTTCTGCTCTTCCGCGCCGATATTGACCTGGACGAAGCACGGCACCTGCCGCCCCGCCTTGTCCATCGCCTTCGCCAGCGCGGCGACCAGGCTGAGGCGGTCGAGCGAGTGGATGCAGTCAAACAGCGCTACCGCCTCGTCCGCCTTGTTCGATTGCAACTGGCCGACAAGGTGGAGCTCTATTCCCCCGTGCGCCTCGCGCAGGGCGGGCCACTTGGCCGCCGCTTCCTGCACCCGGTTCTCGCCGAACACACGCTGTCCGGCTGCGATCAGCGGGAGGATCGCAGGCGCTTCGTGGGTCTTGCTCACCGCAATCAGCGTCACTTCCTCGGCCTTGCGCTGCGCGATTCTGGCGGCATGGGCGATGCGGGAGCGGACGTCGGAGAGGGCAGTGGCTGGATCGGTCATGGCGCGCTGCTATAGCGATGCCATGCCGCGTTTGAAGCAGGATATTGGCGCTTGCGCCCTGCCCCATATCTGGGTGCTGTCCGATGCGCGTAACGACGCCGCGCTGGACGCCGCGCTGAAACGCCTGCCGCGCGGCAGCGGACTGGTGTTCCGCCACTATCACCTGCCCGAGGGCGAGCGCCGCGTGCGGTTTGCTGCCCTCGCCCGGATCGCGCGGGCGAAGGGACACCTCGTCGTGCTGTCCGGAACCATGCGGCAGGCGCGGGCCTGGGGCGCGGATGGTGCCTATGGCCCCGCCGCCCTGCTGGCGCGCGGGCCGCGCGGGCTGCGGCTGGTGACGGTCCATTCGCTGCATGAGATGACCCGCGCGCACCGCGCCGACGCGCTGGTGCTCTCCCCTGTGTTCTCTACCCGCTCCCACCCAGGCGGCAAGGTGCTGGGGCCGCTGCGTTTCCTCAGCTTGGCAGCCCATTCCCGCCGCCCGGTGATCGCGCTGGGCGGGATGGACGAAGGCCGCGCCGCGCGGCTGAGGGACGTGCGCTGGGCGGCGATCGACGCCTTTTTGCGATGAAGCGAATCCTTGGATTCTCGTGGATTCTTGACGCGGAGTCACCCCCGGGCGCATAGTGCGCGGCGCACTTAGGGGAGCATCATGGCGACACGTCCGGTTTCTGCGGGAGCACGCGGTGCGCGGGTTGACTGGCGCGCAGCGATGAAGCGCAGCCTGCGCCGCGCCGGGGAGATCGGCGGAGCGCTGGTCCTGCTCGCCGCCATGCTGTTCCTCGCGCTGGCGCTGGTCAGCTATCACCAGACCGATCCCTCGGCCTCCACCGCGGCGGGCGGGCCGGTGCTCAACTGGATGGGCACCCCCGGCGCCTGGGCAGCGGAGCGCGCGCTGTTCCTGTTCGGCCCGGTCTCCGTGCTGCTGCTGCCGCTGCTCTACGTCATGGCGCGCAAGCTGTGGCGACTGGTGGAAGAGGAAGACCTTGACCTGCCCCACGCCGACCATGCCTGGTGGCGTCCGCTGGGTGTGCTGGCGCTGGCCATGGCGCTGATCGCCACGCCGCTCGCCCTGTGGGTCGACGCGCGCGGCGGATCGCTGCCCGCCGGGTTTGGCGGGATGACCGGCCTGCTCGGCGCCAAGGCGCTCGATGCGCTGGCGGCGCTGCTGCCCGAGGCCGCGCGGGGCTGGGCCAAGCTGGCAGCGGGCCTTGCCTGCCTGGCCGGCGGGGCGGTGCTGGCTGGGCGCGTCTTCGCGCTCGACTGGGGAAGCCTTCTCACCCTGCCCGGCCTGCTGCGCCGCCGCGCGCCCGCCGTTGCCGAGGGCGCGATCCCAGCGGCAAAGCCCGTGCGCGAAAAGCGCGTGCGCGAAGAAGCCGGATCGCCGCTCCAGCCGCTGGGGCCAGACCGCAAGGCCCCCGAGATAAGCGATCCCGCGCGCGCGGCCAAGCCGGCGCAGCTGACCGCCGCTACCCGCCAGGGCGACCTGTTCGACCGGTTCGAGCTGCCCGGGCTGGAACTGCTCCACGATCCGCCGCCCAATTCCGCGCCGAAGATCGACAAGCTGGCGCTGGAGCGCAACGCGCGCCTGCTCGAAACCGTGCTCGACGATTTCAACGTCAAGGGCGAGATTACCGCCGTGCGCACCGGCCCGGTCGTCACCATGTACGAACTGGAACCGGCCCCCGGCATCAAGGCCAGCCGCGTGGTTGGCCTGGCGGATGACATCGCCCGCAACATGAGCGCGATCTCCGCGCGCGTCTCGGCGATCCCGGGCCGCACCGTGATGGGTATCGAGCTGCCCAACGCCGACCGCCAGATGGTCAGCTTCAAGGAACTGGTCGCCTGCGAGAAGTTCGCTGGATCGAAGGGCGCGCTGCCGATCATCCTGGGCAAGGACATCGCGGGCGAACCGATCGTCGCCGACCTGGCTACCATGCCGCACCTGCTGGTCGCAGGTACCACAGGTTCGGGCAAGTCGGTGGGGCTCAACTGCATCCTGCTCTCGCTGCTCTACCGCCTTACTCCGGCCCAGTGCCGGATGATCCTGGTCGATCCCAAGGTCCTGGAACTGAAGAGCTACGACGATATCCCGCACCTCCTCTCCCCCGTGGTGACCGAGCCGGCCAAGGCGGTGCGCGCGCTGAAGTGGGCGGTCGAGGAAATGGAGCGCCGCTATCGCCAGATGAGCGAGATTTCGGTGCGCAACCTCTCCGGCTTCAACGAAAAGGTCCGCGCCGCGCAGGCCAAGGGCAAGCCGCTCGGCCGCCGCATCCAGATCGGCTTCGATCCCGACACGGGCGAGGAACTGTTCGAGGAACAGCAGCTCGATTACCAGCCGCTGCCGCAGATCGTGGTGATCGTCGACGAGCTGGCCGACCTGATGGTCACCGTCGGCAAGGAAATCGAAGTGCTGATCCAGCGCCTGTCGCAAAAGAGCCGCGCGGCGGGCATCCACCTGATCATGGCCACCCAGCGCCCCTCGGTCGACGTCATCACCGGCGTGATCAAGGCCAACCTGCCGACCCGCATTTCCTTCGCGGTCACCAGCCGGATCGACAGCCGCACCATCCTGGGCGAACAGGGCGCGGAACAGCTGCTGGGCAAGGGCGACATGCTCTACAAGCCGAGCAGCGATCCCGTTAAGCGCGTCCACGGCCCGTTCGTCTCGGACGAGGAAGTGGAACGCATTGCCGATTTCTGGCGCAGCCAAGGCAGCCCGGAATACGTCGATTCCGTCACCGAGGAACCGGAAGACGGCGGCTTCGGCTTCGACGACCTCGACGCCACCGCCTCCGACAACCCGGACGAGCGCAAGTACCGCCAGGCCTGCCAGATCGTGTTCGAAAGCCAAAAGGCCAGCGCCTCATGGCTCCAGCGCCAGCTGGGCGTGGGCTACAACACGGCGGCGAAATGGGTGGAGCGGATGGAAGCGGACGGCTTCGTCGGCCCCGCCAACCACGTCGGCCGCCGCGAGATCTACCGCGACAAGGACGGCCAGCCGCTTTAGGCGCGCGCAGGCGTGTCTCGACTACGCTCGACACGAACGGAACCGGAGGCCCCTCCCCGCGAACACTTCCCCGTCGCCCCGGACTTGATCCGGGGCCCAGCTGCTTCTTCACCGCCGCGCTTGCCGCACAAGCTGGACCCCGGATCAAGTCCGGGGTGACGATTACTGGAAGGGGTGGAACTCGCCCACCCCCATTCGTGTCGAGCTTGTCGAGACAC
>JAYRMP010000030.1:0-32918 GCA_041912655.1 Novosphingobium sp. | reverse complement strand
GAGGACACCGAGCACGCGGTGCGCATCTCGAACGAGATCGGCTATCCGGTGATGATCAAGGCCTCCGCCGGCGGCGGCGGCAAGGGCATGCGCCTTGCCTACAACGAGAAGGACGTGCGTGAGGGCTTCGAGTCCGTGAAGCGCGAGGGCCTGAACTCGTTCGGCGATGACCGCGTGTTCATCGAGAAGTTCATCCTCAACCCGCGCCACATCGAGATCCAGATCCTCGGCGACAAGCACGGCAACATCGTCTACCTCAACGAACGCGAATGCTCGATCCAGCGCCGCCACCAGAAGGTGGTCGAGGAAGCGCCTTCGCCCTTCGTCACTGAGAAGATGCGGAAAGCGATGGGCGAACAGTGCGTCGCCCTGTCGAAGGCCGTGGGGTACTACAGCGCGGGCACAGTCGAACTGATCGTCTCGGGCGCGGACCCGACGGGCGAGAGCTTCTACTTCCTCGAAATGAACACCCGCCTGCAGGTGGAACACCCGGTCACCGAATGCATCACCGGGGTCGACCTGGTCGAGCAGATGATCCGCGTGGCTGCGGGCGAAAAGCTGTCATTCGGTCAGGAAGACGTGAAGATCGACGGCTGGGCGATCGAGAACCGCGTCTATGCCGAAGACCCCTATCGCGGCTTCCTGCCCTCCACGGGCCGCCTGGTGCGCTACAGCCCGCCGGTCGCCGGCTGGACCGATGATGGCGAGGAGAACGGACGTCGCGGCGTGGACGGCGTGCGCGTGGACGACGGCGTCTACGAAGGCGGCGAAGTGTCGATGTTCTACGATCCGATGATCGCCAAGCTGATCACCTGGGGCAAGACCCGCGACGAGGCTGCCGACAAGCAGATCGCCGCGCTCGACGCCTTCGAGATCGAGGGGCTGGGCCACAACATCGACTTCGTCTCGGCGATCATGCAGCACCCGCGCTTCCGCTCGGGCGAGCTGACCACCGGCTTCATCGCCGAGGAATATCCCGAAGGCTTCACCGGCGCCGCGCCGAGCGAGGAACTGAACCGCCAGCTCGCTGCCATCGCCGGCTTCATCGCTACCGCCGAATCCGACCGTGCGCGGCGGATCGACGGCCAGCTGGGCGGGCGGCTCGAGCCGGTCCACAAGTGGGAAGTCGCCGTCGATGGCGCGGCCCACAAGGTCAAGGTCGGCCGCAAGAAGGTGAAGGTCGATGGCGAGGAAGTGGACCTCAGCATGGCCTACACGCCGGGCGACCGCTTCGTGGAGGCCGAGGTGGAAGGCAGCGTGCTGGGCGTGAAGCTGGCCCGCACCCGCACCGGCTGGAAGATGACCACGCGCGGCCGGATCTATACCGTGCGCGTGCTGCCCAGGCGCATCGCCCCGCTGGCCCAGCACATGATCGAGAAGATCCCGCCCGATCTTTCGAAGTACCTGATCTGCCCGATGCCCGGCCTGCTGGTCGCCCTGCACGTGGCCGAAGGGGACAAGGTCGAGGCCGGTCAGCCGCTCGCGGTGGTGGAAGCCATGAAGATGGAAAACATCCTGCGCGCGGAAAAGTCCGCTACGGTCAAGGCGGTCAACGCCAAGGCGGGCGACAGCCTGGCGGTCGACGCGATCATCCTCGAACTGGAATAAGTCAGGCTGGTTTCCCGGTTGTCTTGAACCCCCATCCCCTGCATCAACACGATGGACGGGATGGGGGAAAGGCAATGAGCAGGAACTTGCTGGCACTGGCGGCAACGATTGCGCTTGGCATGGGCGCCGCGCCGCGCGCCGATGCGGAAGACTTCGCCGGCGATGCCTATGGCGTCGCGGTGCAGACCGATGTGACCTATGGCCAGGGCGTGATCGGGGCCAGCGGAGCGAAACCGCATGCCCGCGACCTGAAGCTGGACGTCTATCGTCCCCTGACTGACGGCCGTCCGCTGGCGGCTCGCCCGGCAGTGATCATGATGTTTGGCGGAGCCTTCCATCGCGGATCGAAGGGCAATGCGCGGTTCGAAGAGGACGGCACATCGGATTCGGCGATGGGAGACTGGTGCCAGGTCTTCGCCGCGGCAGGCTATGTCTGTCTTTCGATCGAATACCGCCTGATGCCCGAAGACCCGGCGCTGCCCAAGGGGCTGGACCCGGCGGCGCTGTTCCCCAAGGCCATGGCCAAGGACCCGGCCTCCACCGCGCGGATCGATGTGGTGCGTGCCCGCATGGGCCTGCCGCCGCTGGATGACACCACGCGCGAGCAGCTGTGGAACACGGTCTTCGCCGCGTCGGAAGACCTTGCCACTGCCATCGCCTATGCGCGCGCCCATGCCGGTCAGCTCGGCCTTGATCCTGATCGGATCGCGGTCGGCGGATTTTCTGCGGGCGGGCTTTCGGCGGTCAATGTCGCCTACGGGGCAAATGCGCCGGTCAAGGCGGTGATTTCGCTGTCCGGCGGCATCGGCGGCTATGACCTGCGCAAGACAGCGAAGGCGGGAATGCCGCCGGGGCTGTTCATCGAAGGCCAGAACGATCTGGAAGGGGTCCAGCTGGGCACGCGCGCGGTGCTGGGGGCGCTGCGCGCGGCGGGGATCAGGGCGGAAAGCGCGTGGATGCCGGGCTTTGGCCACTTCTATCCCATGGGCGCGCCAAGCCTCGGCAGCGACATGACCAAGCAGACGCTGAAAACCCGTGTGCTGCGATTTCTCGACCAGAGCCTTGGCGTGAAGCGCTGAGCGCGATTGCGCATGGCGCTATCGCTTCCCACCTTGGTTCCATGAGCAAGGTCTGGACCATCGGATATGAGCAGACCGCCATGGCGGACTTCCTCGCCGCGCTGAACGGCGCCGGCGTGGAAGTAGTAGCCGATGTGCGGGCGATTGCCTCGTCCCGGCGTCCGGGTTTCTCGAAGGCATCGCTGGCCGCCAATCTTGCCGAGGCCGGGATCGAATACCGTCATTTCCGCGCACTGGGGACGCCAGCAGAAGGCCGGGCGGCGGCGCGGGCGCTTGACCGTCCGAAGCTGGAGACGATCTACGCCGGGCAGCTTGAACTGCCCGAAGCGATGGCGGCAGGCGCGGAACTTGCCGACCTGTGCGAAACGCGGCGCGTCGCGCTGCTGTGCTACGAACGCCAGCCCGGCTGCTGCCACCGCACCCTGCTGCGCGAGGCGGTGCTGCCGAAGTTCGAGGTGGTCGACCTTTTTCCGTAAGAAGCGATCATCCGTCGTGCCGGACCTGATCCGGGACCGGTGGCAGTCTTGCGCTTGGTGGCCACCGGTCCCGGGTCAAGCCCGGGACGACGGGTCAGTCCTCCACCAGCGCGACGGCTCTGATCCAGCCCGCGCTTGCCCCTTCAATCTTCACCGGAAAGCAGCTTACGGTGAAGCCGTGGCTGGGCAGGGAGGCAAGGTTCGCGAGTTTCTCGATCTGCCAGTAGGGTCGGATGCGCCCCGCCTTGTGGCCTTCCCAGATGATCGCCGGGTCGCGGCTTTCGGCCCATTTGCGTGCGGTGTGGCTGAAGGGTGCGTCCCACGACCAGGCATCGGTACCGACCACTTCGACGCCGCGCTCCGTCAGCCACAGGGTGGCTTCCGCGCCAAGACCGACGCCCTGATCGGTGAAATTGTCCGTGCCATAGACCGCGCCGGACTGGACCAGCACGATATCGAGCGGTTGGAGGTGATGCCCGATCCGGGCCAGCTCTGCCTCCACTTCGGCCGCGCTGACCACGTGGCCGTGGGGCAGGGCGCTGAAATCGAGCTTCACGCCGGGGCGAAAGAAACGGTCGAGCGGGGCCTCGTCGATGGTCGGGGCGCGCCGCGCGCCTTCGTCCGTGGTCGAATGGTAATGCCACGGCGCGTCCATGTGGGTGCCGTTATGGGTGGACAGGGTCAGCGTTTCCACCGCCCAGCCTTCGCCGTCAGGCAGGTCCGCCTGCTCCAGTCCCGGGAAGAACAGCGCGATCTGCGCCCAGGTGCTCTCGTGCGTCGCATAGCTGATCTGCGGCAGCATCATCGGCGGGTCGGAAATCACGCGGGTGGTGATCGGGATCGATAGGTCGATGAACTTTGTCATGGGGCGAAGGATTGACCTCCTTTCCGTTTACGTCAATGGAAAGCGGCATGAGCCTGCCCGATACGCTTTCGAACATCCGCCGCATCGACGGCGGCTTTGCCACCACGGTACCCGATGACTGGATGCAGGGGCGCACCAGCTATGGCGGGTTTTCCTCCGCGCTGGCGCTGGAGGCGGCGCGGACCCTGGCGCCGGACCTGCCGCCGCTGCGGTCTGCGCAGGTCAGCTTTGTCGGGCCGCTGGCGGGCGAGATCGAGGTGCGGGCGCGGGTGCTGCGGCGCGGGCGCAACGCCAGCTGGATCAACGCCGAGATCTCGAGCGACGCCGGCGTTGGCCTGACCGCGACCTTCGTGTTCATGGGGCCGGTCGACAGCTCGCTGCACCTCCACGAGGTGCCGCTACCGAGCAAGGTTGTGCCGGTCGAGCAGGCCAAGCCGATCCCCGATGGGCGCGGCGCGGGCTTCTCGGTCCACTTCAACCGCCGCTTCGGCCTGCCGCGCACCGAGGCGCCCGAGCCTGAAATCGGCTGGTGGGTCCAGCTCAAGGACCGCGAAGGGCTCGATCCGATGGTTGAGCTGATGCTTTGCGGCGATGCCCTGCCGCCGGGCGTGCTGTTCATGATGCAGAGCGCCGCGCCGATCAGTTCGATGACCTGGCTGGTCAACCTGCTGACCCCGCTGCCCGCCAGCCGCGATGGCTGGTGGTTCCTGCGCTCCGCAGGCAACTATGCGGAGAAGGGCTGCTCCAGCCAGGACATGGGCATCTGGACCGCCGATGGCGAGGCGGTGGCCGTCGGAATGCAGTCGATCGCGCTGTTCGGCTGAGCCAGCGTCACGCCGGGGACGGCTCCTTCAGCACCTTGCCCATCGCCAGCCTGAACAGCACGAAGCCGACCAGCCCGGCAGCGGCGGTGCCGACGTGCATCAGCCAGAACTGCGGGGTCGGCATGCTGGAATACCAGCCGCCGATCACGCCGACGATCTTGTTGGCCGAGAAGAAGGTCAGGTAATAGATCCCGATCACCGTGGCGTTCAGCGCACGCGGGGCGACCTTGGTGAACAGCGCCAGGCTGACCGGCATGATGTGGGCAAAGCCGATCGAGTTCAGCAGGTGGAACAGCAGCGGCCAACCGAGGCCGATCTTGCCGCTCCCCTGGGTCACTGCCGCCATGTAGAGGCACAGCCCGCCCCCGATCACGAATACACTGCCGAGGATCATCTTGCCGATCTCGTCCGGTTCCCAGTGCCCGCGGTCGGTGCGCCACTTCCAGAACAGCGCGACGGCGGCGAGCATGGCGAAGCTCAGCGCGGCGTCGATGGTGATCATGTAGGTGGTGGGCAGGGTGGTGCCGAAGAAGGTCAGCTGGAACTGCTCGTCCGCCCAGACGAGGTAGGCGTTGAAGATTTCCTGGTTGGTCAGCATGGCCAGCGCCAGCACCGGGATCAGCAGCAGCAGTGCGAACAGGCGCGGCCAATCACTCGCCGTCATCGGCGGGGCGGGGTTGCCGCTCTTTGCCGCCGCCCGGTTGTCCTGCGGCAGCCAGGGCCCGGCCTTGAGATAGAGCAGCAGGCCCAGCACCATCACCACGCCCGCCGTGCCGAAGCCGTAATGCCAGCCGACCTTTTCGCCCAGCGTGCCCGAAATCAGCGGGGCGGCGATCACGCTGACGTTGATCGCGATGTAGAAGATCTGAAACGCCATCGCCCGGCGCAGGTCGTGGGGGCCGTAGAGTTCGCCCACCTGGCTGGCGATGTTGCCCTTGAACAGGCCCACGCCGACGATCAGCGAGATCAGCGCGAGGAGGAACATCCCCTCGAACGCCATCAGGAAATGGCCCAGCGCCATCACTACGCCGCCAAGGATCAGCGTGGCGCGGCGACCCAGCCAGCGGTCCGCGATCAGCCCGCCGAGGATCGGGGTGAGGTAGACCAGGCTGGTGTAGTCTCCGAAGAT
Source organism: Novosphingobium sp. (assembly GCA_041912655.1). GTDB lineage: Bacteria > Pseudomonadota > Alphaproteobacteria > Sphingomonadales > Sphingomonadaceae > Novosphingobium. Next base: position 26,937 of record JAYRMP010000030.1, on the reverse strand, counting down.
CGCCGAGGCGAGCGGCTGGCCCTCCAGCCCCTCGTAATGCCACGAGCGCAGCCAGGCGAGGCCCGCGACATTCCCGATGTTTTCCGGCAGCAGCAGGTACTTGGTCATGTAGAGGACCAGCAGCGACTGCATTGAATAGTAGGAAAACCGCTCGCACCCCTCGACGAAGGAGAGATAGCCCAGGCCCTTGGGATGGCCGAGGAAGGCGCGGTCGTGCGCGGGGGCATCGAGTTCGGGGGTGGCTTCGGCGGCGGTCATGGGCGCTCCGGTTGGTTTCGTTTGCGACGGGTGCGCCAGAGCGGGGGTGGCGTCAAGACTGCTGGAGTGTGCTGGCCATGTCTCGACTGTGCTCGGGAGGGGAAGAGTGCGCACCTTGCCCTCCACCGTCACCCCGGATCAAGTCCGGGGTGACGGGGAAGCAATTGGAGAAGACGGCTGCGGTATTATCCTCAGCGCTTGTCCCGCACGTGCTCGGGCTTGCCCTTGCGGGAGGTGGAGGCAAGCTCCTCCAGCTCCTGCTCGCTCATCGATTCTTCCATTTGCCGCGAGGCGCCCTTGAGCTCGCTCTCCGGCGTTTCGCCGCGCTTGGCGGACAGCGCCGCGCCGGCGGCTTTCTGCTGGGCTCTGGACTTGGCAGGCATGATCCGGTTCTCCTGATGGAGCCGGTCAAACCCCGATCGCGCCCGGTTGGTTGCTCGGCTTACCGCGCCAGTTCGGCGTCGAGGAAGCTCGCCACCTCGTCCAGCGCGACGTCCTTGGCCAGGAACGCCTCGCCGATGCCCTTCAGCAGGACGAAGGGCAGGGTGCCCGCATCCATCTTCTTGTCGTGGAGCATGTGCCGGGTCAGCGTCTGTCCGTCGCAATTGAGGCCGAGCGCGGACAGTTCGCCGACCATCCCCAGCGCGGCGAAGTGGCTGGCGATGTGGTCCGCGCTGGCCATGGGCATCAGGCCGCGCCGCGCCGAGAAGCGGGCGGCGAGGACCATGCCGAGCGCCACCGCCTCGCCGTGGAGCAGGCGGTCCGAAAAGCCGGTCTGGGCTTCCAGCGCGTGGCCGAAGGTGTGGCCAAGGTTGAGCAGCGCGCGCAGGCCCAGCGTTTCGCGCTCGTCCTCCTTGACGATCCGCGCCTTGGCCGCGACCGAATGGGCCACCGCATATTCGCGCGCGGCGGCGTCACCTGTCAGCACCCCCGCACCGTGCTCGTCGCACCAGGCGAAGAAATCGGCGTCCCCGAGGATGCCGTACTTCACGATCTCGGCGTAACCTGCCTTCAGTTCGCGCTCGGGCAGGGTATCGAGTACCGCGAGGTCGGCCAGCACCAGGCTGGGCTGGTGGAAAGCGCCGACCAGGTTCTTGCCCGCTGGCGTGTTGATCGCGGTCTTGCCGCCGACGCTCGAATCAACCTGCGCCAGCAGGCTGGTCGGCAGCTGGATGAAATTGCACCCGCGCTTGAGGATCGCGGCGGCGAACCCGGTGAGGTCGCCAATCACCCCGCCGCCCAGCGCCAGAATGTGATCGCCGCGCTCCACTTCCTCGGCCAGCAGCCAGTCGACCGTGGCGGCGAGCTGTTCCCAGCTCTTGGTCGCCTCGCCAGCGGGAAGCACGCGCCAGGCCGCTTCGTGGCCGCCCTGGTGCAGCGCGTTCTCCACCACCGCGCCCCAGGCCTGATGGACCCGGGCGTCGGTGACGATCGGCACGCGGCGCTTGCGCAGCTTGCCGCTGCACTGTTCAACGAGGCCCGCCAGCAGGCCGGTGCCGACCCGCACTTCATAGGGACGGCCCGCGATATCGACGGGGATTACAGCCATTGCTCGATTTCCTTCAGTACCTTGGCAACGGTGCGCGAATGGGGACCGCTGGTGCTGATCACGTGGATCGGCGCCTCGGCATAGGCGGGTTCGCGCTCGGCCTTGAGCCGGGTCAGGATCTCGCGCGGGTCGCCGTCCTTCAGCAGCGGACGATTGTCCTTGCGTCCGACCCGTTCGAGCAGGGTTTCGACATCGCTGTCCAGCCACACCGCGATCCCGTCCTTCAGGATCAGCGCGCGGGTTTCGGCATTGACGAAGGCACCGCCGCCGGTGGCGATCACCTTGCGCCGCTGCGCCTCGGGGCCATCGAGCAGGCGGGCGATAACCCGGCGCTCGCCATCGCGGAAATAGGGTTCGCCATAGGTCGCGAAGATTTCCGGGATCGACATCTGCGCGGCGCGCTCGATCTCCTCGTCCGCGTCGATGAAGGGCATGTGCAGCAGCCCCGCCAGCTTGCGCCCGACGCTGGACTTGCCGACCCCCATCAGTCCGACGAGCACCACCGGCCGGTCGATCCGGCGCGCGAGCACCTCGATCTCGGCGGGCGTAAGCGAAGTGGAAGCGTCATGGTCCATTGCGGCTTTGCCTATAGTTGGGCTAGTCCCGAGCGCAAGCATCGGGGAACGAGGTTCGCGTGGCATTGAGATTGCGCAAGGTATGGCTGATCGCGGGCGCGTCCACGGTTGCCATTGCCGGATTGCTGGCCTGGGCCTGGGCCGACGGCGGGCAGCAGCCGCTGCGCCCGATCAGCGAGCCGGTCGCGCTGCCGGGGATCGGCCAGTGACGGCGCGGGCACGCCGCCTTGGCCTGCTGGCTGCCGGGGCGGCGCTGGCGCTGAGCTCCGCCTGGGCGATCGCGCAGGACGCGCCGGAATCGCTGCTTCCACCGGGGTTTGACCGTCCCAAAGCGAGCGCTCCGCGCCCCGCACCCAGCGCTGCACCGGGCAGCGGATCGGTTTCAGTGCCGGTGGTGCAGCAGGTGCCGGGCGGCGCCAGTGCTGGTGGCGGTTCGCCAACGCTGCCCGCAGGAGTAAAGGTTCCGACGCTCAAGGAACTCGAGGCGATGTCGCCCGACGAGCTCGACGAGGCGCTGGGGCTGAAGCCCAAGTTCGACATGCCCGCTGCGGCGCGCCGCTCGATGAAGCAGATCGGCGTGCTGGCGCAGGACGAGGGCGGGTTCGCCGCCGGATCGCTTGCGGGCCAGAACGCCGCGCTGGTCAAGGCCGCACTAGATGGCAACAAGGGGCCGCTGGTGTCGCGCTGGGGCCACATCCTGCTGCGCCGGGCGCTCGCCTCGCGGCTCGATGCGCCGGCGGGGATGAACCCGGCGGACTTCGCCGCCGCGCGCGCTGCGCTGCTGCTGCGCATGGGCGAGGGCGAGGCAGCGCGGGCGCTGGTTCAGGATATCGATGCGGGCAATTATACCCCCGCGCTGACCCAGGCGGCGGTGGATGCCTTTGCCTTCACCGCCGACGTGACCGGGGTCTGCCCGGTGGTCATGGTCCAGGGCGGTGCCCGCAAGGATGCCGACTGGCGGGTGCTGCGCGGCATCTGCGCCGCCTTCCAGGGCGATGGCGCGGCGGGCATGGCGCAGCTTGACCGCCTGCAATACGAAGGCGCCTGGCCGAAGATCGACATTCTGCTGGCCCAGAAATACGCTGGTGCCGCGGGCAAGTCGCGCCGGGCGGTGAAGATCGAATGGGATGGGGTGAACGACCTCAATCCCTGGCGCTATGCCCTGACCATCGCGGTGGGGCTGGAACCGCCGGCTCCGCTGCTGAAGGGGGCGCCGCTGCGCTATACCTATGCCGCCGCGACGGCGCCGATGCTGCCGCTGGAAACGCGCGCGGCGGCGGCTGATCGGGCCGGGGGCGCGGGCGTGCTCTCCGCTGCGGCGATGGTCGATCTCTATGCCCAGATCTACGCGCAGGACGACATCACCGGCGATTGGGCGGCCAATGCCGCCACGCTGCGCAGCGCCTATGTCGGCGAAACGGCGGAGGCGCGGATGGCGGCGCTGCGCCAGTTGTGGGACGGCGCGGGCGAGGGCGAGGCGCGCTATTCGCGGCAGGTGCTGACCGCCTATGCTGCCGCCCGCATGCCGGTGAGCAGCGATTTCGCGGCGGACGCGCCCGATCTTGTCGCCTCGATGCTTGCCGCCGGGCTCGATGCCAATGCCCTGCGCTGGGCGCCGCAGGCCGATACCGGCTCGCTTGCCTGGGGCCAGCTGGCGCTCGCCGCGCCGCAGCGTTCCACTCCGGTCGATGCGGGCGCGCTGGACGGGTTCTATGGCAACGACGACAGCACCGATTATCGCAAGTCGCGCTTCCTGCTGGCCGGGCTGATGGGGCTGGGCCGGGTCGACCAGAACGCGGCGCGCGATTTCGCCGCCAAGCTCGATCTGGACATGAACCGTCAGTCGCGCTGGTCGGCGCTGATCGAGCAGGCGGCCGATGCCAACAACCAGGCGCTGGTCGCGCTGCTGGCGGGCCTCGGCATGCAGGGCACCGGCTGGGACAAGATGACCGCGATGCATCTCTACCACATCGTCGCTGCGCTCAATCGCGTGGGGCTGACCGCCGAGGCGCGGATGATCGCGGCCGAGGCCGTGGCAAGGGGCTAGGCCCTGTCCGCCGCGATCGAGGCGTTCCTCGCCATGCTCGCGGCAGAGCGCGGGGCGGCGGCCAATACGCTGGCGGCCTATCGCCGCGACCTTGAAGGCGCGAAGCAGGTCATCGGTGATCTGGCGGCGGCGGACGGCGACGCGCTGGGCCGGCTGGGTCAGAGTTGGTGCGAGCTTGCGCCCTCCAGCCTTGCCCGCAAGAGTTCGGCGCTGCGCCAGTTTTTCGGTTTCCTGGTGGACGAAGGCTGGCGCGCCGACGACCCCTCCGCCAGCCTGCCGCACGCGCGCAGCCGCCGCCCTTTGCCGCGCATCCTCTCGCACGCCGAGGTCGAGGCGCTGTTTGCACAAGCGGAGCAGGAAGCCGCCAGCGATCAGCGCGAGGCGGTGCGGCTGCTGACCCTGCTGGAACTGCTCTATGGCTCAGGTCTGCGCGCGAGCGAGCTGGTTTCGTTGCCGCTCAGCGCCGTGCCGCGCGATGCGCCGTTCCTCACCGTGACGGGCAAGGGCGGACAGCAGCGGATGGTGCCGGTGGGGAGCCGCGCACGCGCCGCCCTTTCGCGCTGGACCGCGCTGCGGGGCGAAGCGCGGGGCGAGGTCGGACGGATGCTGTTTCCCTCCACCGGAGCGAGCGGTCACCTGACGCGGGTGCGCCTGTTCCAGCTGCTGCGCGCGCTCGCCGGGCGGGCCGGGCTGGACCCCGAAAAAGTCAGCCCGCACGTGCTGCGCCACGCCTTCGCCACCCACCTGCTGGAGGGCGGGGCGGACCTGCGCGTGCTTCAGACGTTGCTCGGCCATGCCGACATTGCGACGACACAGATCTACACCCACGTTGATTCGGCGCGGCTGGTCGCGCTGGTCAATGCCCGGCACCCTCTTGCCGTGCGCCCCGCGCGCGGCTAGCGCATCCGGCATGATTTCCTACCTTGAGTTCGAAAAGCCGGTCGCGGCGCTTGAGGCCCGCATTGCGGAGCTTCGCCAGACCGCGGCACAGGGCGACGTCGATCTTGCCAGCGAGATCCGTCGGCTCGAGATGAAGAGCGCGGACCTGCTCGCCAGCACCTACAAGGCGCTGACGCCCTGGCAGAAGACGCAGGTCGCCCGCCATCCGATGCGCCCGCATTTCTGCGATTTCGTGTCGCTGGGGTTCGAGGATTTCATGCCGCTCGGCGGGGATCGCTATTACGGCGACGACCAGGCGATCATCGGCGGCTTCGCGCGGCTGAAGGGCCGCCGGGTGATGCTGATCGGTCACGAAAAGGGCAACGACACTCAAAGCCGCATCCGGCACAACTTCGGCATGGGCAAGCCCGAGGGCTACCGCAAGGCGATCCGCCTGATGGAAATGGCCGGGCGCTTCGGCCTGCCGGTCGTCACCCTGGTCGATACCTCGGGCGCTTTCCCCGGCGTGGAAGCGGAAGAGCGCGGCCAGGCCGAAGCCATCGCCCGCTCGACCGAGGCGTGCCTTGCCCTGCCGGTGCCGATGGTCGCTGCCGTGGTGGGCGAGGGCGGCTCGGGCGGCGCCGTGGCGCTGGCCAGCGCCGAGCGGGTGCTGATGCTGGAACACGCGGTCTATTCGGTGATTTCGCCCGAAGGCTGCGCCTCGATCCTGTGGCGCACTTCCGAAAAGGCCGCCGACGCAGCCGAGGCGATGAAGGTGACCGCGCAGGACCTGCTGTCGCTTGGGGTCATCGACCGGATCGTCAAGGAACCCATCGGCGGCGCGCACCGCGATCCCGCTCTGGCGATCGGCGCGCTGACCAGCGCGATCGACGAGGAACTGACCACGCTGTCCGCGCTCCCCGCCGCCAAGCTGCGCGCCCGGCGCGAAGAACGCTTCCTGCGTATCGGCGAGGGCTGACCCTTCAGGAACTTAGCGGTTTGCAGCGCGTTGCTTCCATCGTAACGTGTTCGTAACCATAAGTTTCAGGAGGTTAACATGTCGCGCAGCTTCCCCCCGGCCGGCCGGTTGCTGGCATCCGCCGCGCTGCTGTCGCTCGTCGCCGCGCCGGTCCCGCTTGGCGCGCAGACCGCTGCCGCTCCGGTCCAGTCGATCAGCGCCAAGGACAAGGAAGCCGGCGCCAAGGCCCACCCCGAGCTGGTTGCGGAGTTCGGCGGCGCGGAAACCGGCGCGCAGGCCGCCTATGTCGAGACGGTGGGCAAGAACATCGCGGTCCAGTCCGGCCTCAGCAATGCCAAGGGCGATTTCACCGTCACCCTGCTCAATTCGCCGGTCAACAACGCTTTCGCGATCCCCGGCGGCTATATCTACACCACCCGCCAGCTCGTCGCGCTGATGAACAATGAGGCGGAGCTCGCCGCAGTGCTGGGGCACGAGGTCGGCCATGTCGCCGCCCGCCACGCCAACAAGCGGCAGAGCGCGGCGACCAAGAACACCCTGCTGGGGGCGGGGCTGGCGATTCTGTCGGGTGTGCTGCTGGGCAACAGCCAGATCGGGCAGGTGCTGCAACAAGGCTTCCTGCAGGGTTCGCAACTGCTGACCCTGCGCTATTCGCGCGGGCAGGAAACCGAATCGGACAACCTCGGCGTCGAGTACCTGCGCAAGGCGGGCTACGATCCGCGCGCGATGTCGACTGTGCTGCAAAGCCTCGCCAACCAGAATGCGCTCGACGCGCGGCTGATGGGGACGACGAATCAGGTTCCGGCCTGGGCCTCGACCCACCCGGACCCCGCCTCGCGCGTTCGTGCGGCGCTGGCCCGGGCTGGCGCGAATGCCAAAGGGCAGACCAATCGCGACCTGTTCCTCAGCCGGATCAATGGGCTGACCTATGGCGACGACCCCAAGCAGGGCGTGGTCGACGGGCGCAAGTTCACGCACCCCGACCTGCGGCTCGCGTTTGAAACCCCTAATGGATTCTACATGGTCAACGGCACCCGCGCGGTGGCGATCACCGGCCAGTCGGGCAAGGGCCAGTTTTCCAGCGGAGCGTTCAGCGGCGATCTGGATGCCTATGTCCGCGCCGCCTTTGCCGGGCTGACCGAGGCGAACCAGCCGAAGATCGATCCGGGCGCGATCCAGAAGACGACGGTCAACGGATTGCCCGCCGCCTATGCAACCGCGCGGGTCGCCTCCAATGGCAGCCAGGTCGACGTCACCGTCTTCGCCTATCGCTTCAGCGATACCCAGGCCTATCACTTCCTGACCGTGGTTCCGGCCGGCAGCGGTTCGGTGTTCGATGGGATGTACGGTTCGATGCGCCGGATCAGCGACAGCGAGGCAGCGGCGGTAAAGCCGCGCAAGCTGGCGGTGGTGACTGCCAAGAAAGGCGACACAGTGCAGTCGCTTGCCAGGCAGATGGCCTACAGCGACGCGCCGCTGGACCGGTTCCTGGTGCTGAATGGCCTGACCGCCAGCAGCACGCTGGCGGCGGGGCAGAAGGTCAAGCTTGTAACCTATTGAGCGCGATTGTTTCGCGCAAAGCAAAGGGGCGGCAGGTTTCCCTGCCGCCCCGATGTTTTTGCCGTCAGGCGTCGATTACGCGGCCGAAGCGTTCGCGGTCGACATCGCACCCGAGGTGGTGTTGAAGGTGGTCTGCAGTTCGCTGCCCAGGCCCTGCATCGCGGTGATCGCGGCAACGGCGATGAGGGCGGCAATCAGGCCGTATTCGATGGCGGTGGCACCAGCTTCGTCGCGGAACAGCTTGTTGATGAACTTCATGGTCAGTCTCCTTAAGGCAGTCTTCAGTTACCCGGCTCTTTCCCTGTTACCCGGATCGAGCATTTACCGATCTAAGTAGAACTTCTTGAAAATTGCTTAACCGGCGTTCGCATTTTTCACTGCTTCCGAAGTCTTGCTGGAAACGGAAGTCCAGGTGAGCTGGCTTTCGCTCGCGAAGTTCTGCAGCGCAGTCATCATCGCGAGAATGATGAGCGAGCAAATAAGCCCCATTTCGATCGCGGAGGTGCCGCGAACGTCTTTGAGCAGTTTTCTGATTATGCTCGTCATCAATTCCCATCCCCGTAGATTTCGGGCAGTGTCTGCTTTGCTAGCGGGCTCATCCCTAAGAAATGGTTTAAGCCTGGCCGAAACATGCAAAAAAATCCGACATTGATCTCCGTGGTCGCCGCTGCCCTGCTGGATGGGAATGGCCGCGTGCTGATGCAGCAGCGCAAGTTATCGAAGCAGCACGGCGGACTATGGGAATTTCCAGGGGGCAAGGTGGAGCCAGACGAAACTCTGGACACCGCGCTGGTGCGCGAGCTGCGCGAGGAACTGGGCATTACCGTCGATCCTGCGCGCATCGAACCGCTGGCCTTCGCAGCGCGGCCGGGGGAGCCGGTTGTAGTGATGCTTTACATCTGCACCGCTTGGCAGGGTGAGCCGCAGTGCCTCGATGCCGAGGCGGTCGGCTGGTTCACCCATGCGGAGCTTATGGCGCTGCCGATGCCGCCGCTCGACGTGCCGCTCGCGATCGCTTTGCGCAATGTTCCCTCCATCGCGATTTAGACGCTTGCCAAGGTGGGACGACCTGCCTATGTGCGCCTCTCCAACGCGCCCGTAGCTCAGCTGGATAGAGCATCAGACTACGAATCTGAGGGTCGGACGTTCGAATCGTTCCGGGCGCGCCATTTTTCAAAAGAGCGTCCTCCGCAAGGAGGGCGCTCTTTTGCTGTGGGGCTCTCGGAGGGTGCTGCAGGTGCGGGCGGACGCTCCGATTTACCGCACTTGCCTCCGCTTCCCCGGCTGGGGCAGGATCGCGGATGAGAGGAATCGGTGGGGGCACCGATGCATGTCCGAAGGAGCGCCAATGGCCGCCAATCTCCCCCCTGCGCCCGACGGGGCGCAGCTCGATCAGCTGACCCCGGTAATCGGTACCGAGATTCGCGGTCTTGACCTGACCCGGCTCGACGCGGCTGGCGAGGACTGGCTGCGGGCGCTGCTCGCGGCGCGGCAAGTGCTGGTCGTGCGGGACCAGCAGCTCGATTCGGCGGCCCACAAGCGCCTGGCACGGCTGTTCGGCACGGGTGAGTTGCACGTCCATGCCCTGAGCGGCGCGCGAGGCGCGGCCGACCCGGAGGTCTATCCGGTGCGCACGAATGCACAGTCGAAGACCACAGCGGGGGAAGGCTGGCACACTGACGTCAGCTGCGATCCGGCGCCGATCGCGGCATCGCTTCTATATATGCACGAAATGCCCGAAGGGGGTGGGGGCGATACCTGTTATTCCAGCATGGCCGAATGTTACGAGCGGCTTTCTCCACCGGTCCAGGCGCTGGCCCGTTCGCTTTCCGCGACCCATGACGGCGGCTTTCCCTATCGCGCGATTTACGGGATCGAACCGCCGCCGGGCACCCATTACAACAAGACTGTGCATCCGCTGGTGATCCGCCATCCGGTGACGGGGCGGCCGACGCTGTGGATCAACCGGGGCTTCACCACCCGGATCGAAGGGGTAAGCCATCTGGAGGACCGGATGCTGCGCGAACTGTTCTTCCAGCACATCGAAACCTGCCTGATCGCGCAGTGCCGGGTGCGCTGGGAAGTGGGCACGCTGACGATCTGGGACAATGTCGCGACCCAGCATCATGCTGTCTGGGACTATTTCCCCAACAGCCGTTACGGCGAGCGGATTTCGGTCATCGGGCCGGAGATTACGGGCTATCAGGTGGCGTAGTTCAGCGCCGAGGCTCCTGCGGCGATCACCAGCACCGCGATGATGGCGGCGGGCAGGCGCGGCAGGCCGTGGTGGCGCCATTCACAGGCGGCCATCGCGTGGCCCAGCAGCAGCGGGATGAAGTAGTGATAGAGATAAAGCACCCGAATCCCGTCCAGGTATTGCAGCAGGCCCATGTTGGCGATCCACGCCGCCAGCAGCGCGGTGCGCACCGGATTGCCGCGCAGGCGTGACGGGATCAGGCTGGTCACCACCCCCAGCAGCGAAACCAGCCAGGCGGCGATGTTGGGCAAGAGGCCAATGGCCTCTTGGTGGCCGGGGCGGCGATCGGCGCGATAGAGGATCATGCCGCGCCCCAGCAGCCACTGGGCCGGGTGCGAACTGTTCGCATCGGCGCGAGGAGTGATGGCCAGATCGTTGGCCATGTAGCGCTGATAGTCGGTCAGCCCCTCGGCCATGGCTTTCACGTCGCGTCCGCCATCGGCCAATGACGCGGCATGGTGGGGCGAAAGGAACCGCGCGTTGTCCTGCCCGACTGGTGTGGCCGGATCGGGCGGCAGCGGGCTCAGTGCATAGAACGCCGCGAAGGTGAGAGCGAGGGCGGCCAGGCCTGCGCCTGCGCCGGCGAATGCCTGGCGCAGCAGGAGTGCCCATTCGCGCCGCCGCAGCGCAGGCCACAGCAGGCCGAGCCCGATCACCCCCGTCACCAGCCCGTTGGCCCGGACCAGCGCTGCGCCAGCGACGAACAGGCCGAACAGCGCGAAGTAACGGACCCGTCCGCTGCGCCAGGCCGCCAGCGCGGCCAGCAGTGCGGCGAACACGAAGGCGATCTGGAAGCTGTCGAGCTGGGCCGAGCGCAGCTGGACCAGCAGTGCGGTATCGGCGAGAAACAGCAGCGATAGCAGGCCTCCTGCTGCAGCGCTGCCGGTCAGCCGGATCATCAGCAGGCAGAACAGCCCCGCGCCGATCACGCCGAACAGGGCAGAAGCCAGGCGCGGACCGCGATAGTCGAAGCCGGGCGGCATGGCCTCTGCCGGGATCGCGCGCGGGGCGCCGATCGCCTGCCAGTCTGCGCCCTGGTTAAGGCCGCTCGCCATGTCGCCCGCCGCGATCAGCATGATCCCCAGCGGCGGGTGCGAGGCGAACTGCATGCGCCCCTCGTGGAACCGCGCGGTCGAGGCGATGTAATAGGTCTCGTCCCAGACTGGCGCCTGGATGCGGCCCAGCTGTACGAAGCAGAGCAGCGCCATCACCGCCATGACCAGCGCGGTGACGAGCGCAGGCGGATTGACCCAGCGGGTCATGGCCGCTCCGCCGGTGACAGCTTGCGGAACAGCACGGCGGGTTCGACGAACCCGTCCAGCCGGCGGTCATCCGGTCCATAGAGCAAAGCCTGCGGCGGCAGGTCATCGCAGCGCAGCGGATCGGCGGTGTAACCGGCGGCAAGCGCAGTGTCGGCGAGCCGGAAATGCGCGTTGCCGATGGCCAGCCAGCCGCCGGGTTCTAGCACCCGGTCGAGCGCGGCCACGCCCTGTTCGAACCGCGCGAAGGGCAGCACTGCGCTGCAGATGTCAGGCCTCCGCGCCTCCAGTTCGCCGTGCCGGAACACCGCCATGGCCAGCACCGCGTCGAACCGCTCGCCGGGATCGGGCTCGGCGGCGAGACGGTAGGCAGAGCGGGGATCGGTGTCCGCCGCACGCGCCCGGGCCAGCGCCCGGCGGTTGAGATCGATCCCGGTGATCCGCGCGACGGGCAGGCGGCGGCGCAGGGCGCGCACCTCCGCCCCGCTGGAGCAGCCGAACGACAGCAGGCGCGGTGCCTCCAGATGGGCCAGCCGCTCGGCCAGCGCATCGAACAGGGCGGGGTAGCGGTCCTCGTAGGTGTCGGGGAAGGGCTGGAGCAGGCGTCCGGCCTCGGCGCGACGTAGCCGCTCGATCTCGCGCAGTTCCGGGTCCGCCATGCGGCGCAGCCAGCGGCCCAGCGCCATCCCGCCCGGCAGGCCCCGCGCGAGCGCACGCAGCGGCTCCAGGCGGTCGCGATGCTGGGCGTCGGTGTCCATCGCTGGTGCCATCCCATATCCCTGCGCGAAGGGAAAGGGGTGCGCATCGGCATCTTAGGTGATAGCTTTGGGCCCATGACCGAAGCGACATCTCCCGCGCAGGACGACCCGGGCGAGACGCGATCGGTCTGGCGCTTCGCCCGGGCCAGCCGCGCCCATGTCGTGATCGATGCGGCGGCCTATTTCGCGCTGATGCAGGAAGCCATGCTCAAGGCGCGGCAGCGGGTTCACATGATCGGGTGGGACTTTGACACGCGGGTCCGGCTGGGGCCGGGACGCCTGTGGTGGAACGGGCCCAGCCGCAAGTCCCATCCGGCGCGTCTAGGTGCCTTTGTGGTATGGCTCTGTCGCCGTAGGCCCGGCTTGCAGGTGCGAGTGCTGAAATGGAATTTCGGCGCGCTGAAGTTCATTTTCCGGGGCTCGATGGTGCTCGATCTGGTGCGCTGGTACTTCCAGCCGGGGATCGTCTTCCGGTTCGATTCCGCCCATCCGCTGGGCTGCAGCCACCACCAGAAGATCGTGGTGATCGACGATAAATTCGCGGTTTGCGGCGGGATCGACATGACTTCGGACCGCTGGGACACTCCCGAACATCTCGAAGCCGATCCCCGCCGCCGCCGCCCCTATGGCGCCCGGCTTTATGGCCCCTGGCACGACCTAACGATGATGGTGGAAGGCGAAGCCGCCGTCGCGTTGGCAGAACTTGGCCGCAAGCGCTGGCGCCGGGCCGGCGGATCGCTGCTCGACCCCTGCCAGCCCCAGCAGGACAGTGCCTGGCCGGACGGGTTGAAAGCCGATTTTCAGGACGTGGAAATCGGTATCGCCCGCACCCGCGCCGCGTGGCGCGACGCCAGCGAAGTGCGTGAGATTGAGGAACTTTTTGTCGACCATATCCGGCGGGCAAGGCGCTTCATCTATGCCGAAAGCCAGTATTTCGCCTCGCGCGCGATTGCCGAGGCAATTGCCGAGCGGCTCGATCAGCCGGACCCGCCGGAGATCGTCCTGATCAACCCGGAAACCGCCGACGGCTGGCTGGAACAGACCGCGATGGACGGCGCGCGGGTGCGCCTGTGCCACGCCATCGCCGAGCGCGATCCGAAGCGCAGGTTCCGCATCTTCATGCCCTACAATGCGGCCGGAACAGCGATTTACGTCCACTCCAAGACGATGATCGTCGACGACGAGATCGTCCGTGTCGGGTCCGCCAACATGAACAATCGCTCGATGGGGCTCGATTCGGAATGCGACCTGTTCATCGATGCCGCGCGGCCCGGCAACGGCCATGCGGTGCCCGCCATCCGCCGCCTGCGGATCAACCTGCTGGCCGAACACACCGGCTTCTCGCGCGAAGCGGTGGAGCAGGCGCTGGAAGCAAACCCCTCGATGATCGCGCTGATCGAGGCAGCCCCGCGCGATGGCAAGCGGCTGGAACCTTTTGTCTTGCGTCCTCTGACCGAAGCGGAGAAAGCGGTGGCCGACCAGGCACTGCTCGATCCCGAGCGGCCGGAGGAACTGTTCGAGCCCTTCAGCCAGAAGCGCGGGCTGTTCCGGCGCGGCGGTTTCCTGCGGCGCCCGAAGTAACAAAGAGGATATGCGATGAGCTGCGAGCACGACGCCCATGACGAAGGGCCGATGGCCAAGCTGCCCGTTCCGGACGAAGTACAGGAAGCGATCCGCACCCTGCTGCGCTGGTCGGGCGACGATCCGGCGCGCGAAGGATTGGTGGATACCCCGGCCCGGGTTGCCCGAGCGTGGAAGGAATACTGCCAGGGCTATGACGAGGATCCGGCCTATCATCTCTCGCGCCAGTTCGAGGAAGTGGGCGGCTATGACGAACTGGTGCTGCTGAAGGACATCCCGTTCCAGTCGCACTGCGAACACCACATGGCGCCGATCACCGGCAAGGCGGCAATCGCCTATATGCCGCGCAACAAGGTGGTCGGCATCTCAAAGCTGGCGCGCGTGCTGCACGGCTATGCCCGCCGGCTCCAGATCCAGGAGCGCCTGACCGCCGAAGTGGCGCAGTGCATCTGGGACAATCTCAACCCGCACGGCGTTGCGGTGGTGATCGAGGCGCAGCACGGCTGCATGACCGGGCGCGGGGTGAAAACGCCCGGCGTGTCGATGGTCACCAGCCGCCTGCTCGGCTGCTTCCTGGAAGATTCTCGCAGCCGCAAGGAAGTGCTCAGCCTGATGGGCTACTGATCGCTGGCGCGCGAGTCCTGTAATTATCTTGCTTTTTGCTGCAACGCACACTATCTGCCCCTTCAACGATCGGCGCGCGGGCCTTGTCCCGCCGCAGTCCCGGGTAGCGTGAGGTCGGCGTTTCAACGCCAGACTTGCCCGGACTTACGGTCGCCGAAATCGCCTGAAGCCGCCTTTTTCACGCAGGGTCGCATCGAACGACACCTCGCTTCGCGTTGCGCATTCGCTTGCGCGCGCGCCGCTTCATATTGAGAGTTTTCCATGCCCTATTTTTCCGACCTTGGCCTGGCCGAGCCTTTGCTGCGCGCGCTTGAAACCAAGGGCTATGCCGATCCCACCCCGATCCAGCGCCAGTCGATCCCGGCTCTGCTGGAAGGCCGCGACCTGATGGGCATTGCCCAGACCGGCACCGGCAAGACCGCCGCCTTCTCGCTGCCCTCGCTCCACCGCCTGGCTGCCAATCCCAAGCCGCGCAGCAATGCCGCGTGCCGGATGCTGGTGCTGTCGCCGACGCGCGAGCTGGCCGCCCAGATCGCCGAGAACATGCGCGGCTATGCGAAGTACCTGAACCTGTCGGTGCAGTGCGTGTTCGGTGGCATTCCCGTGGGCAAGCAAGCCCGCGCGCTGGTGCCGGGCTGCGACGTGCTGGTCGCCACCCCGGGCCGCCTGCTCGACCTGATCGACCAGCGCGCGCTGACCCTGCGCCATGTCGAGATCTTCGTGCTCGACGAGGCCGACCAGATGATGGACCTCGGCTTCATCGTGCCCCTGAAGCGCGTCGCCAACCTGCTGCCCAAGGACCGGCAGAGCCTGTTCTTTTCCGCGACCATGCCCAAGGCGATCGCGGACCTGGGCAAGCAGTTCATCTCCAACCCGGTGCGCGTCGAAGTGACCCCGCAGGCCAGCACGGCCGAGCGGATCGACCAGTTCCTGACCTATGTGAACCAGTCCGAAAAGCAGGCCCTGCTGACGCTCAAGCTGCGCCAGGGGCTGGCCGACCAGTCGATCGACCGGGCGCTGGTATTCACCCGCACCAAGCATGGCGCGGACCGCGTGGTGCGCCACCTCGCCACCGCCGGGGTCAACGCCGCCGCGATCCACGGCAACAAGAGCCAGGCCCAGCGCACCGCTGCGCTGCTTGCCTTCCGCAAAGGTTCGACCCCGGTGCTGGTCGCGACCGACATCGCCGCGCGCGGGATCGACGTTTCGGGCGTGAGCCACGTGTTCAACTTCGAAATGCCGAACGTGCCCGAACAATACGTCCACCGCATCGGCCGCACCGCGCGCGCCGGGGCGGACGGGATCGCGGTGAGCTTCGTCGCTCCGGACGAGAAGCCCTACCTGCGTGACATCGAGCGCCTGACCGGCGTCAAGCTGATGCCGCAGCCGCTTCCGGAGGACTTCCAGAAGGAAGCCGCCCGCTTGCCGCTGCCGGTGCGCAAGCCCGCCGAGATGATCCAGGACGCTCGCCGCGACGAGCGCGATGCGCGCGGACGGGGCGGTGCGGGAGCCAAGCGTGGCGGCAATTCGGGCCGCAACGGCAACCGCGCCCCCGGCGGGCAGGGCCGCGATGGCCGTTCGCGCGATGCGCACCTGCGCATCGACCGCGACGCTCCACGCACCAACTGGTCGCCGGCGGTCAATCCCGACGAGCGTGGCGAACGCACCGAGCGCACGGAGCGCACCGGCGATCGTCGTCCGGCTGGCGGTCAGCCGCCGCGCCGCGACGGTCGGGGGGCTCCGCGCGGCGAGGGCCGCCCGGTCCGTCAGGGCGAGGGTGCCCCGCGGCGCAGCGGCGGTGATCGCCGCAGCTTCGGCGGTCGCGGAGGCGGGCAGGGGCGCTAAGCTCAGCCTGCCCCAAGGGCGCAAGAAAAGGCCCCCGTGTCAGCCGACACGGGGGCCTTTGCTGTTCAGGTCTGAAGGATCAGAGTTGTTCGAGCATGTATTCGGCCGAGCTCACCTTGAACTCGCCCGGTCCTTCGACGTGAAGCTGTTCGACCACGCCGTCGTTGACCACCATCGAGAAGCGCTGGCCGCGCTTGCCCAGGCCAAAGCCGCTGCCGTCCATGGTCAGGCCCAGGGCTTCGGCGAAATCGCCGTTGCCGTCGGCCAGCATGGTCACGTCGGCGGAACCCGCAGCCTTGCTCCAGGCGCCCATCACGAAAGGATCGTTGACCGCGGTGCACGCGATCTCGTCGATGCCGTGGGCCTTGAGGTCGGCGGCCTTCTCGACATAACCCGGCAGGTGCTTGGCCGAGCAGGTCGGGGTGAAGGCGCCGGGCACCGAGAACAGCGCCACGCGCTTGCCCTTGAAATAGTCCGCCGACTGGACCGCTTCCGGGCCGCCCTCGCCGGGCACCACGAGCTTCACGTCGGGCAGCTTGTCGCCAACTGCAATGGTCATCGCTTGTCTCCTGTCTTCGCACCACTTGCGAATCTGTCGCAGGATATAGGCAGGAAGCGGCGCGCGGCAACGCTTTGGCATGGTTAATTTCGCTTTACCGCGCAGTTTCAAGATTGGGTAAAGCGCTGCTGGCAGCCTGCTGGTGCGGGGAAATCCCGCCGGGAGACTGCATCATGGGGATCGCAAGGAGAATGGCCGCCGCGCTTGCCGCGCTGAGCATCGCGCTGCCGGCATCGGCGCAGGCGCACGAAATGGGCGACGCGGAGAAGCTGCGGCGGCTGGATATCATGCTGATGGTCACGGGACTGCGCTGCCGCACTACGGCGGACAATTTCCAGGCGGAATATGGGCGCTTCACCACCAACCACATCGGTGAACTGAACGCGGCCAATCGCGTGCTGAAGGCCGAACTCGCCTCGCTTCACGGTATCGGCGGGGCCGACCGCGCGCTTGATCGGATCAGTGTGACCATGGCCAACCAGTATGGTCAGGGACACCCCTGGCTAAGTTGCGGCCAGCTGAGGCAAGTGACGCGGTCACTGGCCGATGCAAAAGGCAGCGGTCCGCTGCTTGCGGCGGCCGATCAGTTGTTCGGTCCGCCCTCCGGCGGGCAATTTGCCTGGGCAAGACGCTGAGCCACCAGTCATATAAAGATATCGTTATGTTTGCGTCGCCGCAGGCAAGCGGCTAAGGGCGGCACCATCCCGGGTGCCGCCCTTGCCACATGCAAAGCCGCCACCCCGCTATCTGATCAGGAGTTTGCCCGTGGCCACTGCGCTCGATTCCGCCAAGGATTATGTCATCGCCGATATCGGCCTCGCCGACTTTGGCCGGGCGGAAATCGCCATCGCCGAAACCGAGATGCCGGGCCTGATGGCGCTGCGCGACGAATTCGGTGCCAGCCAGCCGCTGAAGGGCGCGCGGATCACCGGTTCGCTCCACATGACGATCCAGACCGCCGTGCTGATCGAGACGCTGGTCCACCTCGGCGCCGAAGTGCGCTGGGCGACCTGCAACATCTACTCCACCCAGGATCACGCCGCCGCCGCGATCGCCGCCGCCGGCATCCCGGTCTTCGCCGTGAAGGGCGAAACGCTGGCCGAATACTGGGACTACGTCGGCTCGATCTTCGATTGGGACGACGGCACGGGCCGCACCGCCAACATGATCCTCGACGACGGCGGCGATGCCACCATGTTCGCGCTGTGGGGCGCGCGGATCGAGGCGGGGGACACCATGCCCGAACCCTCGAACGCCGAGGAAATCGAATTCCAGCGCGCGCTCAAGGAATTCATCAAGCGCAAGCCCGGCTACCTCACCATGTCGGTCGCGCACATCAAAGGCGTGTCGGAGGAAACCACCACCGGCGTCCACCGGCTCTACCAGATCGCCAAGGACGGCAAGCTGCCGTTCCCGGCGATCAACGTGAACGATTCGGTCACCAAGTCGAAGTTCGACAACCTCTATGGCTGCAAGGAATCGCTGGTCGACGCGATCCGCCGCGCGACCGACGTGATGCTGGCCGGCAAGGTCGCCTGCGTCGCCGGTTTCGGCGATGTCGGCAAGGGCAGCGCGGCTTCGTTGCGCCAGGGCGGCGCCCGCGTGATGGTCACCGAAATCGACCCGATCTGCGCGCTGCAGGCGGCGATGGAAGGCTATGAAGTCGTCACCATGGAAGAAGCGGTCAAGCGCTGCGACATCTTCGTCACCGCCACCGGCAACGAGGACGTGATCACCGCCGAGCACATGAAGGCGATGAAGCCGATGGCGATCGTCTGCAACATCGGCCACTTCGACAGCGAAATCCAGATTGCCGCGCTGTCGAACTACAAGTGGACGGAAGTGAAGCCGGGCACCGACCTGGTCGAATTCCCGGACGGCAAGCAGATCATCGTGCTGGCCAAGGGCCGCCTCGTGAATCTGGGCTGCGCCACCGGCCACCCCAGCTTCGTGATGAGCTCCAGCTTCACCAACCAGACCCTCGCCCAGATCGAGCTGTTCACCAAGAGCGCCGACTACGAGAACAAGGTCTATGTCCTGCCCAAGCATCTGGATGAAAAGGTCGCTGCGCTGCACCTTGAAAAGCTGGGCGTTAAGCTGACCACCCTGTCAAAGAAGCAGGCCGATTACATCGGCGTGCCGCAGCACGGGCCGTTCAAGCCTGAACACTACCGCTACTGATCGCGGCTCTGCTCCGGACGGGCGATAGCGCCTGTCCGGGCCTTGCCATTCCGGCCCCCGGCGCATAGCTGGAAGGCATGACGCTTTCCCCCATCGCCATGGTGCTGCTGGGCCTGCTGCTGGCGGCCTGGACCGTCGCAGCGGCCTGGGCGGTGCTGTGGGCACGCGGGCGCGAACGGCGCGCCGAAGCGGCTCAGCGCCATGCCCGGCGGCTGGGGCGGATGGTCGATGAAAGCCCCGCGCTACCCCTGCTGGTGCGCGCCGACGGCAAGATCGAGGCGCCGCAGCGGCTGGCCAACTGGCTGGGGCTGGACACGGTTCCGCAGTTCCTGACCGAACTGGACGGCGGGCGGATCGACGGCGGCGGCGGCGGGTTGACCACTGAACAACTCGCCGAGCTGACCGAGGCCGTGCGCCGCACCCAGCGGACCGCCGCGCCGTTCCGCATGGTCGCCACTCCGCGCGGGTCGAAGCGCAGTCTGGCGCTGCGCGGCCACCTTGCCGATCCGCAGGTGTCGCCGGGCGGCGCGGCGCTGGTCTGGGTGTTCGACTTTTCCGACAGCGAAAGCGAACTGGTCCAGCTGCGGGGCGAGGCCCAGCGCGCGCGGGAGGACTTTGCGGCGCTGGTGGGCCTGATCGAAGCCGCGCCGATGCCGATGTGGTTCCGCGGCCCCGATGGCGCGCTGCGGCTGGTGAACCATGCCTATGTCGAGGCGGTGGCGGGCCGCGATGCCCTGCAGGTCGTCGCAGATGGCGTGGAACTGATCGAGCGCGTCGATGGCCTGACCGCGCAGCAGGTGGCGCTCCAGGCAGCGGCCAAGCACCTGCCGATCGAGCGGATGGTCAGCGCCACGATTGGCGGTCAGCGCCGCGCGCTCAAGGTTTCGGACCTGCCGCTCGGAGATGAAGGCATTGCCGGCTATGCGGTCGATGTCGAGGAAATGGAGGAGGTGTCCCGCTCGCTCCGCGCCTTCCGCGATGCGCAGCGGACGATGTTCGACCAGCTGTCCGCCGGAGTGGCGCAGTTCGATGCCAAGCGCCAGCTGACCTTCGCCAACCAACCGTTCCAGCGGATCTTCGCGCTCAAACCCGCGGTAATGCTCGATCCGCCGCTGTTTGAGCGCCTGCTCGACCTGGCCCGAGATGCCGGCCGGGTGCCCGAGGCGCGCGATTTTCCGGCCTGGCGGCGCGAGCGGGCCGCATGGTTCCAGGCGAGCGCCCCGCAGGAAGAAACCTGGACGCTGGCTGACGGCACGCACCTTCGCGTCGTTGCCCAGCCGCTGCCCGATGGCGGGATGATGCTGATTGCCGAGGACCGGACCGAGCAGCTCCAGCTGTCCGCCGCGCGCGATACCCTGCTGCGGACCCGCACGGCGACGTTCGACAGCCTGTTCGAATCGGTCGCGGTGTTCGCTCCCGACGGACGGATGCAGCTGTGGAACCGACGGTTTTCCGCCGATTGGGGGCTAGACGAGGAGTTCCTAGACACCCACCCGCGGATCGATGCGCTGCTGGAACGGATCGGCGCGCAGCTGGCCAAGCCCGCCCGCGCGAAGGCAGTGGGCGACGCGGTGCGCGCCGCGACCCTGGACCGCAAGCAGACCGGCGGGCGCGCGGTGCTCGCCAATGGGCGAACGCTTGAATATGCCGGGGTGCCGCTGCCTGATGGCAACGGCCTGCTGACGGTGCTCGACATTACCGATTCACAAAAGGCCGAAGAGGCACTCAAGCAGCGCAACGCGGCACTTGAGGAAGCCGACGCGATGAAGACGCGCTTCCTTGCCACCATGTCCTACGAATTCCGCACCCCGCTCACCTCGATCGGCGGTTTCGCCGAACTGCTTCAGGCGGGGCTCGGCGGTGACCTGTCCGACCAGGGCCGCGAATATGTCGAGGCGATCCTCTCTTCGGTCGGGCGGCTGGGCGAACAGATCGAAAGCGTCCTCGACCTTTCGCAAAGCGAGGCCGGCCTCTTGCCGCTTGCGCGCGAGGAGATCGATCTGCTGCCCTTCGTCACCCGGCTGGTCGAGGATCGCGCCAATGCGGTGCGCGAGGCGGGGCT
This sequence comes from Novosphingobium sp., assembly GCA_041912655.1. Lineage (GTDB taxonomy): Bacteria > Pseudomonadota > Alphaproteobacteria > Sphingomonadales > Sphingomonadaceae > Novosphingobium. Next base: position 5,964 of record JAYRMP010000030.1, on the reverse strand, counting down.
GACGCTGGACCTGCGGGGTAATCGCAACGCCGGGCGCATCTCGGGCGACCGGCGGCGGCTGGGCCGGGCGCTTGGCCACCTGATCGACAATGCCATCACCGCAACCCCGCCGGGCGGACGGATCCTGCTGGAGCTTAAAGGCCTTAAGGACCGGACGCGGATCGTGGTCTCAGACAACGGTCCGGGCATGGACGCGGCAACGCTTGCCCGCGCGCTGGAGGGGATCAAGCTGAGCGCCGACGGCAAGAGCGTGGAACGGCGCCAGGGCCTCGGCCTGCCGCTCGCCCGCCAGCTGATCGAGGCGCACGGTGGGACGCTCGAACTGCTGTCCGAGCCCGGGCAGGGCACCGCGGCGATCGTCGAGCTGCCGTGAGGCTCGCACTGCCCGATCCTGCCGCGACCGAGGCGTTTGGCGCGCGGATTGCGGAGCGGCTGCGGCCGGGCGATGTCGTTGCGTTGTCCGGCGGGCTGGGCGCGGGAAAGACCACCCTAGCGCGGGCGATCATCGCCGCTCTGGGCCATAAGGGCGAGGTGCCATCGCCCAGTTTCGCGATCATCGAAACCTACGATCCGCCGCTGGTGCGTCTGCCACTGGTCCACGCCGATTTCTACCGGCTGGAACGGCCGGAAGAGGCGGAAGAACTGGGGCTCGACGATTACCGCGCTGACGCCGCGCTGCTGGCGGAATGGCCGGAAAATGCGGGCGGCTTCGTGCATGAGCCGGGCTGCCTGTCGATCAGAATCGAAACTGCGGAAATGGGCCGGATTGCCATTGTCGAGCCGGGGGCGGATTGGCTAGGGCGCTTGCCATGAGCAGCGATCTTCCCGCCGGCGTCGAAGCCTTCCTTGCCAGCGCCGGATGGCAGGGCGCCGAGATCGAACCCCTGGCCGGCGACGCCTCGTTCCGCCGCTATTTCCGCATCCGGCGGGGCGAACGCACCGCCATGCTGATGGACGCGCCGCCCCCGCACGAGGATCCGCAGCCGTTCCTGCGCGCCGCCAAGTGGCTCGATGCCAATGGCCTGCGCGCGCCGGAGATCCTGGCCGAGGACGTGGCGCGCGGGCTGGTGCTGCTGGAAGATTTCGGCGATGTGCGGGTGCGCGAATACCTCGACCAGTGGGCCGAGGATGAGCGGACCGTCTATACCGCCGCGATCGACGCGCTGGTCGAACTGCACCGCCTGCCGCCGGGGCCGTTCCTGGACTATTCGATGCAGGAATACCTGCGCGAGGCGAAACTGCTGGTCGATTGGTACTGCCCGGCGCAGAACCTCTACATTGATGGCGCCAGCTATTCTGCGGCTTGGGAAGCCGCGCTCAGCCCGATGCTGCCGCGCCAGCGCCCCGGGGTGACCGTGCTGCGCGATTACCACGCCGAGAACATCATGCTGCTGGGCTCGCTGCAGAAGCAGGGCCTGCTCGATTTCCAGGACGCGCTGGTCGGCCATCCCGCGTATGACCTCGTCTCGCTGCTCCAGGATGCGCGGCGCAATGTTTCGCCCGAACTGGAAGCGGAAATGTTCGATTACTACGTCCGCGAAGCCGGCGCGGGCGACGATTTCCTGGCCGACTATGCGCGCCTTGGTGCGCAGCGCAATGCCAAGATCGTGGGCATCTTCGTCCGCCTGTGGAAGCGCGACGGCAAGCCCAAGTACCTGTCCTACATCCCCCGCGTCTGGGCGCTGCTGGAACGCGATCTGGCGCATCCGGCACTGGCCCCGGTCGCGGCCTGGTTCGATGCCAACATTCCAGCCGAGCTGCGCGAGGCGGGCGGGGGGAGCTTCGCGGCGTGAGCGGCAGGCCGATGGTTTCCGATACCGCGATGATCATGGCTGCGGGGCTCGGCAAGCGGATGCGCCCGCTGACCACGACCACGCCCAAGCCGCTGGTCCGCGTCGCGGGCAAGCCGCTGATCGACTATGCGCTCGATCATCTGGAGCAGGCCGGGGTGAGCCGCGCGGTGGTCAACGTCCACTACCTGCCGGAACAGGTCGAGGCGCACCTCGCCAATCGCGCCGTGCCGAAGTGCACGATTTCCGACGAGCGCGCGCTGCTGCTCGAAACCGGCGGCGGGATGATCAAGGCGCAGCACCTGCTGCCCGATCCGTTCTTCTGCGTGAACAGTGACAACGTCTGGCTGGACGGGCCGCGCAACGCGCTGGTCGAACTGTCCGACCGCTGGGACCCGGCGATCATGGACGCGCTGTTGCTGGTCGTGCCGCACCCGCGCGCGCACCATCACCACGGCCTGGGCGATTTCCATCTCGATGCCGCGGGGCGGATCAGCCGCCGGAAGCCCGGCCGCGTTGCGCCCTATATATACATCGGCATCCAGATCGTTTCGCATCGCCTGCTGCGCGACGCGCCCGAAGGGCCGTTCTCCACCAACGTGCTGTGGCAGCGGGCGATCGAGGAGGGGCGGCTCTACGGGCTGGTCCATACTGGCGAGTGGTTCGAGGTCGGTACGCCCGAGGCCATTGCGCCGACCGAGGCGCGGCTTGCCGGTGGCTGAGCCCACCCGCCCGCAGGTCTATTCGATCGCCGCGCACCGCGGCTTTGCCGATGCGCTGGTGGCGGGGCTGATCCCCCGTTACGGCGAGGCCGAGCTGGGTCTGGCCCGGCTGACCCTGCTGCTTCCCAGCCGCCGTGCCGAACGCATCGTGACCGAGGCCTTCGTGCGCCTGTCGGGTGGGGGCATGCTGCTGCCGCGCATGGCAGTGGTCGGCGATCTCGATCTGGACGAGGTGCTGGGGCCGCTGCTCGATCCGCTGGGGGCGGGTAGTGCCATTCCGCCCGCCGCCGACCCTGCGCATCGCTGGCTGCGGCTGGCCGAATTGCTGCGCGAGGAGATGGGCAAGGACGCGCCCAAGGCTCCCGGACTGCTGCGGCTGGCTTTCGAGACCGGTCGGACGATGGACCGGCTGGCGGTGGAAGGGATCGCGTTGGGCGATCTCCTGACCGAGCGCGTTGCCGATATCGTCGGCGAACTGGCCGATCACTGGCGCGAAAGTACCCGCCTGTTCGCCACCGTCCAGGCGCGCTGGCTGGCCGAATTGGCCGGACGGGGAGAGGTCGATGCGCCCGAGCGGCGCAATGCCCTGTTCGCCCATGCCGCGCAGCGCTGGCGGCGGCAGCCTCCGGGCCATCCGATCGTTGCTGCCGGGATCACCAGCGCTTCGCCGGCGCTGGCCGGCCTGCTGCGGGTGGTCAGCGAACTGCCGCGCGGAGCGGTGATCCTTCCCGATCTCGATCTTTCGCTCGATGTCGCCGTTTGGGATGCGCTGGGCCATGCGGGGGTGCCGCCGGGGCCGGGCGAGCCGCCGTTCGGCAGCCGCGACGCGGTGACCCATCCGCAATATCATCTGAAGCTGCTGCTCAACCGGATGGGCATCAACCGCGGGGAAGTGGACCCCTGGCACCGCGCTGGGCTGTCCGCTGCGCCGCCGGAACGCAGTCACGCGATCTCCAACCTGTTCCTGCCCCCGGCGGCGAGCGCGAAATGGGTGGACCTGCCCGCCAATCGCCGCCGCTTGTCTGGCGTGCGGCTGATGGAGAGCGCTCATCCGGGAGAGGAAGCCCAGGCCATCGCGATCCTGGTCCGCGAGGCGCTGGAAACGCCGGAACGCCGCGTCGCTGTGATCACGCCGGATCGCGGCCTCGCCGGGCGGGTCATCGCCCACCTGCGTCGCTGGGGGATCGAGGCGGACGATTCGGCGGGCACCGCACTGCCGTTGACCCCGGCGGGCCGGGTCCTGCTGCTGCTGGCAGAGGTCGTCGCCCAGTCCGCCGCGCCGGTGCCATTGCTCGCGCTGCTGGGCCATCCGCTGGTCGGCGGCGGGGAAGAGCGGGCGGCCTGGCTGGACCACGTCCGCGCGCTCGACCTGCGCCTGCGCGGCCCGCGTCCCGCGCCGGGGCTGCCGCCGCTTCAGGCCGCCGTCGCGCGGCTGGCGAAACGCGCGGGGGGAGAGGCTCTGGCCGAATGGTGGCAGGGGATCGAGGCGGTGCTGACTCCGCTGCTTACCCTGCCGGAGGAAGTGCCCTTGGCCGAAGCGCTCGACCGGCTGTCCGCCGCGGGCGAGGCGCTGTGCGGCGAGGCGCTGTGGGGTCGCGCCGACGGCCGCGCGCTTGCCTCGTTTGTGGAGGAACTGCGCGGCGCTGCCGAGGCGGCGGGAACCCGGCTGACCCCGGCGGACCTGCCCGCCGTACTGCGCGACGCGATGGATCGTCAGGCGGTGCGCCCGCCGTGGGGCGGGCACCCGCGCGTTGCGGTCTATGGCCTGCTGGAAGCGCGGATGAGCCGTGCCGACCTGGTGATCTGCGGGGGGCTGACCGAAGGCACCTGGCCGGGTTCGCCCGGGGCCGAGCCGCTGCTGCCGCCGGCGGTGCTGCGGGCGCTGGGCGTGCCGGGCGGCGAATTCCGCATCGGGCTGGCCGCGCATGACCTCGCCGGGGCGCTTGGCGCGCCGCAGGTGGTGCTGAGCTGGGCGCGGCGCGACGAGGGCGGGCCGGTGATCCCCAGCCGCTTCGTGCTGCGGGTCCAGGCGATGCTGGGCGAACTCGCCGAGGGGCATCGCGAGAAGGAAGCTGTCGCGCTGGCGCAGGAGATCGACAAGGGGGTCAAGGTGCCCGCCGCCGAGCGGCCCATGCCCAGTCCTTCCGCCGACCAGCGCAAGGTGGACCTTGCCGTCACCGCGCTCGACCGCCTGCTGGGCGATCCCTACCAGTTCTATGCCCGCGCGATCCTGGGGCTGCGGGTGCTCGATCCGCTCGATGCGGAGCCCACCGCCGCGTGGAAGGGGACGGTGGTCCACAAGGTGCTGGATGACTGGCACAAGGCAGGCGGACGCGCTGGCGAACTGCTTGCCCGTGCGAGCGAGGAACTGGCCGCAATGCAGGCGCACCCGCTGGTGCGCAGCCTGTGGTGGCCGCGCCTGGAACGCGCGCTCGAATGGATCGACGCGGAAATCGCCGCGCAATCCGCCGAGGGGCGTCAGGTGCTCAAGACCGAGATCAAGGGCGAGATGCGCGTGCGCGGGGTGCGGGTCCACGGGCAGGCCGACCGGATCGACCGGATGGGCGACGGCACACTTGCCATCGTCGACTACAAAACCGGCGCGCCGCCCAGCCGCCGCCGGGTGAAGGATGGCTTTGCGCTGCAACTCGGCCTGATCGGCCTGATCGCGTCGGCGGGTGGGTTCCCGGAGATTTCGGGCGATCCCGAATGGTTCGAATACTGGTCGCTGGCCAAGCGGCCGCGCAGCGAGGGCGGCGTGTTCGGCTATGCCTTTGCCCCGTTCAAGACCGACCGCGCCGATGGCCTGCTGCGCGAGGAATTCCTTGATGCGAGCGCCGTCAAGCTGAACGAGGCCATCGATCGCTTCATCCTGGGGGGCGAACCCTTCGCGGCGAGTCTCCAGCCCGACCTTTACGGCTACAACGAATACGATCAGCTGATGCGGCTTGACGAATGGCAGGCGCGCGGGCGCAGCGATGGGGGTGCGGCATGAGCGGCGGCAAGCGGCTGTTCCCGCTCACACACGAACAGCACCCGGCGGTCGATCCGGGGGAGGTCGTGTGGCTGTCCGCATCGGCGGGGACGGGCAAGACCCAGGTCCTGTCCGCGCGCGTCCTGCGCCTGCTGCTCCAGCCGGGGGTCAATCCCTCGGAAGTGCTGTGCCTGACCTTCACCAAGGCCGGCGCAACCGAGATGGCGGCGCGGATCAACGAGGTGCTGGCCCGCTGGGTGCGCGCCTCTGACAACGATCTGTTCAATGAGCTGGAGGCGATTGGCGCGCCGTCCGGGCCAGAGGCGCGCGCTCATGCCCGCACCCTGTTCGCCGCCGTGCTCGATTGCCCGGGTGGGGGCCTCAGGATCGATACGATCCACGCCTTCGCCCAGTGGCTGCTTGCCGCCTTCCCGCATGAGGCGGGCCTCGTCCCCGGCACGAGGGCGATGGAGGACCG
>JAYRMP010000029.1:0-33210 GCA_041912655.1 Novosphingobium sp. | reverse complement strand
CGCCGCGCAGCTCTATGGCGAGTTCAAGAGCTTTTTCCCGGACAACGCCGTCGAATATTTCGTTTCGTACTACGACTATTACCAGCCCGAGGCCTATGTGCCGCGCAGCGATACCTACATCGAGAAGGAAAGCTCGGTGAACGAGGCGATCGACCGGATGCGCCATTCGGCCACCCGGGCGCTGCTGGAGCGCGACGACGTGATCATCGTCGCCTCGGTCTCGTGCCTCTATGGCATCGGCTCGGTCGAAACCTATTCGGCGATGATCTTCGACATCAAGACCGGAACCAGCGTCGACCAGCGCGAGCTGATCCGCAAGCTGGTGGCGCTGCAGTACAAGCGCAACGACGCCGCCTTTGCCCGCGGCAATTTCCGCGTGCGCGGCGACAGCCTGGAGATCTATCCCAGCCACTACGAGGACATGGCCTGGCGCGTGGCCTTTTTCGGCGACGAGATCGAGGAGATTGCCGAGTTCGATCCCTTGACCGGCAAGAAGGGGCAGACCCTGACGCAGGTGCGCGTCTATGCCAATTCGCACTATGTCACGCCCGGCCCGACGATGAAGCAGGCTGCCGAGGCGATCCGCTTTGAACTGGCCGAGCGGCTGAAGGAGCTGGAGGCCGAGGGCAAGCTGCTGGAGCACCAGCGGCTGGAGCAGCGCACCAACTTCGACCTCGAGATGATCGCGGCGACCGGTTCCTGCGCGGGGATCGAGAACTATTCGCGCTTCCTCACCGGGCGTCTGCCGGGCGAGCCGCCGCCGACCCTGTTCGAATACCTGCCCGACAACGCGCTGCTGTTCGTCGATGAAAGCCACCAGACCGTGCCGCAGATCGGCGCGATGTCGAAGGGGGACCATCGCCGCAAGATCACGCTCGCCGAATACGGCTTTCGCCTGCCGAGCTGCATCGACAACAGGCCCTTGCGCTTCAACGAGTGGGACGCGATGCGCCCGCAGACGGTCGCCGTTTCCGCCACCCCTGGCAGCTGGGAAATGGAGCAGTCCGGCGGCGTGTTCGCCGAGCAGGTGATCCGCCCGACCGGCCTGATCGACCCGCCCGTCCTGATCCGCCCGGTCGAGGACCAGGTGCAGGACTGCATCGAGGAATGCCGGGCGACCGCCGCGAAGGGTTACCGCACGCTCGTCACCACGCTGACCAAGCGGATGGCCGAGGACCTCACCGAATTCATGCACGAGGCGGGCCTCAAGGTGCGCTACATGCATTCCGACGTCGAGACGCTGGAGCGCATCGAGCTGATCCGCGACCTGCGCCTTGGCGTCTATGACGTGCTGGTCGGCATCAACCTGCTGCGCGAGGGGCTGGACATCCCCGAATGCGGGCTCGTCTGCATCCTCGATGCCGACAAGGAGGGCTTCCTGCGCAGCGAGACTTCGCTCATCCAGACCATCGGGCGGGCCGCGCGCAATGTCGACGGGCGGGTGATCCTCTATGCGGACCGGATGACCGGATCGATGGAGCGCGCCATCGCCGAAACCGACCGCCGCCGCGAAAAGCAGGCCGCCTACAACCTCGAACACGGGATCACGCCCGAAACGATCAAGCGCAACATCCACGATATCGTCGCCGACACCGCCAGCCGCGACGGCGTGCTGGTGGAGATCGAGGCGGAGGGGGCCAACAACCTCGTCGGTCACAACCTGCGTGCCTATATCGAGGAACTGGAAAAGAAGATGCGCGCCGCCGCCGCCGACCTGGAGTTCGAGGAAGCCGGCCGCCTGCGCGACGAGATCCGGCGGCTGGAAGCGGAGGAACTCGGCCTCCCCGAAGACCAGCGCAAGGCTCCGCTGGTCGGCCGCAGCAACGAAGGCAAGCCGGGCACCCGCAAGGGCCGCTTCGGGCGCGAGAGCAAGCGCAAGTGGGGACGCTAGGGCTGACCCGCCGCGCCGCGCTGTCCGGCGGCGCGGCCCTGCTCGCCGCGCCTGCGCTGGGCGCAAAAGCACCGCCGCTGCGCACCGGGCTCGACCATCTGCTGTCGGACCGCGCCGGGCTGGTGCGCGGCAAGCGGATCGGCCTGCTCACCCACGCCGCCGGGATCGATTCCACCGGCGCGCGCGGGGCGGACCTGCTGGCGGCGCTGCCCGGCGTCTCGCTGGTCCGGCTGTTCTCCCCCGAACACGGGCTGGACAGCCGCACGGCGGCGGGCGAGGCGGTGGCCGACGGACGCGACGCGGCGACCGGCCTGCCGGTGCAGAGCCTCTACGGCGCGCGCAGCCGCCCGGACCTGTCCGGCCTCGACGCGCTGGTGATCGACCTGCAGGACGTGGGCCTGCGCTGCTTCACCTACGCCGCGACCATGGCGGACGCCCTGCGCGCCTGCGCCGGGGCGGGAGTGGAGGCGCTGGTGCTCGACCGGCCCAACCCGCTCGGCGGCCTCGCGATGGAGGGCCCGCTGCCACGCCCGGAGCTGATGTCCCACGTCGCCGCGCTGCCGGTGCCGCTGCGCCACGGGCTGACGATGGGCGAGCTTGCCCGGCTGGCCAGTGCCGCGCTGCCCGCTCCGGCGCGGCTGACCGTCGTGGCGATGACCGGCTGGCAGCGGCGGATGGGCGTGGAGGTGTTCGGCCCCGGCCGTCTGCCTTTCGTGCCTCCCTCGCCCAACCTGCGCAGTCCGGCGGCGCTGCTAGCCTATCCGGCGACCGTGCTGCTGGAAGGCACCAACCTCTCCGAAGGGCGCGGCACCGCAGCGCCGTTCGAACAGTTCGGCGCGCCGTGGATCGACGGGGCGGCGCTGGCGAAAGCGCTCGGCAAGTCCGGGATCGACGCCCTGCGCTTCGTCCCCGTCAGCTTCACCCCGGACAGTTCCAAATATGCCGGGATCGCCTGCCAAGGTGTGCGGCTGGAGCGCACCGGCCTTGGCCGCTATGCCCCCCTGCCCACCGCGCTCACCCTGCTGCGGGTGCTGCAACGCCTCTACCCGGGCGACTTCGCGGTGACGCCGTACCTGGACACACTGCTCGGGGAAAGCCGGGTGCGGACCATGCTGCTGGCCGGCGAAGCCCCCGCCGCGATGGCCGGGCCATGGAGCTACGCCTGCGACCGCTTCCGCGCCTCGGCCCAGCGTTGGCTGCTGTATTGAAGGCGGCCTGACCCGGGCTTGACCCGGGAGCGTCCCTGCGTCGTCCCGGGCTTGACCCGGGACCGGTGGCCGCCTGGCGCGAGGGAGCAGAGTTGCGCCTGCGGCGTCGAGGCTTCGCGGGTTGCCAGCGATCCCGGGGCAAGCCCGGGATGACGGGGTGGCCCGGGATGACGCCTCAAAGCTTGCCGAACTTGCCTTCGAACCCGCCGACGTCTCCGCTGGCAAGCAGCCTGGCCTGCTCCACCCACGCATCGCGGCGCGGGCGGCCGGCGAAAGCGCCCAGCTTGGCGTCGAGCGCGTCGAGCCCGGCATCGTCCAGCGCGGCGATCTGGGCATAGGTGGTGAGGCCCAGTTCGGGCAGCAGCTTCTGAAGTTTCGGCCCCAGCCCCTTGATCTTCGAAAGGTCGTCCCCGCCTTCAACAGGTGCAGCAGGCGCAGGCGCGGTTTCCACTTCCGGCACCACTTCCATTTCCGCGGCGCGGGCTTCGACCTCCTCGACCTCGTCCTGCGCGGTCACGGCGACGATCTCGGCCACGCCGGCCATCATGCCGCCGTGGGGCGCCGGGGTGACGATCTGCGCGGCGGGCGGCGCGTCGATCAGCGCCTGATTGCGCTGGGCAGGCTCCGCGCCCTCGCTCAGCACGTCGGGCTTGTAGTCGCGCCGTTTGGGCTTGGTGCTGGCGCGGGCGTACAGCCACCAGGCGATCAGCAGCGCGACCACAGCCAGCCCCGCGTAGATCAGCCAGTTCGCCTCAATCGTCGCCATCATTTCCGCACCTCATGCCTGTTGCCCCAGCGATAGCCCCGCGCAAGGTGAACCGCAATCAGGTGGCGACATTCTTGCGGAACAGCACCCGGTCTTCAGGGCCGAAGCCCCGGTGCCAGATCACCCAGCCATAGACGAACAGGATGGCCGGAATGCCGAACAGCAGCTCGGCCCATTCGGGCAGGAACCGGGTCACCGCCCAGCCGACCAGCGCGGCGGGGGCCGCCGCCCAGACCAGCGCCCAGCGCCAGTTGGAAATCGGCTGGCCGAGGATGCGCGAAAGGACGTAGGATTTGACCAGCGAAGCCGTGCCCAGCGAAAGGAACAGCGCGGCGGCTGCGGCGGCGGCGCTGTAGTTCGGCCCCAGCCCGGCCTGACGCACGGCCAGCATCCCGCCCACTGTCAACAGCGCCTGCAGCGCAATGGTGCCGAGCGAGATCCACAGGTTCTTGTGCCGCGCGACATAGATCAGCGCGGCTTCGCTGACCACGGCGGTGGCGGCGGCCACCTCGGCGATCAGCAGGAAGGTCAGCGCTCCGGTGCCGCCGACGAAATGCGGCCCGACCAGGCCCATCACCCCTTCGCCCGGGATCGCCAGCGCCATGGCGATGCCCGCCTGCATCGCGATGATCCAGAAGCCCACCTGGCTGACCTGCCGGGCGATCGCGGCGAAATTGCCTTCCTTGAGGTTGCGGGTGATCACCGGCCCCAGGATCGGTTCGAAACTGGTCTTGAGTTTCTGCGGCAGCGAGGCGACTTGCTGCGCCGCGTAATAGACGCCGACCGCCGCCGGCGTGGTGAAGAAGCCCAGCAGCGCAACGTCCAGCTTGCGGGTGCCCCATTCGACCATGTCGGCCACCGCCAGCGGAGCGGACAGCAGCGCGAGGCGACCCAGCCGCAGCGGGTGCGGATGCCAGTGGCGCGGCAGGCCATAGGTGCGCAGCAGCGGCCACAGCGAAACCAGCAGCGCCGCGACCTTGGCCAGCAGGAACGACAGCGCCAGCCCGGCCTCGGGCAGCACGAACAGGAACCCCACGGCAGACAGCGTCTGCACCCAGGGTTCGACCAGCGAGCGCGCCCGCACCGTTGCGCCGATGTTATAGCGATAGGCCAGCGCGGCGAGCGCAATGTCGGTCAGCGCATTGGCAACCAGCGCCAGCGGCAGCAGCCGGTCCCATTCGCTGTACTGGCCGCTGGGAAACATCGGCGCGGGGATCAGGTAGAGCAGCGCCGCCGCGCCGAGTGACAGCAGCAGGGTCAGCGTCAGCGCATCGGCGATCACGTGCGGCGCCTCGCGCGGGTCTTCGGACAGGCGCTGGGCGAGGCCGCGGCGCTGGCCGAGCACGCACAGCTGCGCCACCAGTTCGACGATCACCAGCGCCGAAGCATAGCGCCCCAGCGCTTCCACCCCATAGAACCGCCCGGCGATGAACAGAAACGGCGCGGTGCCGCCCAGCCGCAGCAGGAAGCCGAAGAAATTGGTCCGCCCACCCTTGGCCAGCGCCTGGATATCGTCGTGCGGTGCTTCGCTCACCGCGCCGCTTCCTGTTCGGCGCGCAGGGGTCGGGACAGCAGATGGGCCACGACTTCGCCCGCCGCGACCTCGCCCGCAAGCAGGCGGCAGACCGCATCGACGATCGGCATGGCAATGCCTTCGCGGCTAGCCAGCTCGGCCAGGATCGGCGCGGTTGCCGCGCCTTCGGCCACGCTGTTCTTGCCCGCCAGCGCCTCGCCTGCGCTCATTCCCTCGCCCAGCGCCTTGCCGAGCGAGAAGTTGCGGCTGGAAGTGGACGAGCAGGTCAGGACAAGGTCGCCCAGCCCGCACAGGCCGGACAGCGTTTCGGCGCGCGCGCCACGCGACAGGCCGAAGCGCAGCATCTCGGCATAACCGCGCGCGATCAGCGCGGCGCGGGCGTTCTGGCCCAGCTTCAGCCCTTCCACCACCCCGCAGGCGATGGCGAGCACATTCTTGACCGCGCCGCCGATCTCCGCGCCGGTCACGTCGTCGGAATAGTAGGGCCGCAGCATGGGCCGCGAGATCAGCGGGGCGAGCCGTTCCCACTGCTCCTCCCCGCCGGAACAGGCGAGCGTGACGGCAGTGGGTAGCCCGGCGGCCACCTCGTGCGCGAAGGTCGGACCGGACAGCACGGCAATCCGGGCGGAGGGCGCGGCTTCCTGCGCGACATCGGCCATCAGCCGGCCGCTGCCCGCCTCGATCCCCTTGGCACAGAGCACCAGATCGCGCGGAGCGTCCGGCAGGCCCGCCAGCACGCGGGCAAGGTGCTGCGCCGGCACCACGGCGAGCAGGGCATCGAGCGAGGCCAGTTCGGCCAGGTCGCCCGTGGCGCGGATCTGGGGCGACAGTTGGGTTCCAGGCAGGAACAGGCTGTTGGTGTGGGCCGCGTTGATTTCCTCGACCAGTTCGGCCTCGCGCGCCCAGAGCAGCACCGGGCTGCCGTCGCTCGCCAGCGACTGCGCCAGCGCCGTGCCCCAGGCGCCCGCGCCGATCACCCCGATCCTGATGCTCATGCCTTCACTCCCGCGCCGCGCACCGGCGGCGCATCCGGATCGAGCGGCCAGCGCGGCCGCGCCATGAAATCGAGGGGGTCGCTCTGCCCCAGCCGCTCGATCCCGGCCCAGGCGATCATCGCGGCATTGTCCGTGCACAGCGCCAGCGGCGGGGCGACGAAGGGCAGGCCGTGCTGCGCCGCCAGCGCCTCCAGCGCCGCGCGCACCGCCTTGTTCGCCGCAACCCCGCCCGCCACGACCAGCGCGGTGGGGGCATCGGCCAGCGCGAGCGCCTTGCGGGTGCGGTCGATCACGCAGTCGATCGCCGCCTGCTGGAACGCGGCGGCGATATCGGCATCGGCGTGGATCCTGGCTTCCTTGGCCCGCAGCACCGCGCTCTTGAGGCCGGCGAAGGAGAAATGAGGTTCCGCGCTGCCGAGCAGCGGGCGCGGCAGGGGCACAGCCTTTGGATCGCCCTGCAGGGCCAGCCGCTCCACCGCCGGGCCGCCCGGATAGCCGAGGCCGAGGATCTTGGCGGTCTTGTCGAACGCCTCGCCCAGCGCGTCGTCGATGGTCGTGCCAAGGCGGCGAAACTGCCCGACCCCGCGCACTTCGAGCAGCTGGCAGTGCCCGCCCGACACCAGCAGCAGCAGGTAGGGAAATTGCAGCGAAGCATCGGCCAGCCGGGGCGACAGCGCGTGGCCTTCCAGATGATTGACCGCGATCAGCGGCTTGTCCGAAGCCATCGCCAGCGCCTTGGCGGTGACGAGGCCGACCATTACCCCGCCGATCAGGCCGGGACCGGCGGTGGCGGCGATGGCATCGACATCCGCGAGGCCCAACCCGGCCTCGTCCAGCACCGCCTCGATCAGCGGGGCCAGCCGTTCGGCATGGGCGCGGGCGGCGATTTCGGGGACGACGCCGCCATAGGGGCGGTGCGCCTCGTCCTGCGAGGCGATACGCTGCGCGAGCACACGCCGGTCGCTGTCCACCAGCGCGGCTGCCGTTTCGTCGCACGACGATTCAATTCCGAGGACTATCCCCATCCCGGCTTTCCCTTAGAGACATTGCCGTCTAGCACAAGCGGCCATGACCGACCGTCCGCTGAAGCTTGGTACCCGCAATTCCCCGCTCGCCATGGCCCAGGCCGAAGAGGCCCGCGCCCGGCTCTGCGCGGCGCAGGGCTGGGAGGAGTCGCGCGTCGAGCTGGTTCCGGTGACGGCGAGCGGCGACAAGGTGCTCGACCGGCCCCTCGCCGAGATCGGCGGCAAAGCGCTGTGGACCAAGGAACTCGACGCCTGGCTCCATGCGGGCGAGATCGACTTTGCGGTCCATTCGGCCAAGGACGTCGAGACCATCCGCCCGGACTGGATCGCCATCGCCGCCGTGCTCCCGCGCGAGGATGTGCGCGACGTGCTGCTGGGGGCGGAGAGCCTCGCCGCCCTGCCGCCCGGTGCGCGGATCGGCACCAGCGCCCCGCGCCGCGCCGCGCAGGCGCTGCACCTGCGGCCCGATTGCACGGTCGTCTCGTTCCGGGGGAACGTCGCGACCCGGCTCGGCAAGCTGGAGGCGGGTGAGGCTGACGCCACCCTGCTCGCCGCCGCGGGCCTCAACCGGCTGGGCAAGGCGGAGCTTGGCGTGCGGCTCGATCCCGCCGACTGGCTCCCCGCCCCGGGACAGGGCGCCATCGCGATAGAATGCCGCGCCGACGATGCGGCGACGCGCGCCCTGCTCGCCGCCATCGACCACGCCCCCAGCCGCGCCGCGCTGATGGCGGAGCGGGCGCTGCTCGCCGCACTCGGCGGCAATTGCCACAGCCCGATTGCGGTGCTGACGACTCACAGTGCCGACAGCCTGTCAATGCGCGGCGCGATCTTCACCCTCGACGGGCGGGAACGGGTTGAAGCGACGCACAATTTTGCGCTGGACGATTCCACCGGGCCTGTCATTCTCGCCCGGCAGCTGCTGGCCATCGCGAGCCCGGCGATCAGAGAGCATTTCGAGGGGGAGTGACGCCCGGCCATGGTTCCACTGCTCGTGATCCGACCCGAACCCGGTTGCAGCGCGACGGTTGAGGCGGCCCGGGCGGAACGGATCGATGCGCACGGCTTTCCGCTGTTCGCCGTCGCCCCGCGCAGCTGGCAGGCCCCTGCACCTGATAGCCATGACGCCCTGCTGCTGGGCAGCGCCAATGCCCTGCGCCACGCCGGGCGCGGCCTTGCCACCTGCAAGCACCTGCCGGTCTATGCCGTGGGCGAGGCGACCGCGCAGGCCGCGCGCGAGGCGGGCTTTACCGTCGCCGCCACCGGCAGCGGCGGGCTGCAATCGCTGTTCGCACTGCTGGCGCCGGGCCACCGCCGCCTGCTCCGCCTCGCCGGGGAAGAGCGGGTGCCGCTGACCCTGCCGAGCGGCGTGACGCTGGACGAGCGGGTGGTCTATGCCAGCGAGGCTCTGCCCCTGCCCGCCGCGATGGCCGAACTGATGCGCGGCCCCGCCGTGGTCGCGGTCCATTCGGCGGAGGCGGCGCGGCATCTTTCGGCCCAATGCGTCACCCACGGCATCCGCCGCGCGCCGCTGCGGATTGCCGCGCTCGCGCCCCGGATCGCGGCGGCGGCGGGCGACGGCTGGGGCGAGGTTGCCACCGCCACCATGCCCAGCGACGCCGCGCTGCTGGCCTTGGCGCGCCAGATGTGCCAAGACCCGGGGCCTCCCGGCCGCAATCGCTAGGCGCCGGGCCGAACAGGAACCCGAACCGGCGCATGCCAGACGAACTACTTTCAAGCACCAGACCCTTGCCCCCGCGCCGCACCGGGGTATCGACCCGCGCGGTGCTGCTGGCCATGGTCCTTGCCTTCGCGGGCGGCACGGTGCTGGCCGGCTGGCTGATCTGGGACGGCCGGATCGCAGCCAGCGACCTTGGCCTGAAACAGGCCGCTGCCCCAGCCCCGCGCCTCGCCGCCCTGCCCGTACCTGCGCCCAGCCCGGCATCCCCTGCGCTGGGATCGCTGGAGGCGCGGCTCGGCGCGCTGGAAACGCAGGTCACCCGGCTTGATGGACAGGCGAGCGCCGCCGAGGCGGAAAGCGCCCGCGCCCAGGCGCTGATGATCGCCTTCGCCGCACGCCGCGCCTTCGAACGCGGCACCCCGCTCGGCTATCTCGCCCCGCAACTGCAACAGCGCTTCGGCGCAAGCGACGCGGGTGCGGTAAAAACGGTGGTCGACGCCGCCGCTACTCCGGTCACGCTCGACGATCTTGCGGCCCAGCTTGATGCCCTGGCCCCCACCCTGGCGGGCGAAGGGATCATGGAAGGCGGCTGGGCACGCCTGCAGCGCGAGGTCGGCCAGCTGTTCACCATCCGCCAGGGCACCGGCGCGGCGACCGGTCCCGACCAGCGGCTGGATCGCGCGCGGCTGTTGCTGCGCAGCGGGCGCACCGTGGCTGCGGCGGATGAAGTTGCGCGCCTTTCCACCAGCCCGGCAGCCCGCGAATGGGTCAACCGCGCCCGACGGCATGGCGAGGTGGAGCAGGCGCTCGACCGGCTGGAAGCGCTCGCGCTCAGCCAGCCGGCCCCATCACCCCAGGCCCCCGCGCCTCAGGCGTTACGCGCCATCAACCCGCCATCCACCGGGATCACCGCCCCGGTCAGATAACTCGATGCCGGCAGGCACAGGCTCAGCGTCATCTGCGCCACTTCCTCCGCCCGGCCATAGCGGCGCAGCGCGGTGCGGCGGTGAGCGAAGGTTTCCTTGTCAGCGTCCGGCACATTGGCGGTCATCCCGGTCAGGATCGGCCCCGGGCAGATGCAGTTGACCGTGATCCCGTCCTTGCCCAGTTCCACCGCCAGCGCGCGGGTCAGCCCGGTCACCCCGGCCTTGGCCGCGCAATAGGGGCTGTCGCGGTTGGTCGCGCCCAGCGCCTCGGTGCTGGCGATGTTGACGATCCGCCCCGCGTCCGACTGGCGCAGGTGCGGCAGCGCGGCGCGGACCAGCCGCTGGTGCGCGGTCAGCAGCACCGCCACGGCGCGGTCCCAGATCATGTCATAGGCATCGTCGTCGATCGGACAGAAGGCGCTGATCCCGGCATTGTTGACCAGCGCGTCGAGCCGCCCGAACCGCGCCGCGACTTCTGCGGTCACGCTGCGGATCGCCTCGGCATCGGTCACGTCGAGCGCCCATGCCTCGGCGCTGAGGCCCTGCGCGCGCAAGCTGGCGGCGATCTCATCGATGGGGGAGCCCGGCAGATCGGTCAGCGCGACATGGGCGCCGTCGGCGGCGAAAACTTCCGCCGTCGCTCGTCCCATCCCGCTGCCAGCACCCGTCACCAGCACCGCCCGCCCGCGCATGGAACGCAGGGCACTATGATCGTTCATTTTCCTCTCCTGTCCGGTTTGGAGGCAACATTGCGGGTGGAGCGCGGGTTGTCGAGGCCCCGCGTCGTCCCGGACCTGATCCGGGACCGCTGGCAACCTTGCATCCACCTCTCGCCCAGCCGGCCAGCGATCCCGGCTTTCGCCGGGATGACGGGTGCGGCCAGCGCAGCCAAGGTTGTATTCCCCCGCCCGAACGCATACCGCAGCGCGATGACCGACCTCACTTCCCACCCCTGGTTCTTCTGCGGCATCGGCGGATCGGGGATGCTGCCGCTGGCGCTGATCCTGCGCGGCATGGGGGCGGAAATCGCCGGGTCCGACCGCAGCCGCGATCAGGGGCGCACCCCGGAAAAGTTCGCCTGGCTGGAAAGCCTGGGCCTGGCGCTGCACCCGCAGGACGGCAGCGGGATCGTCTCGGCGGACCAGACCCTCGTCGCCTCCGCGGCGGTCGAGGACACCGTGCCCGAAATGGTCCGCGCGAAGGAACTGGGCTGCCCCCGGATGAGCCGGGCAGAGCTGCTCGCCGCGCTGTTCAACGCCGCCCCCACCGGCATCGCCATCGGCGGGACCAGCGGCAAGAGCACCGTCACCGGCATGGCCGGGTGGATCATGGACCGCGCCGGCGCCGATCCGACGATCATGAACGGCGCGGTGATGAAGAACTATGTCAGCGCCGATGCGCCCTTCGCCTCGGCGCGGGTCGGTGCGGGCGGCGCATTCGTATCCGAAGTCGACGAAAGCGACGGGTCGATTGCGCTCTACCGTCCGCAGGTGGCGGCGCTGCTCAACGTCAGCCTCGATCACAAGTCGATGGAGGAACTGCGCGCGCTGTTCGGGGATTTCCTCGCCCGCGCAGACATGGCGGCGGTCAATTTCGACGATGCTGAGGCGCGCGCGCTCGCCCCCCGGGCGCGGCAGGTGGTCAGCTTCGGTATCGACAGCGGGGATGCGGCGATCGGCATTGCGGCAGGGAGCATTGCCGAGGGACCGACTTCGCTCTCCGCCACGGTTCTGGACCGCCGCGACGGCACGGCCCACGCGCTGGCGCTGAAAGTGCCGGGGCGCCACAACCTTGCCAACGCGCTGGCCGCCATCGCCTCCTGCAACGCTGCCGGGGTTTCGGTGGCGGAAGCGGTGGCGGCGCTGGCCAGCTTTGCAGGGCTCGCGCGGCGCTTCGACATCACCGGCACCAGCCCCTCCGGCATCACGGTGATCGACGATTTCGGCCACAACCCGGACAAGGTCGCCGCCACCCTGCGCACGCTGAAGAGCCAGCCGGGCCGGGTGATCGCCTTCTTCCAGCCGCATGGCTATGGCCCGCTGCGCCAGATGGGGCATGAGCTGGCCGAGACCTTCGCCCGCCTGCTGGGGCCGGACGACCTGACCATCCTGTGCGATCCGGTCTATTTCGGCGGCACGGTCGACCGCAGCGAGGGCAGCGAGCGGATCGTCGGCCTGATCCGCGCGGGCGGAGGCGCGGCGGAATATGTGGCTTCGCGCGAGGACTGCGCGGCGCGGATCGCCGCCCTCGCTCGCCCGGGGGACCGCATCGCGGTGATGGGCGCACGCGACGATACGCTAACTGTGTTTGCCCGCGACCTGCTGGGCCGCCTGTCCTGAATCTTCGTTGCCCCCAACCTCCGTTCGCGTCGGGGTCAACCGACCTTCGGCGGCCTCGGAATGCTCGCCGGATCGATGATCTGCTGCGGCGGCTGCGGCGATGCGCCGGAATAGCCATAGCCCAGTTCCTCGAACCGCGCCTTGAAGCACCAGAAGCTGATCCCGCTGCCTGCCGCGCCCAGCAGCACCAGCGCCCAGCCCGCTCCGGTCAGGCTCTGCCGCGCGGCGTTGCGGTAGGGGACGCTATCGCCGAAGATCAGGAAGAACGCGCCGAACACTGCCGCGAAGGGGACCAGCACGAAAGTGGCGATGCGATAACGCACCCCCGGCTGCCCCTCGATCGCCGCCTGCAGCGGCTCCCAGATTCCCCACCACGCCGTGCCCGCCGCGATCAGCAGGCAGATCAGTCCCAGCAACCGTGCCTTCATGCGTCGTTCCCTTCGTTCAGTGCGCTCCCTTGCCGCGCAGCGCCTGGACCTGGTGCAGTGCCATCGCGACCACCCCACCCAGCACCAGCCCGAACAGGCCGGAAAGCAACGCGCCGGTCAGCCAGCCGAGCACTCCGCCAAGCGCGCCGGTTGCCTCGCTCACCGCGTGGTGTGCAGCCTCCAGCAGGTGCTCCGGCCCGGCCAGGCCCAGCTGGGCGAGCTGGTGGAGGATGATGCTGCCCCCCACCCACAGCATCGCCGCCGTGCCGATGGTGGCGATGGCGGAGAGCAGCAGCGGCATGCCCTCGACCATGCCCCGGCCCAGCGCGCGCACCGCGGCAGAGGGCTTTTCGGCGAGGTGCAGGCCCACGTCGTCCATCTTCACGATCAGCGCCACCGCGCCATAGACCAGCACGGTGATCGCGATCCCGACCACCGCCAGCACCACGCCGCGCTCGACCAGCGGAGTATCCGCGACTTCGGCCAGCGCAATCGCCATGATCTCTGCCGAGAGGATGAAATCGGTGCGCACTGCGCCCGACACGCGCTCGCGCTCGAATTCCGCGATGTCGGAGATCGGATCGCCCAGCGTTTCGCCGTGCTTGGCCCCGCCCAGCTTCTCAAGCACCTTTTCCGCGCCTTCGAAGCACAGGTAGGTGCCGCCCAGCACCAGCAGGATCGGGATCGCCACCGGCAGCAGCGCCGAAAGCGCCAGCGCGGCGGGCAGCAGGAAGACCAGCTTGTTCTTCAGGCTACCCTTGGCGATCTTCCAGATGATCGGCAGTTCGCGATCTGGCGTGAACTCGGTGACATAGGTCGGCGTCACCGCCGCGTCGTCGACCACCACCCCGGCGGCCTTGGAGCCGGCCTTGGCCGCCGCCGCGCCGACATCGTCGAGCGAGGCGGCAGCGGCGCGGGCGATCACCGAAATGTCGTCAAGCAGGGCAACAAGGCCGGTAGGCATGGCAGGGCACCGTCAGGAAATTGCGTTACGGCGCAATCCTGTGCGGCACCCGTGCCCTGCTGGCAAGAGGGGAGGCAGGCGCCCTCCCCCGCAATCAGCGCAGCAGCTTTTCCAGCATGATCAGCGTCGGGTCGCCCTCGACCGCGTGGGGAGTGAAGCCCTTTTCGCGCTCCAGTTCGATCGCGGCGTGGTTTTCGCGGTCCTCGATCGCGATCACCCGGCGCAGCCCGCGCCGCTGGGCTTCGGCGGCGAGCAGGTCGAGCAGCGCCCAACCCACGCCCTTGCCGCGCCAGTTACTGCAGACCGACACCGCGATTTCGCCGGTATCGAGCGGATTGTCGCAGGCCAGCATCGCCGTGCCCACCACCTGGCCGGTGCCCTCGTCGAAGGCGATCCAGCTTTCGGAGCGGAAATGATCGACCTCTACCAGCCGCACCAGCTGTTCGTGGCCGACGTGGCGATAGGCGGTGAGGAAGCGGAAGCGGCGGTCCTGCTCGCTCACCCGGTCGAAGAATTCCTCCAGCAGCGGCTCGTCCTCAGCCGTCACCGGGCGCACGGCGAGCACGGCGCCGCTGCGGGTGGGAAGTTCGGCGATTGCAGGGGCTTCTTGTTCGGCAAGCATGGGGTATCTCCTTTGCTGGAGGGCCTGTTAGCAGGTGCAGCATGAACGTCCTTGATACCGCGCAAGTTCCGCCGAAGATTCTGCGCGCTTGCTTTTCCCGCCCAAGCCGCTAAGGGCCGCCACTTCCCGCACCGCGGGAAACGAAGAAAGCCGGAGGGGCCCCGCAATCGTGCGGATCAGCCAGCGATCGGTTAGATAGATAAAGGAAGCTGCCGTGGCTCTATATGAGCACGTGTTCCTGGCACGCCAGGACCTCAGCCAGGCGCAGGTCGATGCGCTTGCTGCCGCCGCCACCGAGATCGTCGAAGCCAACCAGGGCAAGGTCACCAAGACCGAAACCTGGGGCCTCAAGAACCTCGCCTACAAGATCAAGCGCAACCGCAAGGCGCACTTCGTGCTGCTGAACATCGATGCGCCCGCCGGCACCGTTGCCGAGCTGGAACGTCAGACCGCGATCAACGAAGACGTGATCCGCTGGCTGACCGTCCGCGTCGACGAGCATGAAACCGGCCCCTCGGTCCAGATGCGCAAGCAGGACCGCGAACGCAGCCGCCGCCGCGACCGCGAGGAGTTCTAAGCCATGGCCCGTGCATTTTTCCGCCGCCGCAAGTCCTGCCCGTTCTCGGGCAAGAACGCGCCGAAGATCGACTTCAAGGACACGCGCCTGCTCCAGACCTACATGTCTGAACGTGGCAAGATCGTGCCTTCGCGCATCACCGCCGTTTCCGCCAAGAAGCAGCGCGAGCTCAGCCAGGCGATCAAGCGCGCCCGGCACGTGGGCCTGCTGCCCTACCTCGTGAAGTAAGGGAGGGACTGACCCATGGATATCATCCTCCTCGAACGGATCGAGAAGCTCGGCACCATCGGTGACGTCGTCACCGTCAAGGACGGTTACGCCCGTAACTTCCTGCTGCCGAACAAGAAGGCGCTGCGCGCCAACGAAGCCAACCGCAAGGTCTTCGAAGCCAACCGCGCCAAGATCGAAGCCGATAACGCCAGCCGCCGCGCCGATGCCGAAAAGCATTCGGAAAACGTGGAAGGCAAGTCGGTCGTCCTGATCCGCGCCTCGTCGAACGCCGGCCAGCTCTATGGTTCGGTCTCGGTGCGCGACATCGTTGACGCGCTCAACGCCGATGGCGCGAACATCACCAAGTCGATGATCGTGCTGGAACGCCCGATCAAGACGATCGGCGTGTTCGACGTCAAGGTTGCCCTCCACCCCGAAGTTTCGGTGATGGTCAAGGTCAACGTCGCCCGCTCGCCGGATGAAGCCGAGCAGCAGGCCCAGGGCGTCGACGTGATCGCCGCGATGTTCGAAGACGACGCCGATGCCGCCGCCGCGGCGGCGAGCGAATTCGAAGCCGGCAACGGCGAAGAAGCCGAAGCTCCGGCCGCTGCCCCGGCTCCTGCCGCGGACGAGGCCGACGAAGCCTGATCGCTTCCGTCTCTCGCAAGACACAGGGAAAGGGGCGCTTCGGCGCCCCTTTCTTTTTGCGTGGGGATCGGGTGGCTCGAAGCTCACATCGAATGCGCTGACCAAAGCCCTCCTATCCGGTCCCGTCACCCTGAACTTGGTTCAGGGTCCATCGTGCAATTCGCCCCCTTGGTCTCGAACGCGAAATGGATGCTGAACCAAGTTCAGCATGACGACGACCTTGAGCGCATCCGAAAATCGCGGAGCAGTCAGCAGACGCCCGCGCCCAGCCGACCACTTGATGCGCCGAGTTGAAATTTTCCAACAAGGGCGATATAGGCCCGCGATGGAAACGACAGAAAAGATCATCGCGGAACTGGTCCGCGTTTACGAAACCGCCATCGCCACCCTGCGCAGCGACATCGCCTCCTTTGCCGCCGATGGCACTCTTCCCCCCGCCCAGCGCCGGATCGAACATGCCTGGTGCTATCCGGAATTGCGGATCCACTACCGGGGCGTCTCGACCCGGCCGGACCTCGCCCGTGCCTTTGGCCGGCTGCCGCGCGAGGGAACCTTCGCCACCACGGTCACCCGCCCCGCGCTGTTCGCCGACTACCTGACCGAGCAACTGGAACTGCTGGCCGACGACTACGAGATCGACGTCGAGGTTGGCGCATCGGACCAGGAAATCCCCTTCCCTTACGTGATCGACGCCGCCTCCGGCCTTGGCGCGGTCAGCCCGCAGGATCTGGCAAAGTATTTCCCGGCCACCGAACTCTCCGCGATCGGCGACGAACTGGCCGACGGGATCGAGCTTGGCTCGCCTGCGGAAACCATCCCGCTCGCCTTGTTCGACGGGCTGCGCACCGATTTCAGCCTCGCGCGGCTGGCGCACTATACGGGGACGCAGGTGGAGCACGTCCAGCGCTTCATCCTGTTCACGAATTACCACCGCTATGTCGATGAATTCGTTGACTGGGCTGGCAAGCAACTGGGTACGGGCGGCTACACCGCACTGTCGGGCGCGGGCGGGCTTTATCTCGATCAGCAGACCGAGAACGCGCGTGAGCGGCTGTCCGACACGGCCTGGCGACGCCACCAGATGCCCGCCTATCACCTGATGCGCGAAGACAAGATGGGGATCACGCTGGTCAACATCGGCGTCGGCCCGTCCAACGCCAAGACGATCTGCGATCACCTCGCCGTGCTGCGGCCCGAGGCCTGGCTGATGATCGGCCACTGCGGCGGGCTGCGCGATACCCAGCGGATCGGCGACTATGTGCTCGCCCACGCCTACCTGCGTGACGATCACGTGCTCGATCCGGTGCTGCCGCCGGAAATCCCGATCCCGGCGATTGCCGAAGTCCAGATCGCGCTCGCCCGTGCGGCAGAGATGGTCAGCGGCGATGTCGGCGCGAACCTCAAGAAGCGGATGCGCACCGGCACGGTCGCCACCACCGACGATCGCAACTGGGAACTGCGCTATACCCATTCCTCGCAGCGGCTCAGCCTCAGCCGCGCGATCGGGATCGACATGGAAAGCGCGACCATCGCCGCGCAAGGATACAGGTTCCGCGTGCCCTACGGGACGCTCCTGTGCGTCTCGGACAAGCCGCTGCACGGCGAGATCAAGCTGCCGGGGCAGGCCAACCGCTTCTATGAAGAGGCCATCGCCGCGCACCTGCTGATCGGCACCACCACGGTCGACCTGCTCCGCGCCGAAGGGGCAAGGCTGCATTCCCGCAAGCTGCGCGCGTTCAACGAGCCGCCGTTCCGGTAAGTCGGTTCCCCACTACCTCCGTTCGTGTCGAGCCTTGTCGAGACACGTTGGCGCTGACGTGTCTCGACTGCGCTCGACACGAACGGAGACGTGAGTCTTAAGTTTCAGCCAATCAGGAAATCCCGGATCGCCCGGCCCAGCTCCGGCTGGGTGACGCAGCCCATGTGGGTGCCGGGGATCACGCGGTGCACCGCATCGGGCAGCGCGCGGACCAGCGCGGCGGGATCGCCGTTGTCGCGGTCCTCGTCGCCGCAGACGACGGCGGTCGGCATGGTCAGCGCCGCGAGGGTATCGGGCGCGGTGTCGGTCATGGTCTGGAGCAGCAGCCGCGCAGCGATCCGGTCGACCTTCATCGATTTCATGAACTGCACGGTCATGTAGGCCGGATCGCCCATCCGGATTTCATCGAAGCGGTCCAGCACACCCAGGAAATAGTCCTGCCGCCCGCTCCATCCGGCAAGGCCCTCCAGCCCCATCCCGCCCAGCACCAACCGGCGCGGGCGCAGGCCGTGGAGCACGCCGCGCACCGATGTGCGCGCGCCGAGCGAAAAGCCGCCAAGGTCGAAATCCTCCAGCCCCAGCTGTGCAACCAGCGCCAGCAGGTCGAGCGCCAGCACGTCCGCCGGATAGGCCTCTGCCTCGTGCGGCGCGGCGCTCTGCCCGTGGGCGCGCAGATCGGGCATCAGCACTTCGAACCCGGCCTCCGCCAACAGCGCCGCGTGGCCCCACTTGATCCAGTTCATCTGCGCGGAAGAAAACAGCCCGTGGATCAGCACCAGCGGCCGCCCCGCGCCCAGCCGGTGCAGCGCCAGCCGCGCGCCGCCGTTGCCGGTGAAGAAATCGCTGCGCAGGCTCATGAATCGGCTCCCTTTCGGTTCGCGCCTGCTCTAGCGACCCTTTTTCGCCAAGTCATGCTGCGCCGCACCATTGACATCTTAAGCACGCTTAATATATGCGGCCTCATATGGACAATATCGGCTATCTCCTCAGCGATCGCGCGCGCCTGCTGCGCCGGGCGTTCGATGAGCGCGTCCGCGCGCTGGGGGTCACCGGACCGCAGGCCCGCCTGCTGCTCCACCTGCTCCACAACGAGGGCGCCAACCAGGGCCACTACGCCGAACAGCTGGACGTAGAGGCGATCACCCTGTGCCGGATGGTCGACCGAATGGAAGAGGCCGGGATGATCGAGCGCCGCCGCGATCCGGCAGACCGCCGCGCCTGGCAGCTTTACCTCACCCCCCGCACCCGCGAGATGATCGACGAGGTCCGCGCCTGCATCGACGGCCTGCTGGAAGACATGCTGGCCGGCATTTCCCCCGCCGAGCGCACCGAATTCGCCCGAATGCTCACCCTGATCGGCACCAATCTGGGTGCCCGCCGCGACAACAAGGTTCCCGTCAATGGCTGAAGCCGACCCCATGATCTCGCCAGCAGACGCCACCGCGCTTGACGATGCCGAAGCCCCTGCCCCGCGCCGCCGCTGGGGCCGCCTTGCGCTGATGCTCAGCCTGCCCATTCTGCTGATCATCGGCGGCGTGGTCTACTGGCAGAGCCTGCAGGGCAAGGTTTCGACCGACAACGCCTATGTCCACCTCGACAAGGTTTCGGTGAGCGCGCAGGTCGGCGGCGATATCGTCGAGGTGCGGGTCAAGGAAGACGATCTGGTCAAGGCGGGCGACCTGCTGTTCCGGATCGATCCCGAACCCTTCCAGCTGCAACTGGCCCAGGCCGACGCCGCGATTGCCGCCGCGCAGGCCAGCCAGGCCTCGCTCGCCGGGGCCAGCGCCCTGTCGGGCGCAGAGATTTCGGCGGCGGAGGAAAGCATCGCCTTTGCCCGCACCAACCTCTCCCGCCAGGAAGCGCTGTGGAAGAAGGGCTTCACCACCAAGGCCGCCTACGACGCCGCCCAGCACCAGGTCGCGCAGGCGCAGGACCAGCTGGAGATCGCCCGCTCCAAGACGCGCGAGGCCGCCGCCAAGCTGTCCACCGGCAGCCAGGTGCCCGGCGTCTATCCGCAGCTTGCCGCCGCACGCGTCCAGCGCGCCAATGCAGAACTCAACCTGCGCCGCACCGAAGTGCGCGCGCCGATTTCCGGCCGGATCAGCCAGGCCGACCGCCTGCAGATCGGCCAGGAACTGATCACCGGCCTGCCGGTGGTGACCATTGTCGCCAATGAAAAGGGTTACGTGGAAGCCAATTTCAAGGAAACCGACCTGGCCGACATGCAGGTCGGCCAGCCGGCCGAGGTCAAGTTCGATGCCTGGCCGGGCGTGAAGCTCAAGGCCCACGTCGCCTCGATCGGGGCGGGCACCGGCAGCGAATTCTCGGTGTTGCCCGCACAGAACGCCACCGGCAACTGGGTCAAGGTGACCCAGCGCGTGCCGGTGCGGATCGTGCTGGACCAGGCCCCGCCGCGCAGCCTGATCGCCGGCCTCTCGACCAAGGTCACGGTCTTCACCGACGGGCGCAAGCGCTAAGCCGCGATGGCCAGCGCCGCAGCCCCTGCCAAGCGCCACCGCCGCGCGAGCGAGCCGCCGGCGCTGCCGCCGCACGCCGACGTCGCGCTGCTGCCGGTCGAGAACAACGTCCTGCTGACCATCGGGATCATGACAGCTTCGCTGCTGCAGATCCTCGACAGCACGATCGCCAACGTCGCGATTCCCCACATGCAGTCCACGCTGGGCGCGACTTCGGACGAGATCAGCTGGGTGCTGACCAGCTATATCGTCTCCACCGCGATCGCCATGCCGATCACCGGCTGGCTGGCCGACCGGATCGGCTCGCGCCGCCTGTTCATCCTGTCGGTCGCGGGCTTCGTGCTGTCCTCGATGCTGTGCGGCATGGCCCAGAACATCGAGGAAATGGTGCTGTTCCGGGCACTGCAGGGGGTGACCGGGGCCTTCATCTCGCCGCTCAGCCAGGCGGCGATGATCGACACCAACAAGCCTTCGCGCCAGCCGCAGATGATGGCGCTGTGGGGCATGGGGATCATGGTCGGACCGATCCTGGGGCCGCTGATCGGCGGCTGGCTGACCGAGAACTGGAACTGGCGCTGGGTGTTCTACGTCAACGTGCCGCTGGGCGCGGTGGCGCTGGCGATCATGATGGCCGAGCTGCCATCCCGCCCGATCAACCGCCGCCGGTTCGACCTGACCGGCTTCATCCTGGTCGGCATCGCGCTGACCTCGGTCCAGCTGCTGCTCGACCGTGGCAACCATGTCGACTGGTTCGATTCCGGGGAAAGCTGGATCTACCTGCTGCTGGCGCTGTCGACCGCGTGGATGGCGGCGGTCCACCTGATCGGCGCGCGCGATCCGCTGTTCGACCGCGCGCTGTTCGCCGATGCCAACTTCGTCGTCTCGCTGGCCTTCATGGTCGTGGTCGGCATGGTAATGTTCGCGACGATGGCGCTGCTCCCGCCGATGCTGCAGCGCCTGTTCGGCTATGGCGTGCTCGATACCGGTTGGGCGATGATGCCGCGCGGGGTTGGCACCATGCTGGCGATGCAGGCCACCGGCTATCTGATCCGGCGCGGGGTCGATCCGCGCATGCTGGTCGCGATGGGCTTTGCCGTCGCCGGGTTGTCGCTATGGGAAATGTCGCAGTGGTCGCTGGGCGTCGATTACCTGCACGTGGCGACCTCGGGCTTCATCCAGGGCGTGGGTATGGGCATGGTGTTCATTCCGCTCAACGCCAGCGCCTTTGCCACCCTGCCCCCGCGCCTGCGCACCGATGGGTCTAGCCTGATCAACCTGTTCCGCTCGATCGGCGCCTCGGTCGGCATCTCGATGGTCACCGCGCTGCTCGCCCGCAACGTGCAGCAGGCCCATTCGGACCTTGGCCAGAACATCACCGGATCGGCAATCGACCTGATCGACGCCAGCACCGCCGACCGCTTCCAGGTCGCGGGCGAGGCGGTGCTGCGGATGCTCGACCTGGAGGTCAACCGGCAGGCGGCGATGATCGCCTACATCAGCGATTTCCACCTGATGATGTGGCTGAGCTTCGCGGCGATCCCGCTGGTGCTCGTCATGCGCCGCGCGGACCTGCGCAACGGCCCTGGCGGCGCTGCCCCGCAAGACCCCGCCGACCTGCCGCACTGAGGTAGAGGTCGGCCCGGACCGGGGCTAGCCCTTCTGCAAGTGCCGCCGCCCGAGCAGCTCGGCGATCTGCACCGCGTTGAGCGCCGCGCCCTTGCGCAGGTTGTCCGACACGCACCACAGCGCCAGACCATTGTCGACCGTCGGGTCCTCACGCACGCGGGAAACGAAGGTCGCGCCGTCGCCGACACATTCGACCGGCGTGACGTATCCGCCGTCCTCGCGCTTGTCGACCAGCATCACGCCCGGCGCCTCGCGCAGGATGTCCTGCGCCTGCTCCGCCGAAATCTCGTCCTCGAACTCGATGTTGAGCGCTTCGGAATGGCCGACGAACACCGGCACGCGCACGCACGTGGCGTGGACGCGGACCTTGGGATCGAGGATCTTCTTGGTCTCGACCACCATCTTCCATTCTTCCTTGGTCGACCCGTCGTCGAGGAAGCTGTCGATGTGGGGAATGACGTTGAAGGCGATCTGCTTGGTGAACTTCACCGGTTCGCTGCTGTCGCCGACAAAGATGTTGCGGCTCTGCTCAAACAGTTCGTCCATCCCCTGCTTGCCCGCGCCGGAAACCGACTGGTAGGTGGCGACGACCACGCGGCGGATCTTCGCAGCATCGTGCAGCGGCTTCAGCGCCACGACCATCTGCGCGGTTGAGCAGTTGGGGTTGGCGATGATCCCCTTGGCCTTGTAACCGTCGATCGCATCGGGGTTCACCTCGGGCACGATCAGCGGCACGTCCGGGTCCATCCGCCAGAACGACGAATTGTCGATCACCACGCAGCCCGCTGCCGCCGCCTTGGGGGCATAGTCCTTGGCCACTGCCGATCCGGCGGAGAACAGCGCGATGTCCCAGCCGGTGAAATCGAAATGCTCGATGTTCTTCACCTTGAGCATCTTGCCGGTCTCGCCGAACTCGATCTCGTCCCCGGTCGAGCGGGGCGAGGCGACCGCAGCCAGTTCCTCGATCGGAAACTCGCGCTCGGCCAGCACGTTCAGCATCTCGCGCCCGACATTCCCGGTCGCGCCGACAACCACCACCCGGTAACCCATTTGCTCGCACTCCATGCCCATGAGCACCGTCATGCTGAACTTGTTTCAGCATCCATGGTGCCACTCGCGCAATGGCCTATGGGGATAGATCGACCGTGAAACAAGTTCAGGGTGACGTTCTGTTCGGCCTCAACGCCCGCCGCCCTGCCCCAGATGGCGTTCCAGGAACGAAAAGATCGTCTGCCACAGGTGCACGCCCACTTTCGGACCCGAGACGCGGTGAGTGTAGCCCGGATAGAGCATCATCTCGAACGGCACGCCCTCGCCCTGCATCTTCGCGATCAGGGCGCTGCTGTTTTCGAACACCACGTTGTCGTCGGCCATCCCGTGGACAATGAGCAGCGGATCCTTGATCGCGGCTGAATTGGGCAAGGCGCTCGCGCGTTCATAGGCCGCCGCATCGGTGCGCGGATCGCCCATGTAGCGTTCGGTGTAGTGGGTATCGTAGAGTTCCCAGCGGGTGACAGGCGCCCCGGCGATCCCGGCGGCGTATAGCCCCGGATCGGCCTGGAGCATCTTGATCGTCATGTAGCCGCCATAGGACCAGCCGTAGGTGGCAATCCGCTCCGGATCGACCTGCGGCAGGGTCTTCAGGAACCGCGCGCCGGCGGCCTGGTCCTCCACCTCGACCCCGCCCATTGCCCGCCAGATCGGACTGGCGAAGTCCACGCCGCGCCCCTCGACCCCGCGGTTGTCGAGCTCGAACCAGATATAGCCCCGATTGACGATGGCCTGCTGCAGGGCCCCACCCCAGCCGCGTGTCACCACCTGCGAGGTCGGCCCGCCGTAATGGCTGAAGAACACCGGATAGCGCTTGCCCGGCACCATCGGCGGGGTGATCATCTTCCAGTGCAACTCGGTGCCGTCCGCTGCCTTGATCGTCCCGAACTGCGGCGCGCGGTGGGCGGCGAGATAGGGCGTGTAGGGATGGTCCGCGTCCAGCCGGTTCTCCTCGACCCATTCGAGCCGCTTGCCTGCCGGATCGGCCAGATAGACCTGCGGCGGCTGCATGGGCGAGGAGCGCGTCACCAGCAGCGCCTGTCCGCGCTTGTCCATGCTGGCGTCGTGCATCCACCCCGCTTCGCCCAGCGCGGTGAGCTTGCCGGGGCGGTTCAGGTCCAGCGCATAGAGCTGGTGCGCCAGCGGATCATCGCGGTTGCCGATCAGGAACAGTCGGCCCGCCGCCTCGTCCACTCCGACCAGCTTGGAGACCACCCACTTGCCCTTGGTCAGCTGGGTCCAGCGCCCGCCCTTGAAGCGATAGAGATGGCCGAACCCGTCGCGCTCCGACCACCAGACCAGGCTGCCGTCCTTCAGGAAGCGGTAGTTGTCGGTCAGGGTGATCCAGCTTTTCGGGGCGGCCTGTTCGCTCAGCAGCACGCTGGCCTTGCCGGTGGCGGGATCGACGCTGAGCAGGTCGAGCCGGCTCTGGGCGCGGTTCTGGCGCTGGACATACAGCGTCTTCGCGTCGGGCGCCCAGTCGACCCGGGCAAGGTAGATGTCGGGATCGGGGCCGAGATCGACCTTGACCCGATCCTCCCCGCCGGGACGCTGCACCCACAGTTCGACCAGCGAATTGGCCGTGCCCGCCTTGGGGTAGCGCTGTTCGTAAGTCTTCGTCCCGTCCGCGCCAATCGCGGCGCGGGTGACGACAGCCAGCGGGCTGTCGTCGACCCGGGCAATCGCAATACGGCTGTCATCCGGCGCCCACCAGGTGCCGGTGTGGCGGTCCATTTCCTCGTCCGCGACGAATTCTGCCGTCCCCCACGAGACAAGGCCATCCTTTGATCCGCCGTCCGGCGTCACCTGCGGCGCGGTTTCGCCTGCGGCCAACTTCCCGACCGTCTGCACGGCAAGGTTCTGGTCCCGCACGAAGCTCAGCCATTGGCCCTTGGGCGACAGCGCCGGATTGAGCGCGCCCTGCGGCACGGCGAGGCGGCGGGCCTCGCCCTCCAGCGGCACCAGCCAGACCTCGCCATCGACGGGGACCAGCAGCGCCTTGCCGTCCGCCGCCCAGTCATAGCTGACCACGCCCTTGAGATCGCCGATCCGCAGCCGCTCGCGCTGCATCTTCTCGGCCTCGGTCAGTTCCTTGCCGGAGGACAGCTTCGCGCTGTCCACCAGCATCCGCCATTGCCGCGTGGTGCGGTCATAGCCCCACAGGTCGTACCGCTCGCGGTCGTCCGTCCGGCTGCGCAGCAGGGTCAGCCAGCGACCATCGGGCGAAAGCTTTACCCCGCGCGGGACCGGGCCGTTGAGCCCGGGGCTGGCGAAGACGCGCTGGAAGTCCAGCACCGGGGCGGCCCTTGTCTCGGCGCTCACCGGCGCTTCTCCGGCATGGGCAGGGCTCGCGGAAAGGACAGTCGCGGCAAGCAGAAGGGCAGCAAATCGCATGGCAAGGTTTTGATCCCGAAAACGAAGAGGGCGCCCCGACCGCAGCCGGGACGCCCTCTTAATGTGCTTTGCAGCGCTTAGGCCAGTGGCCTTAGCCCTCGCTGCGAACGTCGCGGCGTTCGGCGATACGGGCGCGCTTGCCGGTGCGGCCGCGCAGATAGTACAGCTTCGCACGGCGCACGACACCGCGGCGGACCACGGTGATCGATTCGATGTTGGGCGAGTAGAGCGGGAAAACGCGCTCCACGCCTTCGCCGAAGCTCATCTTGCGGACGGTGAAGTTGCTGCCGATGCCCTTGTTGGCACGGGCGATGCAGACGCCTTCGTAGTTCTGAACGCGGGTGCGCTCACCTTCGATGACCTTCACGCCGACGCGCACGGTGTCGCCGGGGCGGAATTCCGGGATATCCTTGGCGGCCTTGGCGATTTCCTCGGCCTCGATCTGCTGGATCAGGTTCACTGGTCCATGTCCTTCTTCTTTCGCCGCGCGCCAGAGGCAGACTGGACCCGAGCGCCCTCATGGCGCTCCCAAAGATCCGGCCTGCGTGACCGTGTATCGACCTCGGCCATGGACTTGCGCCAGGCCGCGATCTTCGCATGATCCCCCGATCGCAGCACTTCAGGGATCGTGCGCCCTTCCCACTCGGTGGGCCGGGTATAGTGGGGATATTCGAGCAATCCCTGTTCAAAGGATTCCTCGGCCCCACTCGAAGCCGCGCCCATTACGCCGGGAAGCAGCCGAATGCAAGCGTCGAGCAGCATCAGCGCCGCGGGCTCGCCCCCGGACAGGACGATGTCGCCGATCGAGACTTCCTCGACCTCGCGCCCATCAAAGATCCGCTCGTCGAATCCCTCGAACCGCCCGCACAGCACCGTCACCCCCGGCCCCGACGCCAACTCGCGCACCCGGGCCTGGGTCAGCGGAAGCCCACGCGGGGTCATGGCGATCACCGGGCAGTCCGGATGGAGCGCACGGGCGTGGTCGATTGCCTTCGCCAGCACGTCCACCCGCAGCACCATGCCCGCCCCGCCGCCAGCGGGCGTATCGTCCACCGTGCGGTGCTTGTCGGCCGCGAAATCGCGGATCTGCACGGTTTCCAGGGTCCATTTCCCCTCCTCCCGCGCGCGGTTGGCGAGGGACACGCCGAGCGGCCCGGGGAACATCTCCGGGTAGAGGGTCAGGACGGTGGCGGCGAAGGTCATGGCTGGTTCCGGAAAATCGACGGCAGCGTCCCTGCGAGCGGCCTGAGGCCTGCTGGAAACAGTTTAATCCAGTGTTGCCAATGGGATAGCCTGATGCCAGCATCCTTGCCCGGTGGCGGTCAGCATGTGTAGAGTGGCGATATACATTCCGGGACCGACCGTCAAATGAAGCGCCTTATCGCCCTCCCCCTGTTGCTGCTCTCCGCGCCCGCGCTTGGCGAGGAGATCGGCGAATGCCGCTTCAGCCGCGAGACGCTGGCCTTCGCAGGCACGCCGCTGGAACAGGCCACCTGCCTGCTGCGCAAGGTCAAACTGCGCGGCGAGAAGAGGCCGCAGAAGCTGCCGCAAGTGATCGCGCGGTTGATGGAAAGTGGCGGCGCCCCAACGGCGGGGCAGAAAGCCGCCGCGATCGCCGCGTTCCAGGAACCCTACCGCGCCTATGCGCTGGAACACGCCAATGCGCCGGTATCAAAGACCGAGGCCGGGCTGCCGCTGGCCTATTTCGCGATCCACGACACCTCGACCCCATTTTACGAGAACGAGCCCTTTCCCAAACGGCTCGACACCGATCCGCTGGTCAACAGCTTCGAGCCGTACCTCGCTGGCGGGATCGCGCGCGAGCCGGTCGCGCACATTTTCCTCAACCGATACGGCCAGATCTGGCCGGGGCACGAATTCGCCGAGGGCTGGCGCGCGACCAAGCTGGAAAGCAGGGTGGTCGGCCCGGCAGCACGCGGGCGGTTCGTCCATATCGAGACGGTGCAGCCGCGCCGCTTCCTGCCCGGCGCGACCACGCGCAAACACACCTATGGTCCCAAGCCGGGCTTTTCGAAGGAACAGTACCGCCAGCTTGCCGCGCTCTACGTCTACACCAGCGCGCGGGCCGGGCGCTGGCTGATCCCGGGTTTCCATGCCACGATCGACGGCGGCATCCCCGAAGCCCACGACGATCCGCAGAACTTCGATCTGAAGCGGTTCGGCAGGGAGCTGGAGCGGCTGGTCAATCCGCCGCGTAAGGGGCGCTGATCACCAGCCTGTTCGCGTCCCACTCGGGCACGGCCTCCACCCGCATCGGCACCATGAAGCGCTTGCCGGGCTTGCCATCGACCGATGGGCGCTGGATTTCGAGCACGTCGCCCGCACCGAAATTATCGACCGCCACGCAGGTGCCAAGATCTTCGCCGGTGTCGGACACGGCGGGCAGGCCGATCAGGTCGGCGTGATAGTATTCGCCCTCGCCCAGCGGCGGCAGGGCAGAGCGCGGAACGGTGAGCGCGGTGCCGCGCAGCTTTTCAGCCGCCGTGCGGTCGCTCACCTCGGCAAAGCGGGCGATGGCCCCGCCCTTGCCGTCGTCCTTCAGCTTTTCGAGCGTCAGGGCCGAATCGTTGAAGGCGCGGTAGCGCCGCAGCGCCGCCACGCCTTCACCGAACAGCTTGAGCCGGACCTCGCCCGTAACGCCGTGCGCGCCGGTGATGGCGGCCAGCGTGACGGGACGGTCCATAGCCTGGGCTTAGCCTTCAGCCTGTTCTTCGGCAGCTTCGGCAGCCGGAGCTTCCTCGGCGGCAACTTCCTCGGCCGGAGCGTTGGCGGCTTCTTCGGCGGCCTTGGCGGCTTCCTCGGCTTCACGGGCCTTCTCGGCCTTTTCCTCGGCGCGTTCCTTGGCCTTCTTGCCGGGTTCGCCCTTGGTCGGGTTCACGGTGGCGGTGCGTTCCTTGATCCCGGCCTTGTCGAGCAGGCGGGCAACGCGGTCGGTCGGCTGCGCGCCGACGCCCAGCCAGTACTTCACGCGGTCTTCGACCAGGCGCACGCGGTTCTCGTCGTCCTTGGCGAGCAGCGGGTTGTAGGTGCCGACCTGTTCAAGGAAGGCGCCGTCACGCGGGGCGCGGCTGTTGGCGATGACGATCTTGTAGTACGGGCGCTTCTTCGAGCCACCACGCGAGAGACGGAGGGAAACTGCCATTAAACTTACCTTTCAATCAAAGACTTGAAACTTATTTCTTGAACAACTTGGAAAGATCGGGAGTGCCGCCGCCAAGGCCGGGAAGCCCACCCGGCTGACCGCCGCCAAGGCCCGGCATGGCAGCACCAAGACCGCCCTTGCCGAACAGGGCGCCCAGGCCCTTGAGCCCGCCCATCTTCTTGATCTGCTTCATCGCGCGCTCCATTTCCTGGTGCATCTTGATGAGCTTGTTGACGTCCTGGACCTGCACGCCCGAACCGTTGGCGATGCGGATCTTGCGCTTGGCGTTGAGCAGGTCGGGCTTTGCGCGTTCCTTGGGCGTCATCGACCCGATGATCGCGTCCATGCGCAGCAGCACCTTGTCGTCCATGCCGGACTGCTGCATCGCCGCCTTGGCCTTCTTCATCCCCGGCAGCATGCCCGCGAGCGCGCCAAGGCCCCCCATCGACTGCATCTGGCGCAGCTGCTGGCGCAGGTCGTTCATGTCGAACTGACCCTTGGCCATGCGCTGGGCCATGCGCTCGGCGTCTTCCTCCTGGATCGTCGCCGCCGCCTTTTCGACGATCGAGACGATATCGCCCATGCCGAGGATGCGGCTGGCGACACGGCCAGGATGGAACGGCTCGATCGCGTCGAGCTTTTCGCCGGTACCCGCGAACTTGATCGGCTTGCCGGTAACCGCGCGCATCGACAGCGCCGCGCCGCCGCGCGCATCGCCGTCCATCCGGGTCAGGATCACGCCGGTCAGCGGAACCTGCGCGGTAAAGCTCTGCGCGACGTTGACCGCGTCCTGGCCGGTCAGCGAATCGACCACCAGCAGCACTTCCTTGGGCGCCGAGATGCTGGCCACGGCCTTCATCTCGTCCATCAGCTGCTGGTCGACGTGGAGCCGGCCCGCGGTATCGAGCAGCAGGACGTCGATCGCCTGCAGCTTCGCCGATTGCAGCGCGCGGGTGGCGATCTCGGTCGGCTGCTGGCCCGCAATGATCGGCAGGGTGGCGACCTGGACCTGCTCGCCCAGCACCTTGAGCTGTTCCTGCGCCGCCGGACGGTTGACGTCGAGCGAGGCCATCAGGACCTTCTTGCCCTGCTTCTCGCGCAGCATCTTCGCCAGCTTGGCGGTACTGGTGGTCTTGCCCGAACCCTGCAGGCCGACCATCATGATCACGACCGGCGGCGCGGCACCCAGATCGAGGCCCGGGGTATCATCCCCGCCCAGCATCTCGACCAGCGCGTCGTTGACGATTTTGACGACCTGCTGGCCCGGCGTGACCGAGCGCAGGACATTGTGGCCGACGGCCTGTTCGGTAACCTCGTCGATGAAGCGGCGGACCACCGGCAGCGCGACGTCGGCTTCCAGCAGCGCGATTCGCACTTCGCGCATCGCCTCGCGGACGTCCTGTTCCGAAAGCGCACCCCGGCCGCGCAGGCGGTCGAAGACGTTGCCAAGCCGATCGGACAGTGCGTCAAACATTCAGAACGCCACCTCAACGCGCAAAACGCCGGCGGGCGAAACCTCGCCGGCCAGCGTGAAGATCAAGTCCTCAACTCTGTTGAATGGTGGAGCCTAGCGGGATCGAACCGCTGACCTCCTGCATGCCATGCAGGCGCTCTCCCAGCTGAGCTAAGGCCCCATTCCATTCATCGCGGCTGATCCTGGGGGATCGGCCGTAACCCCTGCCTCGTGGTCGGGACGCCGCCTCTAGTGGCCTCGTCCCGCCTTGGCAAGGGGATATTTCGCTTAATTGTCGTCGCCGTCCCCATCGGAGTCGAGCCCGACGCCCAGGTCGTCGTCGCCGCCCAGATCCACGTCGTTGTCGGGCGAATCGCCGTCCTCGTCGATGTCCAGATCCGCGTCGGCCAGATCGCCGTCCTCGACCACCTCGACCTTGTCCTTCTGGATTTCCTCATAGGGAATCGGCTGCTTCGACTTCAGCACCGGATCGGCGTGCCACGCATAGCCGCATTCGATGCAGGTGATCGGATCGTCCTTGCCCAGATCGTAGAAGCGGGTGCCGCATTTCGGGCAGCCGTGCTTGGCGCCCCATTCAGCCTTGACCATGTCAATTCCTCGATGCTGCCCGAACGCGAAGCCCGGGCGTAAATTCTTCATTGCAGTATTGGAGACGGCGAGCGCCATGTCCAGCGCGGCTAGCGCCATATCCAACGCGGCGCGCGCCTTGCCATAGCGCGCGCCCGCTGTCAAAAGCCGCGCGCATTTGCCATCCCTTGCCCCGGAAAGACCTGCCCGTGTCCAGCGCCGATCCCTCTGCCATGCGTCCGCGCCGGTTCCTGCCCGCCGGGGCGCTCACGGGTACGATCCGCGTCCCCGGGGACAAGTCGATCAGTCACCGCTCGATCATGCTGGGTGCCCTGGCCGTGGGCGAAACCCGCGTCACCGGCCTGCTGGAGGGCGAGGACGTGCTGTCCACCGCCGCCGCGATGCGCGCGATGGGGGCTGAGGTCGAGCGTACCCGCGAGGGAGAGTGGCGCGTCCACGGCGTTGGCGTCGGCGGTCTGCTGCAGCCCGCCCAAGCGCTCGACATGGGCAATTCCGGCACCTCCACCCGCCTGCTGATGGGCCTTGTCGCCAGCCACGGGATCACCGCCAGCTTCATCGGCGATGCCAGCCTGTCGAAGCGGCCGATGGGCCGGGTGATCGAACCGCTGAGCCGGATGGGCGCCGAGTTCACCGCCAGCCCCGGCGGCACCCTGCCGCTGATGCTGCGCGGCGCCTGCCCCGCCGTGCCGATCGAATACCGCCTGCCGGTCGCCTCGGCCCAGGTGAAGAGCGCGGTGCTGCTGGCCGGGCTCAACACGCCGGGCATCACGACGGTGATCGAGCCGGTCCCGACCCGCGACCATTCCGAACGGATGCTGCGCGGCTTCGGCGCGGAGCTGACGGTCGATGTCGATTCGTCGGGCGCGCGGGTGATCCGGATTCGCGGCGAGGCGGAACTGAAGCCGCAGGTGATCGAAGTACCGGGCGATCCCTCCTCCGCCGCCTTCTTCATGGTCGCCGCGCTGGTCGTGCCGGGCAGCGACCTCACCATCGAGAACGTCGGCCTCAACCCCACCCGCGCCGGGCTGGTCGAGGTGCTGCGGGCGATGGGCGGGTCCATCGAGGAACTGAACCGCCGCGAGGTTGGCGGCGAGCCGGTGGCCGACCTGCGCGTACGCCATTCGGCGCTGAAGGGCATCGCGGTC
Organism: Novosphingobium sp.; assembly: GCA_041912655.1. GTDB lineage: Bacteria > Pseudomonadota > Alphaproteobacteria > Sphingomonadales > Sphingomonadaceae > Novosphingobium. The sequence continues at coordinate 1,723 of JAYRMP010000029.1, read as the reverse complement.
GACCCCGCGCTCGCCCCCAGCATGATCGACGAGTTTCCGGCGCTGTTCGTAGCCGCCGCGCTGGCAGAGGGAACCACCGTCACCACCGGGCTCGACGAACTGCGGGTCAAGGAATCGGACCGACTTGCGGTCATGGCCGCCGCGCTGACCTCGGCCGGCGCGCGGCTGACCGAGCAGGAGGACGGGCTGACCATCGAAGGCACCGGCGGGGAACCCCTCCCCGGCACGACCGGCGCGATCGCCACCCACCTCGACCACCGCATCGCGATGAGCATGGCGGTGGCGGGCCTCGCCAGCCGCGCGGGCGTGGAAGTGGACGACACACGGCCCATCGCCACCAGCTTCCCGCAGTTCGAAGCGCTGCTCGACGGGGCCGCCGGATGAGCGTAAGCGTCGCGAACGCCTTCGGCTTCGTGGGCATGGCCTGCATCATCTTCGCCTATGCCTATTCCACCCATGCGAGCACGGTGAACCCCTTCGTCCAGCACGGCACCAACCTGGCGGGCGCGGCGCTGCTGACCGTTTCGCTGCTGGTCAACACCAACCCCGCCTCGCTGGTGCTGGAAGGCTTCTGGGCGGCGATCGCCATCTGGGGGCTGGCCAAGGCGTTTCGCGAGCGGGGGAAACAGGCATGATCATCGCCGTCGACGGGCCTACGGCCTCGGGCAAGGGCACCATCGCCAGGGCATTGGCCGCCCATTTCGGCTTGCCGCATCTCGATACCGGCCTGCTCTACCGCGCGGTCGGGCGGCAGTGCGCACTGAATGGCGGCGATCCGGGCAATCCCGAGGATGCCCTTGCCGCCTGCGCCTTTCCCGATGCACTGCTGGACGATCCCGAGCTGCGCAGCGAGGCCAGCGGCGGGCTGGCGAGCCGCGTCTCGGTCCATCCTGAGGTCCGGCGGGCGCTCTATGAACGCCAGCGCGCCTTTGCCACGCAGCCGGGCGGCGCGGTGCTCGACGGGCGCGACATCGGCACGGTGATCGCGCCGGAGGCAGAGGTGAAGCTGTTCGTCGTCGCCAGCGTGCCCGCGCGAGCCGAGCGCCGTTTCCGCGAAATGCAGGCTGCTGGCCGCGCCGTCACGCTCGCCGAGATCGAGGCCGATCTGGAAGCGCGTGACCTGCGCGACAGCACCCGCGCCGAAGCGCCGCTGGTCGCCGCTGCCGATGCGGTGCTGCTCGACACCAGCGACCTCGGCAAGGAAGCCGCGATTGCCGAGGCGATCCGGCTGGCGCAGGCCCGGCTGGGGTGATAGCCCGGCGGTCATGACCAGACTTGCCCTGATCGCTGCCGCCCTGACCCTCTCTGCCGCGCTGCTCGTAGCGCCGGGCGAAGCCGCGCCCAAACGCAACAAGGCCGTAGCCGCGCAGGCCGCGCGGATCGCCAAGGGCCTCGCCTTTGCGCAGGAGCGCTGCGCGGCCTGCCACGCAGTCGGCATCAACGGCAGTTCGCCCAATCCCGAATCGCCTAGCTTCGAGGATATCGCCAATCAGCCCGGGCTGACCCGCACCTCGCTGCGGCGGTTCCTGACCGATTCGCACAACTATCCCGATGCGATGCAGTTCACGGTCGAGCGTTCGGAGATCCGCAACCTCGCGGACTACATGCTGACGCTGCGGCGGCCGGGGTACAAGCCAGCAATCTGATCTAACCCCGCCATTCGCGGCGTTCTTCCGCCGCGCGGAGCACTTCGTAGGCGAGTTGCAGCGCCTGGAAGGCCTTG
>JAYRMP010000028.1:10709-33465 GCA_041912655.1 Novosphingobium sp. | reverse complement strand
CCCGACCACCCACAGGGTACCTCAATCGGGTGGTCGGGCCGGGGGAGTGGGCAGGCTGGCCAGGGAAGCACGGACGTGCTTCCCGCACCGCCGCGAGGCGGAAACCTACGCCGCTTCCTTCTCCACCCACTCCGGATAAAAGCTAGGTTCGCGCTGCGACCAGCCGGGAGCGGTCGCGGCGGCTTCGCTGATCGACTGGAGCAGGTGCTTGCGGCGCTGCGGGCGGATTTGCGGCAGCGCAGCGGCGGCGCAGAAGGCCGAGGGCAGGAACGGCCGCACTTCGGCGCCGAGCAGGCGCTCGTAGAGGAACCGGAACGCCGAAAAGCAGTCGATCTTCTCTTGCGCCAGGTCGAAGGCGGCGAGGCGGATCAGCTTGCCGAGGAACTCCTCCACGCCTTCCAGCGCGGTTTCGGATGGCACAGTGCCGCGCAGGCTCTTGAGGTCCTGGTAGGTCACGTACTGGCTGCGGATCGCGGCCATTTCCGCTGCATCGCGTGCCCACAGCTTGAACGCGTCCTGCCGGCCCAGCCCGACATCGAGACTGCGCTTGATGTAGCGCTGCTCGCACGAGGTGAAGCTGGCGAATTCGCGCAGTTCGGCGATGGTCAGCGAAGCGGTACCGGTCTTGGCCATTGCGGGGAGTCCCTTGTTGCCAGGACAGATCACCAGAATATGGTTATGAAGCGGTTAACCACGCGGTCGCCTGACGGTTCCGCCGGTCAGGAGAGGTGCGCAGTGCAAGGCTTCGATCCCGCCACGCTTGCCTTCTATGCGGCGGAAGCGGCGGACTATGCCGCGAACGGGCCGGGAGGCCTTGGCGGGCAACTGGACGCCTTCCTCAATCGCCTGCCGCCGGGTGCGCGGATCCTTGAACTCGGCTGCGGGTCTGGCCGCGATGCGGCAGCGATGGAAGCGCGCGGCTTTGAGGTGGAGCCGACCGACGGGGTGCCGGAAATGGCCGCGCAGGCTGCAGCGCGGCTCGGTCGCCCGGTGCGGGTGATGCGGTTCGATCAACTGGATGCGGTTGAGACCTATGACGCCGTGGTCGCGGCCTATTCGCTGCTGCACGTGCCGCGCGGCGCTCTGGACGAAGTGCTGCGCCGGGTGTGGCGGGCGCTGCGTCCCGGCGGCTGGCACTTTGCCACCTACAAGACTGGCGCGGCGGACGGGCGGGATCGATTGGGGCGCTATTACAACTACCCGGACGAGGCCGCCTTGCGCGCCAGCTACCTTGCGGCAGGGGAATGGTCCGTGATCGAGACGGAAACCAGCGAAGGGCACGGCTACGAAGGCGCTTTGGCGCATTTCGTCGCGATCAGCCTGCGCAAGGCGGGCTAGTTCGGGCGGGTTAGATCAGTCCGGCAAGCGGGCTGGATGGGTCGGCGTATTTGCGCGTCGCCATGCGCCCCGCGAGATAGGCCTCGCGCCCGCCTTCGACCGCCAGGCGCATGGCGCGGGCCATGCGCAGCGGGTCCTTCGCCTCGGCGATGGCGGTGTTCATCAGCACGCCGTCGCAGCCCAGTTCCATCGCCACGGCAGCATCGCTCGCCGTGCCGACCCCGGCATCGACGAGCACCGGTACCGAGGCGCCCTCCACGATCAGGCGAATGGTCACCCGGTTCTGGATGCCCAGCCCCGATCCGATCGGCGCGCCGAGCGGCATCACCGCGACCGCGCCCGCGCTTTCCAGCTGCTTGGCTGCGATCGGATCGTCGACGCAGTAGACCATCGGCAGGAAGCCCTCGTTGGCGAGGACCTCGCAGGCCTTCAGCGTTTCGCGCATGTCCGGGTAGAGCGTACGCGCCTCGCCCAGCACTTCCAGCTTGACCAGGTCCCAGCCGCCCGCCTCGCGCGCTAGGCGCAGGGTGCGGATCGCGTCTTCAGCGGTGAAGCAGCCGGCGGTGTTGGGCAGGTAGGTGATCTTCTTCGGGTCGATGAAGTCGGTCAGCATCGGTGCGCCGCGATCGCTGATGTTGACCCGGCGCACCGCCACCGTGACGATCTCCGCCCCCGAAGCCTCGACCGCAGCAGCGTTCTGCGCGAAGTCCTTGTACTTTCCGGTGCCGACGATCAGGCGCGAGCGGAAGGTCCGGCCCGCCACCGTCCAGCTATCGTCCGTGTGGTCGCCGCCGCCGACGAAATGGACGATTTCCAGCACGTCGCCCTCGGCCAGCGCCACGTCGGCAAGCGTGGAACGGGGAACGATTTCCCCGTTGCGTTCGACCGCCACCTTGGCGGGATCGAGATCGAGGCTGCGGACAAGTGCGGCGATCGAGCCGGGTTCAGCGCGGCGCGGCTCGCCGTTGACGGTCAGGTTGAGCGTGGCGGTCATGCCAAGCGCAGATAGCGATCAGCACGAATGGCGCAAGTTGCGGATGTGCGCCCAGCCTAGCAGCGCGACGCCGGCAATGGTGAACAGCGCCTCGGCAACTCCGTGGCCGACCATCAGCGCTACCGCCATCAGTGCGATGCCGGCAGCACCCAGTTGCAGCGGGCGCGGATCGCCGTGGCGGGTCACACCCATCACCAGGGTGACCGAGCCCACCCCGATCGCCAGCGCGAGTCCGATGCGGTGGATCGCCGGGGCCAGCAGCACTTCGCCGCCCAGCCCGAGCCCGGCGACGAGCAGGATGCCGGCAATGCAATGCAGCGCGCACAGCCCCGACAGCAGCACGCCGACCCGGTCGAGCCGGTCGCGAATCGATAGCATTGCGTTGCGCATTGTGCCGCTCATGTATGTGATGGTGTAACATCTTGCAAGCCAGGCCTTGCGATTCGCTCGCAGCCGAAGCAGGAAGCGCGGCCATGAACTCCGCCTCAACACAGCTCGAATCATCAGCCCGCCCCGCAGCTCTGGCTCGCTGGCTGTTGATGGTCGCGGCACTGGTCGTGGCAATCGTCGCGGTGGGCGGGATCACCCGCCTGACCGAAAGCGGCCTGTCGATCACCGAATGGAAGCCGGTAACCGGCGCACTGCCCCCGCTCAGCGAAGCGCAATGGCAGGCGGAATTCGAAGCCTACAAGCAGATCCCGCAGTACATCGAGGTTAACGGCCCGGCGGGCATGACGCTGGGCGACTACAAGTTCATCTATTTCTGGGAATGGGTCCACCGCCTGATCGCCCGGGTGATCGGGCTGGCCTTTGCCCTGCCGCTCGCCTGGTTCTGGCTGCGCGGCGCGATCCCGCAGGGGTTCAAGCCGCGGCTGCTGGGCCTGCTCGCGCTGGGCGGCCTGCAGGGCGTGGTCGGCTGGTGGATGGTGTCCTCTGGTCTCGATGCCGGGGCCGACGTCAAGGTCGCGCACTACCGGCTGGCAACTCATCTGCTCGTGGCGCTGACCACCCTGTTCGGCCTCGTCTGGACCGCGCTCGACATGCGGGCGCTGGCGCGGGGCGAGCGTCCGGCGCGGCTGACGCGCTTTGGTGCCCTTGTGGTCGCGGTCCTGTTCCTTCAGCTGTTCTTCGGTGCTCTGGTGGCAGGCATGCGCGCAGGCTACATCGCCGGGGCGGGCTGGTTCGAATGGGGCGCCTGGCCGCTGATGCAGGGCCAGCTGTTCCCGGCCGGGATCGACTGGGCAAGAGGCCTGGCGCATGCCGCGATCAACGACCCCTACCTGACCCATTTCATCCATCGCTGGTGGGCCTGGGCCGTGGTCGCGGTGCTGGTGGTGCTGGCCCGCAAGGTCCGCTCCCGGCACCGTCCTGCCTCGATCGCGGTGCATTCTGCCTTTGGCGTCCAGGTTCTGCTAGGCATCGCCACGGTGTGGAGCGGCGTGGCCCTGTGGCTGGCGGTGCTGCACCAGCTGACCGGCGCGCTGCTGGTCGCGGCGAGCGCCTGGGGTGTCCATGCGCTGGGGCGTCAGCCGCGGTGAACGGGGCCGCGACTGGCGGTCCGGGGCTGATCTGGTGCCCCTTCCCCGATGCGGCAAGCGCAAGAGCCGTTGCCGCAAGAATGCTTGACGAAGAGCACATTGCCTGCGCGAATATCCTCGGGTCGATGCACTCGCTGTTCCGGTGGAATGGCGAGCGTGGTGAAGCGGAGGAAACCGGCGTGTTGTTCAAGACCGACGCCGCGCTGTTCGATCGCGCGATCGGCCGCCTTGCCGAACTGCATCCCTATGAAGCGCCAGCGATCCTGGCCTGGCGCTGCGATGCCGCGTCTCCGGCAACCGTAGCATGGCTGGCGGAGCTTGCCCGATGAAGCGCACTTCGATCCTGATGGCCGGCGTTGCCTCGCTCCTGCCCTCGCAGCTCGCCCCGCTGCTCGCCGATCCCCCGCCGCCCGCCTCGGTTCCCGCCTTCACCCCCCCGGACACCCCGCTGTTGCTGACCCGCACGCTGTGGCGCAGCCTGCGCGACGGGCAGGAGATCATGGTCAAGCGAATCTACGAGGTTCGCTTCAGCCGGGACAGGGGCGGCTTCCTGGTCGATGGTCGCCTGATCGATACCGCAGTCGATGCCCCCGCCCCGCTGGCCCTGCTGGCGGAGGTTGAGCGCAAGCGCCCCGACCAGGGAATGTTCCCGCTGCACCTGGACGGCGCGGGCCGGATCGTGGCGAAGCAGGCAACAGCCGTCCCGGGCGAAGCACACCGCATTGCAGAGGATCGTACCCGGGCAATCCTGGCCAGTTCGGCGATGGGCAGCGATGCGCGTCAGCAGGCCGGAGCGCTGGCCCGATCGATCCTGGAAAGTTCGATCGGCGCCTCGGCCTGGCCCAGCGACCTGTTCAATCCGTCCAGCCTGGCGCGCCGCGAACAGCGCAACCTGGCGCTTGACGGCGGCCAGCAAGGTAAGGTCGAGGTCTCCGTGGAGGTGCGCGGCCGCGCGGCGGGCAGCCTGCCCCAGTCGATCGAGCGCCGCGTGGTGACCGAGGTGGAGGGCACCTCGCGCTTCTCGCGCGAGGTCTGGACGCTGGAGCCCACCAGGCCAAATCTCTGACGCCGGCGCGGCACGGTATTATTTTACCTCTCCGCAAAGCCGCCGCAAACCTTGACTTGTCGGCGGAACTGCAAGAAAGGGCCGCCTTCCCTCACGTCCGGCCAGCCCGGGCTGGGATTAGCAACAAGGGATTCGAGCCCTTTCTCAGGAAAGGGACCCTTTTCAAGGAAAGGGAGGGCCATGAAGGCGCTCAGCAAGGTCACCCGGTCGATCAAGCCGGCCGAGGTGGAAAAGAAGTGGCATCTGATCGATGCTGAAGGTCTGGTGGTCGGGCGTCTTGCCGTGATCATCGCCAATCACCTGCGCGGCAAGCACAAGCCGAGCTTCACCCCGCACGTCGATTGCGGCGACCATGTCGTCGTGATCAATGCCGGCAAGGTCAAGCTGACGGGCAACAAGCTGAAGCAGAAGACCTATTACAAGCACACCGGCTATGCCGGCGGGATCAAGGAAATCACCGCCGACAAGGTGCTGGACGGCCGTTTCCCCGAGCGCGTGCTTGAAAAGGCGGTTGAACGCATGATCCCGCGCGGTCCGCTGGGCCGGGCGCAGATGCGTGCCCTCCACCTCTACGCCAGCGCCGAGCATCCGCATGCGGGCACCCAGCCCCAGCCGCTCGACGTTGCTGCCATGAACCGCAAGAACAAGGTGGGCGCCTGATGTCTGAAACCACTCTCACCGATCTGGCCGACCTCGGCGCCGCCGCCGACGTTCCCGCCACCCCCGCCGCTCCCGCCGCGCCGCTGCGCGAGCGTGAAGTCGACGCCCAGGGCCGCGCCTATGCTACCGGCCGCCGCAAGGACGCGGTCGCCCGCGTCTGGATCAAGCCCGGCTCGGGCAAGGTCGTGGTCAATGGCCGCGACCAGGAAGTCTACTTCGCCCGTCCGACCCTGCGCCTGGTGCTGAACCAGCCGTTCCAGGTCGCCGAACGCGAAGGCCAGTACGACGTCATCGCTACCGTCAAGGGCGGCGGGCTGTCGGGCCAGGCCGGCGCGGTCAAGCACGGGATTTCGCAGGCGCTCGCCAAGTTCGAGCCCGCCCTGCGCGGTGCGGTCAAGGCCGCCGGCTTCCTCACCCGCGACCCGCGCGTGGTCGAGCGCAAGAAGTACGGTCGCGCCAAGGCGCGTCGCAGCTTCCAGTTCTCGAAGCGCTAAGGCATTCGGCTCAGGCCGTTTCGCAAGAATGGGGTCGGCCGCAAGGTCGGCCCCTTTTTGTTTGTCCCGCGGAGATTCAACCTTGTCCGTAGCAAGAGACCCGCTTTCGGGTGCAGCACCGATCATGCTGGCCGGATTGGCGCGCTGGCTGCCAGGCACATTGGGCGCTGCAATCGCGATATCGCTGACTGGTTATGCTTGCCATTGGCTCATGGCGGGCGAACCGGCACTGCTGTGGCTGGTGGCATCGATGGGCGCCACCGCGGTGCTGATCTTCGTCGTTCCGGCCAGTCCGCTGGCCCAGCCGTGGCCGGTCGCGGGAGGGCATCTGCTGGCGGCCGCCGCCGGTCTGCTGGCCCGGCAGGTCGCTCCAGAGCAGTGGATTGCCGCCGGATTGGCCGTGGGCATGGCGATCGGGGCGATGAAGCTGGCCCGCTGCCTGCATCCGCCGGCCGGAGGTACTGCGCTGATCGCGGTGCTTGCCGCGCCAGGCAGCGCCCCAACGCAGATCTTGTTTCTGGCAGAGCCGTTGGCGGTGAACATTGCGATCCTGCTCTTGCTGGGTTTCATCTGGAACCGCCTGACCGGCCACTCCTATCCGCACCGTGCCATGCCGGTACCAGCCCCTGCGGCCTGGGTCGGTCATATCGAGGATGCCGACCTTGACGCCGTACTGGCCGATTGGGACGAGGTGCTCGACGTGAGCCGCGATGACCTGCTCGCGCTGCTGCATGCCACCGAAGCCAGGGTCCTCGAGCGAATCAGGACAAACAGCTAGCCGAACCGTAGATTCAGGGTACTTCAGACGGCTGCCAGCCCAGGCTCCTGAGCTATGTCCGCAACCTAAGCGTCGCAATCTATTGCCAAGCGTCCCGCATCTGCCATGCTGCGCCGGTGAGGGGGCTCCGCAACATCCATTTCGGCATCTCGCCGGGCCGCGCAGTGCAGATCGGACTGCTGCCGCTGGTGGTGACTTACGCCCTGCTTCCGCCGTCATGGGCCAGCCGCCTCGATGTGCCCTGCCTGTGGACCGCGCTGCTGGGCGTGGCCTGCCCGGGATGCGGGCTCAAGTCGGCACTGTCGTGCCTGGTGCGCGGCGAGTTCACGAAAGGCTTGGAGATCAATCCGCTCGCGCCGCTGGTGCTGGCGCTGCTCGCCTACCTGTTCATCGAATCGATCTTCAAAGCCAGAAAGGAAAGCGTGGCATGGCGGAACTGACCCCGATGGAACTTCAGATGATGGCCAAGGACCTGACTCCGGAACAGCGCATGCTATTCAACAGCCAGCTCAGCGCCTCGACCAAGGACCGCAACACCGCGCTCATCCTGTCGGTCCTGCTGGGCTGGTGGGGGGTCGACCGCTTCTTCGTGGGCGACATCGGCCTGGGGCTGCTCAAGCTGTTCACCGCCGGCGTCTGCGGAATCATGTGGCTGGTCGACCTGTTCATCATCCGTGGGCGCGCTGATGAACTCAATCGCTTCAAGGCGCAGGAAATCCTCGACGCGATCCGCATCACCAGCTGAGGATCAGGCCGTTTCGGCCTGCCGGATGCTGACATCCAGACTTCCGTCGCTGGACAGGAGCAGCCGATTGTAGCTGGGCAGGCTGGAGCGCAGACGCTGCGACAGGGTGCCCGCGCCGATCAGCCGCATCGGCTGCCCTTCGCAGTCGATCGTCAGGTCGAAGGGGTCATGGACATGGCCCGAAAGCACCACCGATGCCCCGGCCCGGGCCAGCGCCGCCAGCGCGCGCTGCCCGCCTCGCGTCGACGGAGACCGCGCGCCGGGTGCACCCACCAGCGGGTGATGGCAGGCAACCAGCTTGAGCGCGGCCTCACCGTGGTGCGCCAGTTCATGCAGTGCGGCATCGAGATCGGTTTCGCTGACCCGGCCCTTCGACCAGTTGAGCCGGAACTGGGCGCGGGCCACCGTCTTGAGCGGAACGATCGCGACGCCCTCTGGCGCGGCGCGCGCCCCGACCATAGCATCAAGGCCGCGAAACCGGCTGTAGGGCCGGGTCAGGCGGCGCAACATGTGGTGGTAATAGGGCACGTCGTGATTGCCGGGGACCAGCCAGACCGGGGCGGCCAATGAGGTGAGGTAATCCTGCGCGGCGGCAAATTCGCGCGCCGAGCCCCGCATAGTGAGATCGCCGGTGCAGATCACAGCCTCGGGCCGGTCGCGCGCGACTTCGTCCGCGAACCAGTCCAGCGCGGCGCGGTCCTCATAGCCGAAGTGCAGGTCGCTGGCGTGGAACAGCAGGCGCGACGGCTGGGTCACACGCGCCTCGTCAGGATCAGCCAGGCGGACAGCGCGTTGACGCAGCTGTAGCCGGCATAGAACCAACCCCAGCTGGGCGAACCTTCCTGCACCATAAGCAAGGCGCCCAGCAGCATCGCAAATTCCACCAGCAAGCCGAACCGCCCGCCCAGCAGGTGGAAGAACCACGGGACCTGCCCAAGCAGCGGATGCCGGCTTTCCAGCACCGCCTTGTGCACGGTGAAATTGCCGATGCCGAGCAGGAAGGTGAGGATCAGCGCCATTGCCCGCAGACTCTAGCGCCTCGTCCGGCGCTTGCCAGCGCAGAGTTGCGTTCGTCCGGCCTTGTCGGCGGCTCGTCGGAGCAGCGCGTTCTTGGTCGGCGCGGATGCTCCGAAAGTCGAGCCGCGGCTGCTCTGCGCCCGGTCCCCTGCCATGAAGGCTTCGAGGACGCGGTCAAATCCCCCCGGCCACGCCCCCGGACACAGCAATGGGAGTATCAGCATGACCAAGGCATTCACCATCGCCCTTGCCCTCGCCGCCGCGATCGGCAGCACTTCCGCCATGGCCCAGCAGGCCGACCTGACCAGCGAAATCCGCGTTGCCGATCTCGACTTGTCGAGTAGCGCCGGACAGGCCGCGCTGGACCGGCGCATCTCCACCGCCGCGCGCAAGATCTGCGGCGATGGCAAGCGCACCGGCAGCAACATTCCCGACCGCGCCTGGCTGAAGGACTGCAAGTCGCAGGTTCGCGGCCAGGTGACCGAACAGCTCGGCGCCGCGCGCTGACGCAGCCAGACCCGCGCCCTTGACGCAGGACCGGGTCAGGCCCGGACCGGAGTAGCCCCCGGTCCGGGCCGTTTCGTATCCAGCTTGCCGACGATCCTGCGGGCGGCGCAAATTGAGGAGTTCAGCGGCCCGCCATCGCCTTGGCCCGCGCCAGATAGGTCCGGCCGATCCGCACTGCGCTGCCGTCTTCCAGCTCCGCCGACCACACGCCCAGGCCATCGTGGCGAAGGCCGGTAATCCGGTCGCGACGCAGGATCGTGGAGCGGTGCAGGCGGATGAAGCGTTCGGGATCGAGCCGCGCCTCAAGCCCCGAGACGGTCTGCAGCAGCAGGTAGCTGCGCGGCCCGACGTGCAGGCGGACATAGTCGCGCTCGGCATCGATCCGGTCGACGTCGGCGGCGGCGATGCGCAGCAGTTCGGAGCGGTAGGGCACCCAGAACTCGCTCAGCCACTCCGTCGTCCCGGCAGCGCGCGCGCCGCGCCGGGCCACGGCCCGGGACACAGCGCGCTCCAGCCGTTCCGGTGTGACGGGCTTGAGCACATAGTCCACCGCATCGAGATCGAAGGCCTCGACTGCGAAATTGTCATGCGCGGTGACGAAGATCACTGCCGGGGGGTTGTCCGCGCGCGTCAGGCTGCGCGCGACCGACAGGCCGTCAAGTTCGGGCATGGTCATGTCGAGCAGGACCAGGTCGGGGTCCAGCGCCCCTGCGAGCCGCAGTGCCTCCGCCCCGTCCAGCGCGGTTCCGGCGACCTCGATTTCGGGCAGGTCGCGGCAGATCACCTTGAGCCGTTCGATCGCCAACGGTTCATCATCGACGATCAGGGTGCGGAGCGTGGAGTTCGTTTCAGTCATGGGCTACCAGCGGCATGCGGATCAGCGCGAGCCAGCCGCCGCCAGGGGCGGGACCGGCGGTCAGGCTCGCACTGTCGCCATAGCGGGCGGCGAGCCGGTCGCGGACATTGGCAAGGCCGATCCCGAACCCGCCGTTGCACGCCGCGCCCTTGGCAAAGCCATCACCCGGTCCGTCATCGGCCACTTCCAGCACCAGCATGCCGTATTCCTCGCGTGCGGAAATCCGCAGCGTCACCGCGCGCGTAGTGGTCGCGACGCCATATTTCACCGCGTTCTCGACCAGCGGCTGGAGAATCATGCCCGGCACCCAGGCCCGGCCCAGCGCCTCGGGAATGTCGTAGCGGACGACCAGCCGGTCGGGGAAGCGCACCGCCTCGATCTCGAGGTACAGCCGCTGCAGCGCGACTTCGTGCTCCAGCTCGACGTCACCGGTCGGATCACCGGCCAGGCTGCGGCGGTAGAAGCCGGACAGGGTCTGGATCATCCGCTCCGCTTCCGCCGTCTTGCCGGTGATCACCAGCGCCGAGAGCGAATTGAGCGTGTTGAACAGGAAATGCGGGTTGACCTGATACCGCAGCGAGCGCAGCTCCGCCGCCTTGGCCGCGCGGCGATAGGTGCCTTCGCGGCGTTCCGCGATCCGGGCCTGTTCGGCAGCGACCATCGCGAAATAGAGCGCCCCCCAGGCGAGGAGCAGGAAATAGCGCCCGAAGGCGACATCGGCGAGCTGGCGCAGGCGGTTGTCTTCGCGAATCTCGGCGGCAATCGTGATGGCGGCGGGCTTGCCGGCCTGCACGTGCGGCGCAGCTCCGGCCGGGGGCTGAACTCCGTCGCGGTCGAGCGGGTCGACCATCAGGTTGCCGGCTTCGTCACTGCGGATCCGCAGGCCTTCTCGCTCGCCGATCTTGGTGGTCACAGTGTTTTCAATCGGCGCAAACACACGCTGGTTGATCGCCGCCAGCAGCAGCGAGGCCGGCAGGGCGATCACGATCACTGCCAGGCTCTTGATCCACAGGCGCTGCCGGTCGAGCAGGCGCAGCAGCGGCCAAAGCGCGACGGTTACCGCCATCGAGGCGAGGATGACCAACGCGCGGCGCCACAGCAGCTCGTCGAACATGCCCAGCCCGACCAGCCAGCCTCGCAGGGTGGCGAGACCGAAATAGCACAGCCAAAGCGCCGCGATCGACGCGAGCACAATGCGCGCGGGGACGCGCTGGTTCACGTCTGCAGGGGGTTCGGCGGCTTCCATCGTGATGATGGCTTAGCCTGCCCCGGCCCGGCAAGGCCAGTTGCTTCGTCGAGCCCCAAGCGACCTTGGTCGATGGAGATCGGTTACTTGGCCAGCAGCCCTTCGCGCGCGATCTTTTCCTGCCAGACCAGCGGGGCAAGCTTGTGGACGTTGTTGCCTTCGCTATCGACCGCGACCGTTACCGGCATGTCTTCGACCTCGAACTCGTAGATCGCTTCCATGCCCAGGTCCTCGAAAGCGATGACCTTGGCCTCGCGGATCGCCCGCGCCACCAGATAGGCCGCGCCGCCGACCGCCATCAGATAGGCGACCTTGTGCTTGGCGATGCAATCCACCGCGCCCTGCCCGCGCTCGGCCTTGCCGATCATGGTCAGCAGGCCGAGGTCGAGCATCATGTCGGTGAACTTGTCCATGCGCGTTGCGGTGGTCGGACCGGCCGGACCAACGACCTCGCCCAGCACCGGATCGACGGGACCGACATAGTAGATCGCGCGGCCCCGGAAATCGACCGGCAGCTCTTCGCCTCTGGCCAGCATGTCCTGGATGCGCTTGTGCGCGGCATCGCGGCCGGTCAGCATCTTGCCGTTGAGCAGCAGGCGATCGCCCTGCTTCCAGCTGCGCACTTCTTCTGCCGTGAGGGTGTCGAGATTGACCCGCTTGGCCGCCGAATCCGGAGCCCAGCTGACCTTGGGCCATTCATCAAGCTTGGGCGTTTCGAGGAAGCTCGGCCCCGATCCGTCGAGCGTGAAATGGGCGTGGCGGGTGGCGGCGCAATTGGGGATCATCGCCACCGGCTTGCCCGCGGCGTGGCACGGCCAGTCGAGGATCTTGACGTCGAGGATGGTGGAAAGCCCGCCCAGGCCCTGCGCACCGATGCCCAGCGCGTTGACCTTGTCGAAGATCTCGATCCGCAGCGCCTCGATATCATTCTGCGGCCCGCGCGCCTTGAGCTGGGCCATGTCGATCGGCTCCATCAGGCTCTTCTTGGCGAGCGCGACGCAGTGTTCCGCCGTGCCGCCGATGCCGATGCCCAGCATCCCCGGCGGGCACCAGCCGGCGCCCATTTGGGGCAGCATTTCCAGCACCCAGTCGACGATGTTGTCGCTGGGATTCATCATCTTGAACTTCGACTTGTTCTCGCTGCCGCCGCCCTTGGCCGCGACATCGACCGAGACCTTGCTGCCCGGAACCATCGTTACCGACAGCACGCAGGGCGTATTGTCGCGGGTGTTGCGGCGGGTGAAGGCCGGATCGGCCAGCACTGAAGCGCGCAGCTTGTTTTCCGGGTTAAGATAGGCGCGGCGCACACCTTCATCGACCACGTCCTGCAGCGAGCGGGTCGATTCGAGCCGGCAATCCTGGCCCCATTCGACGAAGACATTGACGATGCCGGTGTCCTGGCAGATCGGGCGGTGCCCTTCGGCGCACATCCGGCTGTTGGTGAGGATCTGGGCGATGGCATCCTTGGCCGCCGGGCCCTGCTCCGCCTCGTAGGCGTCGCCCAGCGCGCGGATGTAGTCCATCGGGTGGAAATAGCTGATGTATTGCAGCGCGTCGGCCACGCTTGCGATCAGGTCTTCCTCGCGGATCGTCACCATGCCGGTCATTGCTTGCTCCCATGGGCCAGAACAGTCGTGCGCCCGCCCATAGGCCCGCCTTATCCCGCCGTCAAAGCGCTTGGCGCGGCGGGTGCCTTCGCCTAGAAGCGTGGCGATTGCCTTGCTGTATTGTTCGCGCAATACAGTGCCGCGAAAGCCAATGAGACCATGACCCTGACCGCCACCCGACCCGCTTCCGCCAACACCGCCGCCGCCCAAGCCGTTGCACGCCGGGCCATGATCGACAGCCAGCTGCGCGTCAGCGGGGTGAACGAGGAATGGGTCCTGGCCGCGATGGCCCGCGTCCCGCGTGAAGATTTCGTGCCCGAGGACGCGCGCGGCCACGCCTATATCGACCGCGCCATTCCGCTCGACGGCAACCATGCGCTGCCCGCGCCGCTGGTCCACGGCATGATGCTGGTCGAAGCCGCACCGCAGGCGGAAGACCGCGTGCTGGTGGTCAGCTGCGGCAGCGGCTACCTTGGCGAACTGCTTCGCCCGCAAGTGGCCGTGCTCGATACGGTTTCCGCTGCCGATGCAGCCACCCAGGCCAAGGGCATGGGCCAGTACACGCTGGTGCTGGTCGATGGCGCGATCGAACAGCTGCCCGCAGGGCTGGCCGGGGAACTTGCCGAAGGTGGCCGGATAGTCACCGGGCTGGTCGAGCGCGGGGTTACCCGGCTGGCGACCGGGCGCAAGCAGCAGGGCGAAGTGGCGCTGTTGCCCCTTGCCGACATCGGCATCCCGGTGCTGCGCGAACTCGCCGCGCCCAAGCGCTGGAGCTTCTGAGCATGACTGCAAGGCGGAGCCGAACCATGACACGGCTGGCACTCGGCACGGGCTTCGCGGCGGGTCTGGTGCTCGCCGCCGTCCCGGCAACCGCCGATGACCTGCGCGGCGCGCTGGTCATGGCCTATACCACCAACCCGACGCTGCAATCGGCCCGCGCCCAGCAGCGTGCGGTGGACGAATCAGTGCCGATCGCCCGGTCCGCCAGCCTGCCCTCGCTGAGCGGGACCGCGACCTACACCGAATTCCTCCACGACAGTTCGTCGAGCGCACTGGCCCCGGACCGCAACCTGGCCGTGGGCGTCGACGCCGGCCTGTCGGTCTATGCCGGCGGCGCGATCAAGAACTCGATCCGCGCCGCCCGCACCCGCGTCGAGGCCGGGCAGGCCGACCTTCGCGGGGTCGAATCGCTGGTCTTTTCCCAGACCGTCGCCGCCTACATGGACGTGATCCTGGGCGAGGCGGTGGTCCGGCTCAACCAGAGCAATGTCGGCCGGCTGGAAGTCAATCTCCAGGCTACCCGCGACCGGTTCGAGATCGGCGATCTCACCCGTACCGACGTTGCCCAGTCGCAATCGCGCCTGGCGCTGGCCCAGGGCCAGACGCGTTCCGCCCAGGCGAATCTCATCGCTGCGCGCGAACGCTACATCCAGGTGGTCGGCAAGGCCCCCGGCACGCTTGAGCCGCCGCCGCCGCTGCCGGGCCTGCCCGCCAGCGCGGACGAGGCGGTGACCATCGCGCTCGACAGCAACCCGGACCTGATCGCCGCGCGCGAGCGCGCCAAGGCGGCGGGCTATGACGTCAATGTCGCCAGCGCCGGACGCCTGCCCAAGGTCAGCGTCTTTGCCGGAGGCGACTACGGCGATTTCCTGGGATCGAACAAGATTCCGGGCGCGGACCAGAGCTCGACCAGCGCGGTGGCCGGCGTGCGCGCAACGATTCCGCTGTTCCAGGGCGGACTTCCCGCCGCACAGCGCCGACAGGCCCAGGCGCGCGAGAACGTCGCGCTGGAACAGGAAATCGGGATCGAACGCCAGGTCATCGCCGGGGTCCGCGCGGCCTACGCCCAGTGGCAGGCCTCGCAATCGCTGATCACCTCCTCGCAGGCGGCGGTCGATGCCGCCACGCTCAGCCTTGAAGGCGTGCGCGCGGAAAACACCGTGGGCAACCGCACGATCCTCGACATCCTCAATGCCGAGAACGAACTGCTGACCGCCCAGGTCCAGCTCGTCACCGCGCGCCGCAACGCCTATGTCGCCGGGTTCAACCTGCTGTCCGCGATGGGCAAGGCCGAATCGCGCGATCTCGGGCTCGACGGCGGGGTGCTCTACGATCCCGACATCAATTACCGCCGGGTCGAAGGCGCGATCTGGGACTGGCAGAGCGATCCTGCACCGACCCCGAAGGGGACCCGCACCGTTGACAGCAAAGCGCAGGACGGTTCAGTAACCGGAGAGTGATTCCGTCCCGATCCGGGACAGCGAATCGGCGTTGGATATGGGGCGGCAAATGCGGCAGGCGGGCGAACCTTCGGTCGAGGAGATCCTCGAATCGATCAAGAAAGTGATCGCGCGCGACAATCGCGTGGCTGCGGCAAGCGATACCCATGTCCGCGAAGTCCCCACGGATCCGGTGGCGGAGCCTGAAGATGAAGTGCTCGATCTGGCTGACGCCGGCGAATACTTCGAAGCTGGTGAGGCACCCGCGGAAAAGCCGCTTCTGCCGGAACAGACCGCCAGTTCGATGCGCGAATCGCTGGCCGCGCTGGCCATGCTGGCCGAACCCGGCGCCGCCCCGCAGATCGTCCGCTCCGGCGAAACCTCTCTGGAAGGGCTGACCCGCGAACTGCTGCGCCCGGCGCTGGCCGAATGGCTCGACAAGAACCTGCCGCCGCTGGTGGAGCGCATGGTTGCCGCCGAAATCGCGCGGATCGTCGGCAAGAAGGGCTAGGACAGCGGCGCTTCAGGCGGTAACCCCGTCGGCATGAAGCTTTCACTCGCGTCTCTCACCGCCCCAGCGCTTGGCGCCCTCGCCCTCTCGCTCTGCACCGCACCCGCGCTTGCCCAGTCGGCTAGTCGCGCCATGTCCGTGCAGGATCTGCTGACGCTCAAGCGGCTCACCGCACCCACGCCCTCACCGGATGGCAAGTGGGTCGTCTGGCAGCAGACGGATACCGATCCCGCCAGCCTGAAGCGGTCGCCCGGCCTGTGGCGCGCCCCGCTGACCGGCGGGCCAGCCGAGCGAATCGCCGACATTCCCGAAGCGGGCGAAAGCAGCCCGGCCTTCAGCCCTGACGGGAAGCGCCTCTACTTCATCTCGGACAAGTCGGGATCGGATCAGCTCTGGGTGCTGGACCTGACGGCTCCGGGCGCGGCGCCGGTCCAGGCCAGCGCCTTCAAGGCCGATGTCGCCGGCTTCCTCCTTTCGCCCGATGGCGGGCGAGTGCTGGTCTGGGGCGACACCGCGCGCGATTGCCCGACGCTGGGCTGCGAGTCCTCCGGCGACACCAGCAAGCCCGGTCCCGGCAGCGGTCGCCATTACCGCGACGGCGCGGGCTTCGTGCGGCACTGGGACGCCTGGGAAACGCCGGGCAACTACAGCCGCGGCTTCGCCTTCGCGCTGGACGCAGCGGGCAAGCTGGCGGGCGATGGCGCGGCGCTGGACGGCCCGGTCGGCACCCTGACCGGCGATACCCCGACCAAGCCGATGGGCGGGGCCGAGGAACTGGCCTGGGCCCCGGATTCGAAAAGCGCCTTCTTCGTCGCGCGGCAGGCCGACCGGAACGAGCCGCTGTCGACCGATACCAACGTCTGGCACTCGATGCTCGACGGCAAGGCGCCGCACAGTCCGACGCTGGGGAACACGGGCAGCGACACCTTGCCCGCGCCGTCACCCGACGGGCAGTGGCTGGCTTGGGCGGCGATGGAGCGGCCGGGTTACGAAGCGGACCGGCTGGTGATCCAGCTGCTCAATCTCAAGACCAAGGAACGGCGCGCACTGACGCAAGGCTGGGACCGCTCGGTCGGCTCGATTGCCTGGACCCCCGATTCGCGCGCGCTGATCGTCACGGCGGAAGACGTGCTCGATGCTCCCGCGTTCCGGGTGGACCTCGCCAGCGGCAAGGTTACCCGCCTGAAGCTCGCCCCCAAGGGAGCCAGCGAGGGCCATGTCGGCAATGTCTCGGTGATGAAGGACGGCGGCCTGCTCTACACCCGCGATTCGCTGTCCGGCCCGGCAGAGGTTTACGTGGCGCCGCGCGGCAAGCCCGGACGCCAGCTGAGCAAGGCCAACGATGCGCAGCTTGGCGCGCTGCGACCGATCGAAGCGGGCCGGTTCAGCTTTGCCGGGGCGCAGGGCGACACCGTTTGGGGCCAGATCATCAAGCCCGCCGGAGCCACGGGCAAGCTGCCGGTGCTGCTGTTCGTCCACGGCGGGCCGCAGGGCAGCTTTGGCGATGGCTGGTCGTTCCGCTGGAACCCGCGCGTCTTCGCCAGCCAGGGCTATGCCGTGGTGACGATCGATTTCCACGGCTCGACCGGATACGGCCAGGCCTTCACCGATTCGATCAACCGCGACTGGGGCGGCAAGCCGCTGGAGGACCTGCAAAAGGGCCTGGCTGCCGCACTGGCGCGCGACCCTGCGCTCGACGGCAGCAACGCCTGCGCGCTCGGCGCCTCCTACGGCGGCTACATGATGAACTGGATCGCGGGGCAGTGGCCCGACCGGTTCAAGTGCCTGGTCCAGCACGACGGCGTGTTCGATGCCCGCGCCATGGCCTACGAAACCGAGGAACTGTGGTTCGACGAATGGGAACACGGGGGCAAGCCGTACCATGAGGCGCCGGAAGAATATGAAAAGTGGAACCCGGTGAACCACGTCAGCAAATGGCAGACCCCGATGCTGGTGATCACCAGCGAAAAGGATTTCCGCATCCCCTATACCCAAGGCCTCGCCGCCTTCACCGCGCTTCAGCGCAAGGGTGTGCCGAGCGAGCTGCTGGTCTTCCCGGATGAGAATCACTGGGTGCTGAAGCCGAAGAATTCGCAGCAATGGCACGAAACCGTGCTCGGCTGGCTTGACCGCTGGCTGGGCAAGGGGAAATAGCCTCGCCATGGCCAGACCCGACCCCGCCCTGCTGAATCCAGCGCGCTATCCGTTTAGGCACCAGATCACGACCCGGTTTTCCGACGTCGATCCGAACCAGCACCTCAACAACGTCGCGCTGGCGGCGATGATGGAGGACGGGCGGGTGCGATTCAACGTTGGCATGGGCATGCGCGTTGCGCTGGGCCAGCGCCGCGCGATGGTTGCCAGCATGGGGATCGAATACCTGTCCGAAGGCCACTTTCCCGGCCCCGTGGAAGTCTACTGCGCGATCGAGGCGGTGGGTCGGACCAGCTGGACCATCGTCCAGGTGCTGATCCAGGAAGATCGCCCGGTCGCCTTCGCCCGCTCGGTGATCGTCTCGATCGCGGATGGCCGTCCCGGCCCGGTTCCCGACGAGTTCCGCGCCGAACTGACCGGAACCTGGGGGCTGCGAGCGTGAGCGCTGACCCGGTAGAACTTGACCGGGCGCGCGCCGCGCTTGCCATCAATGGCGGCGAGGGCATCCGCCGCCACATCTTCCTCTGCGCCGAGGCGGAAAAGGGCGAATGCTGCAGCCGCGCGGTCGGCACCCCGGCGTGGAAGTATCTCAAGAAGCGGCTCAAGGAACTGAAGCTCGACCGCGATGGCGGGATCGCCCGGACCAAGGCCGATTGCCTGAAAATCTGCGCCGCGGGGCCGGTCGCGGTCGTCTGGCCCGAAGGGGTCTGGTATCATTCCTGCCGCGAGGACGTGCTCGAACGGATCATCCAGGAACATCTGGTCGGCGGCGTACCGGTGGAGGAATACCGGCTCTATCCCGCCGATCCGGCTCAGCCCTGATCCTCGTCCCAGTCGCGCACGGCCTCGTCGTGGCCGGCGCCGCTGGACAGGAACACCAGCCCCATCAGCGCGCCGGTGAGCAGCACGATAAAGCCGGCGGCCAGCGCCACCGCGATATACATGTGCAGCCAGTCGGCCCCGAAGTAGTGCCAGACCACGGCCATGCTCGCCGCGACGGTGGCCAGAGCGATCAGCGCCGACCAGCGCAGGAAGGACTTGTAGCGCGCCCAGGCGAAGCGTGAGGCGGGGTTCTCATCAAGCGGTATGCGGGACATGGCGCCCACATGGGCGGCGCGGCGCGGCAAGGCAAGCCCTCCTGCACATGCGGCGACCAAGCACACTGGCCAAGCGCGCGGCTTCATGTCATCCTCGCCATGGGAGAACAGCCGGGAGAAGCGCCGTGACGATTGCGCGACTGATCGAAGGGCGGACCACCGACATCGTGAGCTGCGATGCCTCGACCAGCGTCAGGGAGGCCGTGGCCATCCTGGCCGAGCGAAGGATCGGAGCATTGCCGGTTTATTCCAATGGCCGGATCGCCGGAATCTTCTCTGAACGCGATGTCGTCTACCAGCTTGCAGCGCACGGTCCGGTGATGTTGGAGCGCAGCGTCGGCGAGGTGATGACCGCCCCGGCAATTACCGTCGATCGCGCCACGGGTGTGCTCGAAGCGCTGGGCCTCATGACCCGGCGCCGGATCCGCCACCTGCCAGTGGTGGACGGAGAGCGGGTGATCGGCTTCGTTTCGATCGGCGACCTAGTCAAATACCGGATCGAACGGATCGAATCCGAAGCTGAGGCGATGCGCAGCTATATCCAGAGCGCCTGACAGGGCGCAGCGCCTTGCCCCAAGGGACACCAGCGCCTACATCGCAGGCATGGATGCGCCAACCATGAACCTCAGCCCGTCTGCCGCGGCCCGGGTCGCGGCGATTGCCGCGAAACAGGGCAAGCCCGCGATCCTGCGCCTTTCGGTGGAGGGCGGGGGCTGCTCGGGGTTCCAGTACCGATTTGGTCTCGCCGATGCGGCAGAGGCTGACGACCTGGTGGTTGAACAGGGCGAAGCGACGCTGGTGGTCGATCCGGTCAGCCTCGATCTCGTAGCTGGCAGCGTGGTCGACTATGTCGAATCGCTCGGCGGCGCGGCGTTCAAGGTGGAGAATCCCAACGCGGCTTCGGGCTGCGGCTGCGGCTCGTCCTTTTCTGTCTGATGAAGATCGCCACCTTCAACATCAACGGGATCAAGGCGCGCCTGCCGCGGCTGCTGGAATGGCTCGAGGAAACCCGCCCGGCTGTCGCCTGCCTGCAGGAGATCAAGACCCAGGACGAAGGCTTTCCCGCCGCCGAGTTCGAGAAAATCGGCTATCAGGCGATCTGGCATGGTCAGAAGGGCTTCAACGGCGTCGCAATCCTGGCGGATGGCACCAGGCCGATCGAAGTGATGCGCGGCCTGCCCGGCGATCCCGAGGACGAACAGGCCCGCTATCTCGAGGCAGAAGTCTTCGACACCCGCGTGGCCTGCATCTACCTGCCCAACGGCAATCCGCATCCCGGACCGAAGTTCGATTACAAGCTGGCCTGGATGGAACGCCTGCGGGCGCGGATGCGCGTGCTGGCGGCGGAAGAAGTGCCGGCGCTGGTGATCGGCGATTTCAACGTGATCCCGCACGATCATGACGTGTGGTCACCGCGCGCCATGGCCGACGACGCCCTGATGCAGCCCGAATCGCGCGATGCCTATGCCCGGCTGCTGGCCGACGGCTGGACCGATGCGCTGGCCACACACCATCCGGCGGGCGGGATCTGGACCTTCTGGGATTACCAGGCGGGCGCATGGCAGCGCGACCACGGCTTTCGCATCGATCACGCGCTGCTCTCGCCCGAACTGGCCGACCGGATGGAGGCCTGCGGGGTCGACAAGGCCTATCGCGGACGCGAGAAGGCCAGCGACCATGCGCCGGTCTGGGTGACGTTCAGCCGGAGCTGACGTTCCAGCGAAGCCGAAAGGGCGGGATTGCTCCCGCCCCTTCATGGATCAGCGATAGAAGACGTGATTGTCGATCCGGGCAAGGCGCTTCAGCCGCCAGCCGGGAGAGACGTAGGCGGCGTGGAAGAACAGCGCGCCTTCGGCCGGGCTCTGCCAGGTGCCGGCATGAGCGATCTGGGCGATCGCCACGGCCTCCTTCCAGTCGCGCGAAGCTTTCGGGATCGCCGGCATGGTGCCGCCGCGCACGAAGGAGAACTGCGAAGGCTGGTAGACGACGCCGCAATAGCTTTCGGGGAAGCGGCCCGACTTGGAGCGGGCGACGACCACGCGGCCCACGGCCAGCTGGCCCACCAGCGATTCGCTCTTGGCTTCGAAGTAGATCGCCCCGGCCAAGCAAGTGAGCTCACGCGAGAGCTCGGCGGGCTGGGGCTGGGCGGAAACCAGCGCGGCAAGGCTGCTCGCCTTGGGCTCGGCGACCGGCAGCTGCACCTCAGCGGAATCGGCCTTGGGCGCGACCACGGTGTCGGTTTCGACCGGCTGGATGATGATCTGGGGAGTCGGTTCCTGGTTTACCACCACCGGAGAAAGGCTCTCCGCGGCTGCGCCCGAACCGCCAGCGCTGGCAACAATCGTGAGAATCATGGCGCCCGTGGCAATAATGCTGGCGCTCTTCAACTTCGGGCTCATCAAGCAAACTTACTGGGCGGTGGACGCACCAGACGCAGGCTGGACCGAAGGCGGAAACTGCAAAACAGAACCTTACCCCCAGCCGGAAAACCTGCCGGCTATCCCCCGTCTGCGTGCTAGCGAAAGTGGCCGAAACGCCGCCTGCGCCGCCTGCGCACAAACTTAAGGTCGCGCGCCTTTCGTGCGGCACCGCACAAAAGTCAACCCGCGCGCTAGAGCAAGGCGATGAGCCGTTCACCATCCACGATATCCAGTTCGACAATCCACAGATCGGGGTCCTGGGTACCGCGGCGGGTCAGATAATCGGTAAAAATATTTGGATTATCAGTGTCTTGCGACATGGAGAGCTGCCAGACCCGACCACCGTCGAGGCTGGGCATGCGCTCATAAAGGCGCTGGTTTCCGCCGCTTTCGCTAAGAACGACAAGCACAGTGCCGCTGTCGCGTTCACCTTTGCGCAGGACAGTGGCGAAGCCGCCAGCCGCTTCGGCGGCGCGGCGCAGCGCGGCAATTTCGAGGTGGGCAGGAAGGCGGGCGTCCATGGTCAGGGCGCCGCGCCGGGGCGGTGATCAGGCCGCGTCGCGGTCGATGCCATTGGCGAGCAGCGCATAGAGCGCCTCTGCCCCCGGTGCTTCGCCCAATGCGGCGTGAAGCGCATCGTCGCGCATCATCCGGCTGATCGCGGCAAGCGCATGAAGGTGGGCGGCCCCTGCCTGTTCGGGCGAAAGCAGGCCGAACACCATGTCGACCGGCATGCCATCCGCCGCATCGAACGCAACCGGCGAGGCGAGGCGGAAAAAGGCGGCGACCGGACGGTTCAGTTCCGGGATCCGGGCGTGCGGAATCGCAACTCCCCGGCCGAACCCGGTGCTCCCCAGCTTCTCGCGCTCTTCGATCCGTTCCAGCACCAGCGCGGGATTGAGACCATAGACCGCAGCGAATCGCTGGGCGAGCTGTTCGAGAATCGCCTGCTTGCTGTCCGCATCGATCGTGCCGACAGCTTCGGGCTGGAGAGTGAAAAGTGCGGTCATGGGCAAGCGCTTTGTCCGATTATTGCACCAGGAACGAACGCAGGGGGACGTGGAGCGGCCAATCACCGCATCCAAGCCCCCTGCCCCTTACCTGGAAATTGCGCGCGCCTTTACAGCGGCTGTCAGGAAGGTTCAACCCAGCCGATCGAACCGTCTCCGCGCCGGTAGACCATATTGTGCTTCCCGGTGCCAGCGTTTTTGAACAGCAGCGCATTGGTATTGCGCAGGTCGAGCATCATGACCGCGTCGGAAACGGTGGCCTCGGGCACGTCGACGCGGGTTTCGGCGATCACCACCGGCGCATCGACAGTGACTTCCTCTTCCGCCTCGTCCGGTTCGACGAAGACGGTATAGGCGGCTTCCTCAGCGCGGATTGCGTGGCTGGTCTGCGCGTGGCGATCCTTGATCCGGCGCTTGTAGCGGCGCAGCTGCTTATCGATCTTTTCCGCCGCCTGATCCAGCGCGACATGCGCGTCATGGGCAATGCCGGCGCCCTTGA